>JAZTZH010000048.1:0-10934 GCA_045637365.1 Acutalibacteraceae bacterium
AGGTCGAGAAGCATAATACCTGCACAGTATCTTTTCTTCCACGCTCTTTCCCAGCCGTTTTTCCGTCTTCTTTCATTCTTATCTACTGCGTGAAAAATCGTCAGCCAGCCTTTATCGGTTTTTATGGGCGGGGCTGCAGGACCTATTTTATCATTAGCATAAGGAACATCCTCCACTGCCAGAACAAGTTCTGTTTCACCCCAGAAAATCAGATCAGGTGAAGTAGAAAGCCACAGATCGAACCTGTCCTTGCCTCCTCTGGAATAAACAGGGAAGGGTCTTTCGAGACGGACATACTTACCGTTTATTTTTTCAGGGAACAGTACCATATTACGGTTATCGGGAGCAGAAGCACTGATAATGTTTATCTTTTCGAAATCATCGTCAATTTCAGCGATACAGCCTCTTACACCGTGACGGGTATCCATAGCCATACACAGATAAGGCTTACCGTCTATAACAGTTATTCTCGGGTCGTAAAGCCTTTTTATTTCATCCTCAGGAAGAAGATTTTTATTATCAAAAATAGTCTTTTCACTGACCTTCCAGTTAATTCCATCATCACTTACAGCAAAACCGAGAGAGGTTTTAAATTTCACCTTAGGATAAGTTTTCTCCGTAGGTCCGTAATCGTTACGGAATACCATAACATATTTCCCCTTGTACTTGGCTACACCTGCATTGAATATGAGTGAAGCCTCATAAGGTATGTCATCCTTTGTAAGAACAGGCTTTTCTATTTTTTTTATACAGTCTGCACTGTGAAGAACAGGCTTTAATGTCTTCATAACATCATCTCATTTCAGATATATTTTCTCGCCCGACTCTGACGATTTGTAAGCAGCTAAAAACTCTTCTACCGCTTTACCGCCCTCATAGGCATCCACGGGAAACGGCTGTCCTTTTTTTATACAGTCATAAAAATCCTTAATCAGCGGAGCGTGACCCTTTCCCCAGTAGCTCTTTCCTATAAAGCCACCCTTGTCCTTCAGACGAAGCCTCTTTACTCTTCCGAGCATTATTACGTATGCTTTATCGCCTTCGATACGAAGAGTCGCTCTTTTGCAGATAACATCAATCATCACAGGAAGATTATCAGAAAAAGCAGTGGTTGCATTAAGAAGAGCCGTAACATCATTCTCATAAGTGAACAGAGCGTTCACCGTATCCTCAACCTCGATAACACCCTTAAGATGATCATTAAAAGTGTGCGCCGTAACGGAAACAGTGTCACCTCCTGCAAGATATCGCATCAGATCCTGGGTATGTACCGACTGATTAACTGTTACTCCTCCGCCCTCTTTTTCGAGAGTGCCGTGCCAGTCGTCACTGTAATATTCCTCTCCCCTGCTCCAGTGAACGAAGCCTCTTACGGATACAACCTTACCGTAAATTCTTTTATCAATAAGCTTTTTTACAGCTTTAACCGACTCTATATATCTGTTCTGAAAGCATACACCGAAATTAGCAGAGCTTTCGTCCTGTGCCTGACGAAGCATCCTGAGACCTTCCTCAGATATAGCGCAGGGCTTTTCACACAGAACGTGTATACCCTTTTCCAGTGCAGAAACAGCCATAGGCACATGAAGATAATGGGGTGTACAGATATGAATACTGTCAGGCTTATCCTCATTCAGCATTGTTTCGAAATCATAATAAGCCTTGCATCCGTATTTTTCAGCCGCAGCATCTGCACGGTCTTTTTTTATATCCACAACCGATGAAATTTCAATATTTTTCAGGCTTTTAAGGACTCTGAAATGATTTCGTGAAATCATCCCGCAGCCTACTACAGAAACTCTCATATTTTCACTTCCTTAAAAGGTGCTGCTCATATCCTCCGTGACCTTTGCACAAACATTTTCTTTTTTCTTAGACAAAGCAGCTTTTTCCTTAAGAAGAGAATAAAACTTATCTTCATCTATGGGAAGAGTAACGGTTTCGTTTGTCCAGGAAGAAAGGTGAGCTGCATTCGAAATCATAAGGCCGTTTATACCCTCTGTTCCTTCAGCAACGAGAGGTGTACCGTAAAGAATGTGATCGCAAAACGCATTAAGCACGCCCGGATGCTGATCATTTACTCCGTCAGTTTCGACCTCTGTTTCTATATACGGTATACGTGCGAATCCGTTTTCACAGCAGGCGATGTTTTCAGATAAGGATTCTTCGAGCTCGAAGAGAGTGATTTTCTCACCTTTTTCACAAACAAGCTTCGCTTTATCCATAGTAATCTCGAGTCTGTTTGAGCCGGGAAAATCTCCCGTCGAGGTAACAAAAACACCTGTAGCGCCGTTGGGGTATTCAGCGTAAACAGTAACATCATCCTCTATTTCCACATCGTGCCACTTACCCTCGTGACAGAAGGCTCTTACCTTAGAAGGCATACCGCATATCCACTGCCATAAATCGAGCTGATGAGGAGACTGATTAAGAAGCACTCCTCCGCCTTCACCTATCCAGGTGGCTCTCCAACCGCCTGAATTATAATAAGCCTGTGTGCGGTACCAGTCGGTAATAATCCAGTTTACACGTCGGATTTCGCCGTACTTTTTACTGTCAACAATCTCTTTTATCTTTCTGTAAACACAGTTTGTTCTCTGATTGAACATCATAGCAAAGGTTTTATCCTGCTTCTGAGCAAAATCATTCATTTCACGGACCTGCTTCGTATAAACGCCTGCCGGTTTTTCTGAAACCACATGCAGACCTTCAGAGAGAGATTTTATAACAAGCTCCGGATGTGAATAATGAGGAGTACAGATAATAACCGCATCGGTCTCTCCGCTTTCGATGAGTTCCTGAGCAGAATTGAATGTTTTCGCCCACGGAAGATTTTCTTTCGACCACAGAAGCTTTTCTTCTTCAGTATCAGAAACAGCAGTAATGCGCATACCTCTTATCTTGCCTGCAAGAAAGCTTTTAGCGTGAGAGGTTCCCATATTACCCATACCTATGATCCCGAAACGGATCGGATGCACCTTATTTACCGTGCTATACATAGCGTCTGCCGCTGCCTTGAAGGATTCAGTGTGACTTGCGTAGGTGTTGAGCTTTTCCTTCGTTACACTTTTAACCACCGCTTCAAGCTTAGAAAGTCCCGAAAAGACCTTAAGATGAGGTTCAAGAGAAAGAATAACCGCTTTCTTATGCCTGTCAAATTTTCTCAGTATTTCTTCTACATTTCCGTCTCCCTCGCCCGCCGGAACGACCTCACCGTTTTCATGAAGCGCATCTTTAATGTGGAAATATTCTATGTAATCCTCGAGCAAGTCATAAGCCTTAAGAGTATCCACACCGCACTGCACAAAGTTCGCCGGATCAAAAACTGCTCTGAGCTTTCCCTCGCACGCCTCAAGAATATCAAGACAACGCTCGGCATTATCGCCGTAAATTCCTTTTTCGTTCTCGTGACAGCATACAAGCCCCTTACTGACAGCATAATCAGTCATAGCTTTCACACGGCAGATGACCTCATCTCTGTATTTTTCATAGGAATCACCTTCACTGAAATAAAAGCTGAATATTCTGATATATTTTGCTTCAAGAATCTTAGCTACCTCAACCGTATTTTTAAAAGCTTCAAAATGAGGTGCAAAATCCTCTTTGATATTTATTTTTCCGTAGCCTGAACCTATGGAAGCAACCTTCATTCCCTCACGGTCAATTTCCACTTTCATTTCTTCAGCCTCTTTGACGGAAAGTCTGTTTATATTAAGTGCTTTACCGAATCCCCGAAGCTCCATATGAGTAATACCGTTATTTTTACAGGCAGCAATCTGTCCGCCTATGGTTGCTTCTCCGGATTCATCGCAGAATGCCGAATAAATAAAATGGGCCATAATTACAGCTCCTTTACTTTCAAATAGCTATTCTTTAACTATTGTACATCTGTTTTGTTATGTTTTCCTTAACAAAATTGACTTATTTTAGTTTTTTTCTTTATTTTTTTGATATTGATTACAGGTAATCTCTATGCTGAATATTTTTATGTTTTTTATTTTTATCCCGAAGTACAGATAAATCAAATTTTCAGTTTATCTTGCTCAGCGGCAAATAAAAATGAATCCTGCAGATACAAGTCCGCAGGATTCATTTTTATCTTTCTGATTATTTCTGCAAACCTCATTCAGCAACTTTTTCCCAGCCTGCTACCTCACAATCACCGTCATCATCGATTTCTTCATACACGGGTTTATATTTATTTCCGCCTTCATCTTCCGCATATCCGTCGTAAACAAAAAGTATAACACCGTTTTCAATTCTTACTACATATAAAGGTTTTAACAATTCCGTTTCTCTGAACATATATTTTCACTCCTTGGTTACTTCCTTTTTTAATGATACCTCATTTTGCTTATAAACTCAATGCTTATTTTGTCATAATCTGTCGAAAAACAGAATTTTTTTAAAAAAACTATATTATCAGACATTTACATTTTATCTTTTGATTTCATTACGGTATAAAACCGTTATAAATCATAAAAACATATACCCGATTTTCATTTTCCGTCTTAGCAAAACTTGAAATTCTTACTTAAATATGATATTATTTCAACAGAAAGAAGGTCGATAATATGTATCCTGTTTTAGGAAATACAGGAATTGAATTATACGGATTGCTTAACATAGTAGCCGGTTACCTTATTTATATTTATAATGTCTGTCATTTCAGAAGCAAAAACTCCGAGCTCAGTAATCTTTCTTCCATACTCATAAAGCAGTCAATAAAAAACGATAAATTTGTTTTTTTAGCAAAACCTACATTATGGTTGTTTCTTGAATGTCTCTTAATTTCTCATGTACAGCTGAACTTTCTCGGTGGTCTGGTTCATAAAGGATTCGGAAATCTGGTTCAGACATCTTTGAACTATTACGGAACTTTATTTATAAAGCCGGTATTTCTTTTTATACTCTTTTATTTTATTGCGACTAATCCCCTGAAGAAAATGGACCTGATTACTCCTGCGTATCCATTGGCTCTTGTAGTTACCAAGCTCGCATGTTTCTGCTACGGTTGCTGCAACGGATTCGAATGCTCATGGGGACTTTACAATCATAATTCTCTCAAACGTGAATTCCCGACTCAGTTAGTTGAGGCCGGATTAGCACTCTGCATATTCTTATTCCTTATGTGGTATAAGAAAAGAGCCAAAGAAGGCACTATGTTCCCCATTTATCTGATTCTGTACAGTGCGACACGCTTTTTCAGTGAATTCACGAGAAACGACAGCAACAGGTTCGGTCCGCTAAAAATCTATCACCTTTTATGTATCGCAGGTGTTATAATCGGTATAATCGAGTTACTGATCGTTTTTAAATTTGCAGATAAAATAAAGGCATTATATAACAGAAATCCTCTCCCCTGGATAAAAGAAAAAAACATAGTTCACCATAAAAACAATAAGAAAAAGAAGAATTATCAGACAGCTAAAGCTCCTGTAAAAAAAGACTATTCCAAATACAAAATGTGGGGAATTATATGGACATTAGGTCTTATAGGACAGACAAGCTGGTGCGTAGAAGGCACATGGTTCAATACCTTCGTTTATGAAAAAATAGACAAAAACCCGTCTATAATCACACCGATGCTGATAGCAAGTGCACTGGCAACAACAGTCTCCATATTCCTCTTCGGCACTTTAACAGACAGAACAGGTAACAGAAGAAAGCTCATAAGCACAGGATTTGTACTGTGGGGTATTCTCACCGCCTGCTTCGGTCTTACACAGTTCATAGCGAATAAATCGCTGATATTAGCAATTATCAGTATCGTTCTTATCGATATGCTTCTGAGCTTTTTCGGTTCAATGAGCACAGACGTAGGCTACAGTACCTGGCTGACCGATATAATGAACGAGAAAAACCGCGGACAAATCGGTGGCGCAATCGCAGTACAATCTGTTCTCGGCTCTCTTCTGGCTAATGTTATCGGCGGATTCCTGGTCGGCAAAGAAAATAATTATATCCGTCTGTTTGCCATTCTTGGAATATTTATGTCCGTATTCGGTATTATATCTATCTTCCTTTTCTCAAAGAAAGATGATGTCAAGCCTTCCGTAAATGGTAGCTTCAGCAAGCAGTTCTTCAGTGTTTTCAGCTTCAGAACCCTGATTAAGCACAAGGAAATTATGTGGGTTTATGTCGTTGTTTCCGTATTTTTTATCGGACACAATACTTATATGCCGCACGTCGGAAACTATCTGCTTCATTATCTCGGATTCTCAGCCGACAAAATAGGCATTATCCAGGCAGTGCCTCTTATCATGGCTATGCTCGTGACATTACCTGTTTCGAAGTATCTTAACAAAGGTAAATACACCGAAGTGTCAACGTTAGCTCTTATATGCTGTATAACGGGCGCTCTGTCCATATTTACCCTCATTCCCGAACAGGTGGATACATCGAAAGTCTTCGTCCCGAGATTATTTCTTGCTGTATTTCTCATCGGTTCCGCTTATATAATTATGCTTCAGACTACAAAGGTGTGGACAAAAAATCTTTATCCGGAAGATGCAAAGGGGCAGTTTGAAGGTTTTTATGCTATTTCTTATGCGCTTCTGCCTATGATTTTCGGCTCGGGCATAAGTCAGTCCGTAATCAAAAACGGCGGAGAAACTATGCTCAATGAGCTGACAGGACGTTTGGAATATATTCCTAACGGAAAGATTTTCATAACAGGCGCTCTTATTTCTCTTCTGAGCATAATTCCCATTCTTATGACTAAAAGATACAGTAAAAAGAATTCAGATAATGTCTGACAGTAAAAACTTTTTACAGTCTTAAATAAAAACATTAAAACGACTCCGTGTGAAAACGGAGTCGTTTTTTTACTGCTTAAATCAAAACATTACAAGTTCTTAAAGGCTAAATCATAACTCTTAACACTGTATGGCGGTGCATCGTTATACATAAAGATCTAAACAGGGATACTATAAAGCCGAAGATATCCGATATAATTAAACCTTTTATTCGTGTAGAGTTTTAATAAACCTCATAAAACAGCAATCGTCGGGGAAAATCCCCGACGATTATTCACTGTTAAATTATTCTCAGGCAGGATAGTATCTGCCGTCGGAGCCCCAGTAATAGCCTCTGTTTTCGAGAAGGCCGTTAGTATTTGTGGGCCAGTAATTTCCTGTAGCAAGTTTACCGTTAGAACGTACATAAATGTAGAAGGTTTCTCCGGCTTCATCAGTAAGCTCTACAACACCTGCACCGTATGCAATCTCGCCGTCAATGTAGTAGTAACCGTCTACAATACCGTTTGTATCCTCTGTCTTATTGTAAATGGGATTCTGCATTACACCGTCATTATCGAAGTAATAATTACGGGCAACTACGCCTGTATCATTAACGTTTGTAATCCAGTATTCTCTGTTTCTTACAAGCTCTCCGGCTGTTCTTACATAGTATAACTTACCGTCGATCTCAATAAGACCTAAGCACTGCTGCTTGATACCGTTTACATAGTAATAGAGGTTACCGTTTTCTTCGATTATGCCGTTTTTATTTATCATTCTACCGCATTCATCGAAGTTATAGTTCTGGCTCTTAAGCTCGCCTGAATCGTTCTTAGTAGTCCAGTAAGCACGGTTAGCTGCAAGCTGACCGTTAGAACGGACATAAATCCAGTCGTTTTCGTAAACTGTACCGTTATTGGCAGTACCTGTGTACTTAATGAGTCCCTTATAGGCAAGAGTGCCGTTTTCGTAGAAGTAATAGCCGCCGTTTTCGTAAACGATACCTGTCATATCTTCAGTCTTGATTCCGAGCATATAACCGTCCTTATCGAAGGTGTAAACGCCGGGAATAATCTTATAGTCGTTAGGACCTACCCAATACTGAGCATCAGTTACAACCTGACCTGCAGAACGTACATAAATGTACTTGGTTTCGCCGTTGAGCTCAACAGCTGTCAGACCGTTACCCATCATAAGCTTTGAATCCTCATAATACTTACCGTTAACGATGCCGTCAGCTCCGCTGAGCTTACCGTTTACAAAGTTATAAACATCATTCTGAATAAAGCCCTTGAAGCCGTTTGTTTTTGTGAGGTAGGTGTCACCGTCTGCAGGTGTGTTACCGCCGATTGCTTCACCACCGATGAAGTAATAAAGTTCACCTTCGACTTCAACGAAACCGGGATGCCATTTCATAAATCCGTTTTCAATGTAGCGGATTTCATCCATATACTCTGTGATACCTGTGTAGGTATTAAGGAACTTGCCGTCTTCATCGAAGAAGAAGAGACCTGTTTCAGCGTCGATGAAGGTTAATCCCTTCTTTTCGCAGTAATCAAGAGTTTCCTGATCGGGTACATAAGTCACACCACCGATGCTGACAGTGGGATAAGCTACGCGGGTAATACCTTCTGCACGGGTATTGTTTTCGAAGAAGTAGTACCAGTTACCGTCAAGCTCGTTCCAGCCGACGAGAGCGTCACCGCATACACATTTACCGTCAAGCTCTGAATAGCTATGTCCGAGTGCATCAACTGTTACTGTGTTTCTGCTGAGTTCTTCACCGCATACTGTACAGTAAACAACTTCATCATAAGAGCCTTCGTTTTCACAGTCAGCTGCTACTTCATTTTCTACGACTGCTTCACCGGCTGTGTGACTGTGTGATGCAGCTGTGAAGAAATCAGACATTTCCTTGCTGCCGTCAGTGAAGGTTACTTCACAGGTGTAATTCTTACCGTCTTCAATGTTCGAGAGCTTAGCTGATGTTTCTCCTTCAATTTCGGTAAAGGATTCAGCTTTTATATGTGCTTTGACTGTGATTTCTTTGCCCGAATAAAAAGCGACAAGCTGATATGTGCCGTCAGCACGTGCAGTATAATCATATTCGGTGCTTTCAACATCAATTACTATTCCGTCTTCAAGCATTATCATTTGGGGAGCAGATGAGAATTCAAGTGAAAGCACGTCTCCCTTCTTCAAATCAACAGAGAAATAGAACTGGCTTGATGAGTCATCGTCTATTTCCGGTAACCAACCGTACTCTGCACTGTAAGTACCGAGTGATGACTCAGCATTCTCATCAGTAATTTCATATGTGCCATCTATAAACTCATACCACTGATATTCAGCGTTTTCGTCGTTAGTTTCCACATAAGGCTCTGCTGCTGTAGGCTGATGTGTGATCTGGTAACTATTATCGAGAAGTTCAGACATTTCCTTGCTGCCGTCAGTGAAGGTTGCTTCACAGGCGTAAGCTTTATTGTCTTCAATGTTTGAAAGCTTAGCTGATGTTTTGCCTTCTAAAGCTTCATATGTCTCATCTACGATGAAAGCTTTAGCTGTAGCTATCTCTTCAGACACTGCCATAAGGGCCACACGAACATCTTCAGTTGCCTTGTAGACAGCTTTATTTCCGTCGTGAGCAATTGTTAAAGGATATCCGTTTTCAAGATTCAATATAGCAACATCTTCTATGTCCGAAGAAAATTCACAGCTCAGAAGATCTCCCTTTTTAAGGTCGAAGTTCATATAGAATAATATATATAAGCCATCATACTTATAATAGAAGCCGGACCAGCCTTCTTCAGCGGAGTAAGAGGATTCACCGGAAAGAGCGACAACCACTCCCGGCGTATTGATGTCGAATTCACTTGCTCTGCTGTCATCAATCTCGTAGCCGTTATCAACTACCTCATACCACTGATATTCAGCGTTTTCGTCGTTAGTTTCTACATAAGGCTCTGTTAATGTAGGCTGATGTGTGATTCTGTAGAAATTATCGACTCTGTCAGACATTTCCTCATATCCATCGTAATATGTTACCTTACAAGCATAGCTCTTACAAATTTCAAAATTCTTAATCTCTGCTGAGGTTTCACCTTCGATAGCTGTATATTCAGCTATTCCGCCGAAATAAGCTCTTATGCTATCGTTGTCATCTCTTACGTAAGCCTGTAAAGTGTAATCAGCCTCATACGGTGCTGTGAACTCATAGACGGTTACGCCATCCACAATCTCTTTCCATACTCCGTCATCAAGTTCGAGATCCCATATTCCGACACCGTAGCTACGGAATTCGCCCATAAGTTTGACAGTTATTTTTTCTCCGGCTTTAAGACGTACGGTAAAGAATTCTCTTCCTCCATAATCCTCGTATTCAACACCTTGCCAGCCTGTTTCTTCATAGTATACGCTTGAACCCCTTTCTTTATAAACTATGTCGGCGTTTTTATCGGTGATTTCGATACTCTCACCTGTAACCTCATACCACTGATATTCAGCATCCGGATCATTAGTTTCTACATAGGGTTCTTCTACTGTGGGCTGATGTGTGATAACTAATTCTTCTACGAATTCGTCTGACATAAGCTTAGAACCGTTACCAAAGGTAACTTCACATACGAACTTCTTACCGAGCCTGAAATCCTTCAGTGCTGCTGAATCTTCACCGTCGAGTTCTTTATAGCTGCCTAAATCTGCGTATGCTTTTACAGTCGGATTTGTTTCCAGATTATATCTGTAAGCATAAACGACATAGGTGCCGTCATCAACAGCGGTAAGTTTGTAGGTTTCCTTACCGGAAGAAGTATAGTCAAATTCACCACATTCATTATAATTATCATATATGCCGATTTCTTCAATTTCTTCAGGATTAAGCTCAATGATAACTTCATCACCTTTTTTAAGTTCAATCTCAAAGAAATTAATTTCGTAACCATCCGCATAAGAAACGCCTGTCCAACCTTTTTCCTCATCGTAAGAGCTTTCGCATGATGAAATAATAACTGTATCTGCGTTTTTATCGGTAATTTCAACCCTACCGGGTACAAACTCATACCACTGATATTCGGCATCTTTATCGTTGGTTTCCACATAGGGTTCTTCTACTGTAGGCTGATGTGTGATTGCGTAATCCTCAAAGAGTTCATCTGACATAAGCTTAGAACCGTCAGCGAAGGTTACTTCGCATAC
>JAZTZH010000049.1:0-145156 GCA_045637365.1 Acutalibacteraceae bacterium
CTATCTAAATATTTCCAAGTCAATTTGCGTTCTTTAGTTTCAGATATTAGTTTCTCTAAAAAACTAATGAATTTTGAATTAGACATTTTTTTGTTCCTCCTTTTTAGTCAAACGACCAGACAGTTTTGCTAAATAATTACAAATCTTATTCCAGTCAGATTCATCTATTTCATTAAAATCTTTCTTTAAAATCCGAATGAATAAATTGAGTGTAATTTTTTCCCTAACAGAGATTATTTCGTCAAAGTTTGCTCGATATGATTCAACTTTTGTTAAGATGTCTTTTAGTAGATTCTCTGTTTTCAACTTATCAACAATGATTGTAGTTTTATAACCATCAAAACTGCGTTGAAAACTCATTCTGTCATCATTATACTGTTCGGTTATCCTATTATATTTGAGTACTTTATTTATATTTGCCGTTTTTATCGCAACAACTATTGTGAGTATGAAACCGACAATTCCACTTATAGTTGCTATACCTAAAACGATTGGGTCAGTTCCTAAAAAACGTAAAGCGTTTTCTATCACCAGCAATCACCGCCACTTTTTTATTCCTGATATTATTTTATCAAAATTTAAAATCTCTTCGATATTTGTAATTCAAAATGCATATATTAGTTCTTTACTATGTATTGTTTTTTTGATTTTGCAACATAGATTTAATTTTGTTTATTACATAAGTATCAAAGTCGGAATGATTGAAAAAATCAATCATATTATAATCACCTGCGAAACGCAGTCTAACTATGTTGTACAACAATTTTAAATCTGCACTTTTTTTCTTCGAATTAATATTTGCAACAACCCCATTAATGCTTTGCAACATTTTCGTAAAATTATCTGGATATATGTCCTGAACAATACTTTTTAAAAGAGTATTCGGATTAGTTGTACTAACATCTATTAAATCAATCATTTCTTCTTTGATAAATACAAGCTTATATTCCTCGCTTTTTATCTCATAATAATCCAAATCATTTTTTTCTAGCGTTTCAATCAAGACATTATAATCCTGACAGTATGTATATAATTTTGAATCTAAATGAGTGACACAACGCAAATGCTTTTCATTTTCAAAAATGTGACAACAATAAACATCATCCAAAGAGTTTAAGATATCTTTTAAGAACAGGATAATCTTTAATGGATTATAAACGCTTATTATATTTATACATTCTATAATATCGTTGCTTTCAGCATAAATATTTTTAATGTCTTGAGAGTTAGGACAACCCAAAAGGCTAAAATATATAATCTCATATTGCGAAATATGAAAAATTTCTTGGCTATTGGAAATTCTATTAAGGAAAGTAATTTTGTCTTCTATTTTCCCATAAATTTCAGTCGTGCAAGTTCTTTCGCTGGAAAACTTTTTCCAATAGTCTGTATTGTCTTTTTTTACATAATATAAATTGCCAGACGGCAAGGCGTCTTCAAGTGCATATAAGCAAGCCATTATAGAAGTCTGCGCTTTATCTCTTATGGTATTAATAGTATCTTCGAAAGAAAGGGTCAAGCTAGATATTTGTTCTTGCAACCAAACTTGTGGCATTAATAACTCCGAAGCAAAAATATTTGCTTCTAATTCTTGTGTGTCCAAAAGTTGACGACCACGAATTATATTGTATGGTTTATCTGTGTCACATTTCAAATCACCATTATGCCAAGGAATAATTATATGTCCTAATTCATGTGCTAAAGTGAATCTTTTCCTTGAAGGTAACGAAAATTCAGTATTAATGGTTATTTTGGGGACTTCATCTAAACTAGAATATGCTTCTATACCAAGTTGGTTCTCTTCTTCAGTTATTTCAATATTATAAGACCTGATGACTTCTATTGGATCAATTGGAGGAATTAGTTTTTTTGTCTCTACAATTTTAGAAGCAAATTTGCGTGCAGTAGCAAATCTATTAATCATTTTTGTTTTCTTCTTTCATTTTTTCAATCGCATCCTGATCATACGACCTCGCTGCTAGTCTCATTGAGTCTGAGAATACAATATAGTCCTCATACATAATGCCTTCTCTTCGACAACGTAAGATGTCTCTGAAAATAATATCGGATGTTTTTCCCCATTGCTCATATTCATAATCTGTTAAGCCCAAAAATTCTTGTAATGTGTTTTCGGTATTATGAGTGTGCCAATATTCAATGTAATCATCTAATTCAAACAATGTTGCATCTGCATTTAAGCAATCATCAATAAAAGATATTTTACACATCAATTTTTCTCCCCTTTACTGCATCTTTGATTTTTTTGCCATTTGGGTCTAATACCATGATATGAAACCCTCTTTTATTGTATACTTCGATTTCACCATGCAACCCATCCCAAGTATAATACTTATCATTGAGTCTATAAATCTGCGTGTTTCCGGATACCCTATATTTTTGCAAAGTATTTAAAAAACTCGGATTTGGCGGATGTATGTATGCCATTAATCACACCTCTATTAACAATATTTTTAAAATTATTGCTTTTGTTTTCTTAATTATTATATAACACTTGTTAACTATAATCAATGACTATCATTCAAATAATCTTTTTTAGTTCTTCAAGTGACTTTATTTGGACTTTCGCCTATAAAACTGTCTTATAAATATAGTGTCGAAAAACAGAAAAAGTAACAAAAAATAACTAACAATATATTATTGAGTAAAAAAGAAAGGACTTGAACTATGATAACAACAAAAAGAGCATATCTGAGCATTGATGAAATCAGCAAGGAATATCTTCCAATGTCAAAAAAGAAAATACGTGAGTTTGTAACTGAAAACCTTCCCTACCGAAAAATTGGAGGAAGGATATATGTTTCAAGAGAATCTATCGAAGAATGGTTGAAAGAAAACAAGTAACAGAAAATAGGTATGAACTGAGCAAAGTTCATACCTATTTTTTATATATCCATATATACCCACCTAGATTGAAAAATTCACGGGTTTACGGGGTTGTACCTCAAAAAGCCACATAGTATAAGGGGTTCACAGGTTGTATCCAACGGGAGAATATTTGAATTTTCACGGAATATCAACGGGGAGCGAAAATGCTCTTTTCTCACCTAAAAAAACTAACAATATATTAGAGAATAGCAGTGTACACCCTTTGCACTTGCTATCAAATATAATTATAAAGAAAGGAGCATCATCTATGAGGATGTTTACTTTGGCTTGCGGTGCGGCAAGAAAAGAGGTTGACCTTCGTGACTATGAAGATGTTATCATTAAGGCGGTAACAGACGTTATCCCTAATGCAAAAGTAGAAGTATTCAAGGAATGTTATGTTATTGATAGTGTTACAGTAGGTGAATCCATAAAAATCGGCAGAAAACTTGCTTCAACAGCTTTATGTACATATTGTATCAAGATTTCAAAGCTCTTCAATGGTGGAAACATCAATGATAGGTTTCTTGAGCTTTTACAGGACGAAAACAAGTAGTAATGAGAGATGAATCGTTATGGTTCATCTCTCTGTTTTTTTTGCTTTGAAAACCGTATCAGGGTGTTTTTCAGATATATATTATTTCTTTGAAGTATGTGCCTACAAGGCTAACGCTTCAAATATTATTTCAGGAGGAACAGCATATGCAAAAACACAATTATTTTTTCAAGGAGGTTTTATTATGAGCTATTTCATCGCCGGCTTTCTTATAAGCTTCGGTGTTATTGCACTGACCGACAAAGTTATTTCAAGTGGGTGACGGTATGTTTTCGGAACTCACTTTTACTTTTTTCAGAAAGGAGTAATTATCAATGATAAAGATAGGTCATCTTCATAATATTACTGAAACAGATATACCTGAAAGTATCTTGAAAAGTGTTCAGGAAGATTTAAGTGTACTTGATTTCAACTACGGAAGTAACAGAGATATCGACAATGATGCCGGAGGCTTTGTTGTTATATGCGAAAAAGACGAAATAATATCAATTCCGTACTTCAATGAGTATGCAGAAGAGTTTGAATATCGTGCTATTGTAGGTGGATATGATAAACGACTTTATGTATCAGGAACAGAGAGAAATATTATTATCTACAGAAAATGCTAAGGAGGTATAAATATGTTTTCAATGATAGCTCTTGCTATGACAACAAGTATGGAGTATTTCATTGCCGGCTCAACGGCGGCAATATCTCTATATTGCGGCACTAAATTACCAAGAAACAAAAGAAAGTAAGAAAGGAAAGCTATGATAACACTATACACTAAAGGAGACATTGAGAGATGTGGTCTACCGTCTTTTATCTGTGATACTGCATACTGCCTTCTTGATGCATATAAGGCGGAAAACCTTGAAAAATACGGCGGAGTGCATTGGATTGAGAATGCAGAGGAACTTGCTCCATACGAAACCAAAACGGTTGAATTTGTTGAAATAATCATCACAGAAGAAGGCAAGATATGGCACGGAGCATTCATATCCAATAATGACTATGCTACAGATATCTATGTTGAAGACAGTATCATAACATCAGCCATAAGAGAAGAATGGCAAGCTAACTTGATAAGGACGGTGGATGAAAATGAATTTCAATAATACAGGATATTCAACACAAGGGTATGCGAATGAAATCCCTCTTGTTGTTCAGTTGATTATATCTTCAATGCTTCACAAAAGAGTTGAGGAAAAGAAAGAAGTAGATTATCTACAGGTATTCAAGCTGAGTCGAGAAACAAGCTCTAACGGGATTGTATCTCAGAAAATCCTACATTAACAGGAACAGCCGCCTATGGAAGATGTTTGTTATCTTGTAACTGATGAAGCAGTTAATGAAACTGTTTTCTGCATTGATGATGAAACTCACCACACCTTTTTGCTTTCAAGGGAGTATTGATTATGCTTGAGTTCAAACCCCAAGACAAAGCTGAATTTCCCGAAGACAAGCAACTTTCCGATATAGTTCAGATTCATTTATCCTTTATGAAGCTATTTTCATCAGATGATGATATTTCATATGCCCTCATAATTTCTCAAAGCAAAGAAGAAACAGAAAAGCTGACGAAAGGTGTTCCTGATAGTGTCAATATCACAGGGAACTACTTTGAAGTAACTTTCATTGATGATATATCTGTGAAAGTAGTAGTTGTCAGCAAAAAGTATATAACAAGTAACATCGAGCGATATATCGATTGTTACAGTTGAATTTTACAAGGAATTATACAAATGAAAATTCCGGAAGATGAGGGTATAATTACAAACGAGCTAATACATAAATCGGGAGGTCTTTTAATGAACGATATAAGCAAAGACCAACTAAATGGTATTTATGCAGACCTTTGTTGCCTGATCGGTCTTGAAAAAACTCTTGTTCTGTATAGTTCTTTTAAGGGTGAGCAAATCACTTTTCCTATGAGACTTATTTCAAAGGAATATTCAACACAAAAAATCCTTGAAAGATATGACGGGACTAATCTGAAAGCTCTTGCAAAGGAATACGGTTATTCAGAACGATGGGTAAGAGAGATTATCAGTAAAGGAGACAGGAAAGGAGCGGGATAGAAAGTATTTTCAGTATAATAATTTAGAATAATATGGAGGTAAAATCATGAAAAAAAGTTTTAATAAAGCAGTTTCCATTCTGCTTGTAATTATAATGGTTTTTAGTTGTGTTCCGGTTGCTATGGCAGCTAATTTTAGTGGCAGTTGGTATACTACATATCCGGATAGAATCACTTGGAGCTATGTTGATGGTAAATTGACATATTCAGGAAAAGGAGCGATAAAAGATCCTGATTTGTTAATCAACACTGATGTGTATGATGTTGTGACTGTAGAATTAACGAATTCTACTTCAATTCCGTCATATACTTTCTTTGATTGTACAACTCTTGAAACTGTAAAGTTTTGGACAGATACAGTTACCGAGATAGGTGTTTCGGCTTTTTCCGGATGTACTTCGTTGAAAAGTATAAATTTACCAAATTCAATCACTACCATAGAAAATGATACTTTTTATAATTGTCCAGCACTTAAAAACATAAAAATACCTTCTTCTGTAACCAGAATCAATTCATATGCTTTTTCTTTTGCGGGACTTACAAGCATTTCAATACCTGCTTCAGTTGAGTATATAGATGACACTGCTTTTTCCACGTGCCTTTCGCTGTCACGCATAACAGTTGACAATAACAATCTTAACTATTTTGCGGATGGTTCAGCTTTGTTTAATAAAGACGGAACACGTTTGATAAATTATGCTTCTAATTCTACAGCTAAAGAATATACTGTACCTGATAATGTAAACACCATTGGAAGTCAATCTTTCCGTTACTTAAAGAATCTTACTGAAATAGTTTTACCTATAAGTGTTACAACCATAGAGGATTCTGCATTTTTTGAATCTTCTTCTCTGTCTAAAATAACCATTCCATATAATGTAACAAGTATTGGAGAGAATTTATTTACATACAAAATCGGAAATAACCTATTAACATATAAAGATAATATAACTATTTATGGTTATTCTGATACATATGCAGAAAAGTATGCAAATGAAAATGAAATTGATTTTGTATCTCTTTGTACTCATAACTACACCGAAACAATTACAGAAAACGCTACTTGCGTTGCAACAGGTACGAAAACATTAAGTTGCAGTGATTGCGGATATGAATTTACTGAAACTATTCCGGTTAGTGAAACACATTCATTCACTGATTATCTTTCAGATAACAATGCAACTTGTAGTGAAGACGGAACTAAGACTGCCAAGTGTGATAATTGTGAAGCTACAGATACAATAACAGATGAAGGCTCAGCAACAGGTCACAGCTTTACAAAATATGTTTCAGATAATAATGCGACTTGTCTTGCGGATGGAACTAAGACAGCTAAGTGTGATAATTGTGAAGTCACGGATACAATAACAGACGAAGGCTCTGCTCCAGGACACAGCTTTACTAATTATGTCTCAGACAATAATGCAACTTGTCTTGTGGATGGAACTAAGACTGCTAAGTGTAATAACTGTGAAGTAACGGAAACAATTACAGATGAAGGCTCTGCAACAGGTCACAGTTTTACTAATTATGTTTCAGACAATAACGCAAAATGCCTTGAGGATGGAACCAAGACCGCAAAATGTGATAACTGCGAAGTTGCAGATACAGTATTAGATATTGATTCAGCTCTTGAACATAGTTATGAACTTAAAAACATATACAAGCCTGACTGTAATACTGATGGTTACGGTGTGTATGTTTGTGAGAACTGTGAGGATTCATACTATGATTATGAAAATTACAAGGCTACCAATCACGAGGATAAAAACGGTGATGGTATTTGTGATGAGTGTACTGCAAATGTCGAGAAAGAATCAGGGAAAAAAGATTGTTCCTGTATGTGTCATAGTACAGGCTTAATGAAAATTATCTATAAGATTTTGCGTTTCTTCTGGAAACTTTTCAAAATAAATAAAGTTTGCGGTTGCGGCATTGCACATTATTAAAATCAAATAATCAACAACAGAGAAGACACTTTCAACGGTGTCTTCTCTCTTTTATTATCAAGGAGGAACATACATAATGATTGAAACTACTAACACTATTCAATGCAAATCCCTGTGGGATGAAAAAAGACAGCACAGATACCTTTTTCAGAAGATATGGGATGATAAGAAGGATAAGCTTCTTGTAATCTCAAAGAGTGCCGGAATCGATGACGGTGTTGAACAGACCGTAACACAGATTATCATAACTAACAACCTCAATGAACTCGGTTTCGGCGGTTTTGTACTCTGTAATCTCATATCTGACCTTTCCGGAAAGAGTAAGAAAATGAGTGATGAAAATATCAAGCTTCTTTCAGAGCAGATAAAATCAAAGGATTTTGCCGGAATAATTATCTGTTGGGGTTCTCAGGAGAAGTTTCCCGACTATCTCAAGGGCGAAGCTGAAAAGGTGCTTGAGCTTATCAAAAAGAGTAATAGAGGAACAGTTTATCGCATAACAGACGGAACTACTATGGGCTTCTGCCACCCCTTGTCACCGAGAGTAAGAAACAACTTTCAGCTTGCACAGGTACAGTTATGACAGGCTCCATACGAAAGAGAACTACCTCACAGGGAACCAAGTTTCAGGCTGTTCTTGAAATCGGTGTAGATATGAAAACAGGAAAGCGAGAAAGAGTTTTCCGTACCTTCGACAACAAGAAAGACGCTCAGGACTATATCACAGAATCCATAGCAGAATACAACAGAGGAAGATATCTTCATCCCTCAACTATTACTGTTGAAACTCTTTGCGAGGATTGGATGAAAGGTCACTTCCTTACTGTCAAGGAAAACACAAGGAGAGGCTATAGAAACAATATCAACAACTACATCATACCTTATCTTGGTAAAATCAAGGTTCAAGAGCTTACAACAAGAACGATACAGGAAATGGTTGGCTCAATGATTGAAAAGAATCTTGCACCGAGAACTATTAAGTATGTTATGTCAAACCTTCATCAGATTCTTGAATTTGCTATCAGTAATGACTATATACTGAAAAATCCGGAAAGGTATGTTGTACTTCCAAGACAAGGAAAGTACAAGGCAACAGTATATACAGTTGAGGAATTGCAACTAATGCTCAAATGTGCTATGGGTACAGCACTTGAAGCTCCTTTGTTAATCGAATCTTTCACAGGCTTGCGTAAAGGCGAGCTTCTTGCCTTGAAGTGGGAGGATATTAACTTTGAGCAGAAAACCATATCTATCGAAAGAAATCTGATATGTGTTAATTCTAAAAATATCTTCACTACAACCAAAACAGAGTCAGGTGAAAGAACTATTGCCATACCGGAGAACCTTGTTGATTATCTGCAAAGGCACAAGACTAAACAGATGAGGCAGAGAATGAGAATGGGAGCAGATTACATTGATAACGGTCTTGTTATCTGCAAGCCTGACGGAGATACAATCAATCCACATACCTTCTCAATAGCTTTCCGTGACTTCCTGATAAGGAATAATCTGAAAAGAATCCGTTTCCACGACCTGAGACACACCCATGCAACACTTCTTCTCATTGAATACAACACTAATGTCAAGGTTGTAAGTGACCGTCTCGGACACAGTAAGGTGCAAACAACAATGGACTTCTATGTGCAGTCAACAGTAACAGCACAAAAAGAAGCGGTTGACAAGTTAGGAACAGATTTGAAGTCCCTGACAGGGTAAAAGTAATATCCGTTTGCAAAATGAAGCAAGCGGATATTTTTTTGCAAAAATTAACAAAAACAGCACTTATATTTCTAATAAGGAAGTATGAAGGCGGTTTTTAGCAGAATTTATAAACTTTAATAAAATATTTACAAATTAGTCATATTTATAAACCCCCGGAAAATTCGGGCAAACTCAACATCGATGTCGACGAAGCCAAGCATGCCGCTATTGACAAATATTTTTGTTTTGAGTATAGTTTGCTTGCAAGTTCGATTCAGTGATTTTTATGTAACTTGCAAAGTCTAAATAAAGGAGGTTCAAATATATGTTAAAAAAAGCACTGGATAAATATATTTTAAAGGAGTACTAACTATGGAAATAAATACAAAGTCAAAAACAAAATCTTTAAGAAGTGTTGTAAAAAAACATTTTCCTAATAATTCAGATGACAATAATAACTTTACATCAATTTATAGAGCTACCCAAAGATACATATGGAACATTTTTGGAACTTTTGGAATTGATACAGAAACGTTTAAAGAAACATATGTAGATCAACAAAGATATAAAATTAATGAAAAGGCTGAAGATATAATTCTAAAGCAACTTAATAAAGAGTTACCTACTAAGAAAGAAATTAAAGAACATATAGATAATCGTGACGAAATAGGAAAAGATATTTTAACATTATTAAATGAATTTATTCAAGAGAATTTTTACGGTGAAACGCAAGAACAAGTTTTAAATGAATTTAAAAAAATTAAAGAATATAAAGAGAGTATTATTGAAAAAAATTTCAGTCAATTAGGAATTAGATTTATTATAAAAGACAATGTTTTGAGAAATATAAACAACTTGATTTGTGAATATGAGTTTTTGTGTAAAACTATGCCAAGCGAAACAGAATATGGTTATTTATCTATAAAGACAGCTGTAGTAATTCATATTCATCTGGCATTGCAATTATTGGATAATGATAATAATATTTTAAAAAAGATAAGAGAATATATCGAATTAACAGAAAAGATACGAGAATATATAGATTGTTGATAAATTTCGAATAATGTGACCGCAATAATGGGCAACTAAACTTGACCTATTAATTGCGGTTTCTTTGTTCTATAATGGTGGTGTTCCTTACAGGAATAATAAATTATAGAAAGGTGGATATCATAATGTCTACTAATATTAGAACTAATGATACTAATGAAAAAAGGAGGAATGAATCAAATGTGATTCAAAACAATTATTTTTATGTGATGTATACAAGTACAGCCCTGCCTTTTGTATTCAAAGGCAAATCATCATTATATAAATCAAATATTGATGATTGTTTTATTCACAAATGTGGTAATACATATTACCAGTATAAACGAGTAAACTCTACTCACCAACGTGTGTATACAGTATATCGATATAAGGGATACACCGTAAGAGACCTTGCGCATGTATTAGCATCTTGTGATGTTGAAGAAGCGGAAGTTCTATATCAGAATCTTCCGGATAAAGAAAAACAATCCAAACTAAACATATATTATCAAATGAAATTGCATCAGTATAAACGATATTTGAGCTCGTATTATAATTATTCGTGTTTCGAATTTTGTGATTCTATGAAGTGGCTGATTTCTAAGTCTAACTGTAGGTTTAAAATGACAGAGCCCGAATACAAAGTCTTTCTTAAGTTTGCAAGTGCGGCTTTGTTTTATGCTGAAGCAGAAGAAGCACTAGACAAATATAGAAATGCTATGTTCAGAGTTAGTATTTTACCCCTTGAGGTAGCAGAGAATTTGTTATCGGAATCTTCACTGGTAGCAGGTGGAAACCATGCTGCTAAATTCTGTAAAGGATTAAAAAAGATTGTAGAAATAAAATGAGGAGGTAACTGCTATGACTACATATATTAGAAAAAGAAACAACAAAAATGGCAAAGCATATCAGGTCGTTGTAGACCTGGGTAAAGATACTACTGGTAAAAGAAAAAGAGAGTTTCGCTCTTTTTCTACTCTTGCCGAGGCAAAGCGCTATCAAGCGCATTGTCAAGGGCAGATGTACGCTAATGGTTATGTTGCAAAAAGCGACATAACCGTAAAAACAGTTGCTGAGGAATGGTTTGCACTGATTCAATCAGGGCTTAAGCCTACTACTGCAAGAGGATATAAGGTCAACATCAATAATCATATTGTACCTCAAATAGGAAGTATTCCTGTTCAAGCCTTAAAAACTATCAATATAAAAGACATGATAGCAAAACTTGAAAAAGATTTGAGCCCTACAAGCATAAAATATGTTCTGAGGAATCTTTCTCAGATTCTGAAATATGCAGAACAGGAAAGCTATATAACGAAAAATCCAATGGCTTTTGTTGCTGTTCCTAAGAGCAGCAAACCGAAATTTGACACCTATACAGTCGAGGAGCTTAATATGTTACTTGAAGCTGTAAAGGGTACAGATATGGAGTTGCCAATACGCATTGAGTCTGAAACAGGACTCAGGCTTGGAGAACTCCTAGGCTTATCCTGGGTAGATATTGATTTCTACAAATGCACAATAAGTGTCAACAAAACGGTTTCATATGTTAATGGCAAACTATATGTAACTAGCCCTAAAACAGCCAGAAGTAAGCGAGAAATAGTGGTGTCACAGAATCTCATAGACTTAATAAACGAATATATGTTAAAAGAAATTTTAGCTAAGAGACCTAAAAAATATTATAATAAGTATGATTTATTGTTTCACAAAGAAACCGGCGAACCTTTAACTAATTCTTCTTTTTCAGCTAAGTTTGCTTCAACGCTGAAGAAAAACGGACTGAAACATATTCGTTTTCACGACTTGAGACATACCCACGCTTCACTTCTGTACAACAAGTATGGGCTAAATATAAAAAGTGTAAGCGATAGATTGGGTCATAGTAAAGTTTCAACTACTATGGACTACTATGTCGGCGGTACGGATGATATTCAAAAGGCAGGTATTGAAAAACTTGCGAAAGATTTAAATTCACTGGAAAGGACGGCTTAATAATATGGCTACTAACAATAATAATACAGCAACTCCTAACAACGGAGTTGCTGTCACAACAAAGAGATATATAGATTTCAGAATAGAAAAAGTGAGCAAAGCATACTATAAACAAGCTCTGGATATTGATACTTTTCCTTATGTCAAAACTGAAGGTCACGAAGTACTTCACTTTACTACCGATAAATCTGATGATAAGGTGCACTATTATTGTCAATTCCTCTGTTCTGATTTTAAAATAAAAGAAGTTTACAAAAGTGAAAAGAATGGGAATGTGCTGTTCCTTACTATCAAGGTTTTCAAGGATGGTAAATGGTGGGATCACAGCGAAGTTCCATTATCGTATTTCACAAGTAACAACATTCACGAGTTGAAGAAATACGGAATCACCTATAATCCTTATCTGAAAAGTCACTTTGAAATTTATGCTTCAATGTTAATCGAATACGAAGAGGCTATAGAAAAAACGGATAAGCTTGGTTGGGTAGGCAAAAGCATTAAAGATATATCTTTTTTTGGATTTGATAAAGCATCTTACGAGGGAGATACTCCTTTGCTCTCAAAGGGAAATTTCGAAAAACAAGCCAAAGTTGTAAATAAGTGCATAAAAAACAGCGTCGGTTGTCAGCTTGCAGTTGCAATAAGCCTTTCGAGTGCATTACTTGTACCTTTAAAGTTGAGCAATATTGCAATAGACCCAGCCGCATATCATTTCTGCGGTTTATCCAGTACCGGGAAAACAACAGCTCTAAAATTAGCTTCTTCAATGTGGACTAATCCTCTTGAAAAAGGACTAATGAACAGCTGGAATTCCACAGGCAATGGTCTGATGGCATTGTTGAACAACAATTACGGTGCTACTGTTTGCTTTGACGAAATAGGTATGGCAACAATAAATCTTACAGAATTTATCTATAGCCTTTCTCAAGGAGCCGATAAAACAAGATGTTCGCCTAATGGAGCATTACCTACTAAAACTTGGTGCACTAACCTTATGTCATCCGGTGAAGTGTCATTTTCCTCGAAGGTAAACAAGCAAGGCGGTATGCATGCAAGAATAATTGAGTTTATGGACTTGCCCATAACTAGGTCTGAAAAGCATTCTAAATATGTTCAGGCAGTGTATACGAAGTTCTATGGACACATTGGTAAAGAATTCGTTAAAGTATTACCTGAATTTTTCCCTAAACTTTCTGCGGATTTCAATAAATGGAAGGAAGACATTGTTTCTAAACTCCCATTGGGAAATATTAATCAAAGAGTATCGTTGCAATATGCCTGTGTATGTCTTGCGGCGGAATATGCTCAAGCCATAGGTATTCTTGTTGACCCGGAAAAAGTGGAAGAATATCTGATTAAAAATCACAAAGATGCAAGAAGTTCGTGCGAGATAGCTTATTGCTACATAATGGACTACTTAAAGCAGAAGCAGAAGTATTTCCCTAAGGAAATTTCAGAATACGATGACACCGTAAAAGGCTATTGTAAAAGCAATAGGCTTGTTATCTTCAAAGATATCTTTGAAGATATGCTACGGCGGATAAATCTTGACCCTAAGCTTATCCTAAAGGAGTTTGCCGGCAAAGGGATTCTTGAGCATGAAAAGGATAGACTTTCAAAGAGAGTCGTTATAGGCAATAGCAAGCACACTATGTATGTCATAAAAACCGATTATGACTTTGGCGGTGGAGAAGCTAAAAACCTTGATACAGTGTTGAAAGGTTCAGAAGTACCTCTTTCTCCAGTAAAAGTTTCAATTACAGGACAAAGAAGAACACTAGATGAATACATTTCTGCATAATGAATTACGGCACTGCTAAAGACAGTGCCGTAGATATTTTCAAGCCTTTCGGCGCCATTTGACGCCATTTCTGAAAAGTGCTTAAAATGCCCTTTCTGCCGACCTTTTCGCCGACGAAACGGCAGTTTCTTTAGCACGCTAAAATGCCGATAAGCCCTTATTTTATAAGGCTTTCGGGGGTGTCGGGCAAGCACTTGGAAATCGTGTAAGTCGCTAAAACGGCTTCGAGGGTTCGAATCCCTTGCTCTCCGCCAAAAAATGATACCGATGCCTTTAGGTGTCGGTATTATTTTTTTCGTTGAAATCAAAAGGAAGGGATTCGTAGTAGGAGCGGTAGTGAATGACAGTCCAGTGGACTGTCAGAGCCGCGAATGACCGAAGCCGCGCAGTTCGCGGCAAGAGTCGAATCCCTTTCTCTGACGCCAAACGAAAATCCGTTCACGATAGTGGACGGATTTTTTGTTTGTATTATTCAATATTCATTATTCATTTCTGTGAGAACGGATTTTCAAATGAATAACGAATAATTTTTGACATAGAATTCAGCGTATGATATACTATAACAAATACTTCTATTTAAGTGAGAAAAATATGAAAAAGACAGACAGCAGAATTTCTGAACTCATCAATAAAATGACCATTGAAGAAAAGGTGTCGCAGCTTACAAACAGCACTGCGGCTATCGACAGACTCGGTATAGATAAATACGACTGGTGGAACGAGGCCTTGCACGGTGTCGCAAGAGCAGGTACTGCTACGGTTTTTCCGCAGGCTATCGGCCTTGCGGCTATGTGGGATGATGAACTGCTTTTTGATATTGCCGAGGTTATTTCCACTGAAGCCAGAGCCAAATACAACAAGGCTGTTAAAGAGGGAAAGCATGAGCGATATTACGGACTTACCTTCTGGAGTCCGAACATCAATATTTTCAGAGATCCCCGTTGGGGCAGAGGTCAGGAAACCTACGGAGAAGACCCATATCTCACATCAAGACTGGGAGTTGCCTTTATAAAGGGCTTGCAGAATAACGGTGCAAAGCATCTGCGTACTGCTGCGTGTGCGAAACATCTTGCGGTACATTCAGGCCCTGAGGATACAAGACACGGCTACAATGTCGATGTTACCGAAAAAGACTTGTGGGAAACCTATCTTCCTGCCTTTGAGACCTCAGTGAAGGAAGGCAAGGTCGAAGCAGTTATGGGTGCTTATAATGCCTTAGACGGTGTACCCTGCTGCTGTAACGGATATCTCCTCAAAGATATTCTTCGTGAAAAATGGGGCTTTGACGGCCACGTGGTATCCGACTGCGGTGCCATCTATGACATCAGAAAGCACCACCGCTATACAGACTCTCATAAAGAGTCGGCAGCACTTTCCGTGCGTAACGGCTGTGACCTTAACTGCGGTGATATTTATAAGCATCTGATTGATGCCTACGAAGAAGACCTTATCACCGAAGAAGAAATCGACAATGCACTTTATAATACTCTGAAAACCCGGTTTAAGCTCGGTATGTTTGATGAGAGTACAGAATATGACAGCATTGATTATTCGGTTGTTGCCTGTGATAAACACAGAGAGCTGTCTTTACGTGCTGCCCGTGAAAGCATTGTTATGCTTAAAAATGACGGTCTGCTGCCGCTGAAAAAAGAAGAGATTAAAAAGATTGCAGTTATCGGTGTCAACGGTGACAGCAAGGAGGTGCTTCTCGGCAACTACAACGGTTTTCCCGTGGAATATCACACTGTATTCAAGGGTATAAGCGACTATGTCGGTGACAATGTCTTTGTCAGCTATGAACAAGGCTGCAAATTTTTCAGAAAGAAGAAAGGTCTTCTTAAAAAGGCTGTCAGTCTCGCTGAAAGCAGTGATGTTGCCATAGTATGCCTCGGACTTGATGCTACTTATGAGGGTGAAGAGGGTGACGCTAATAACCCCTACTGTGCAGGAGACAGAAAAACTATCGAGATAATCGATGCACAGCTTGAACTTTTAAAGGCTGTCAGAGAAGTAAACGACAAGGTTATACTTCTTATGTTCTGCGGCGGTGCGGTAGCCTTCGGTGAAGCAAAAGAACTTTCATCTGCAATTTTCAACTGCTGGTATCCGGGTGAACTGGGAGGTAAAGCAATAGCTGAGCTTCTCTTCGGTGACTATTCACCGAGCGGAAGGCTTCCTGTAACCGTTTATTCATCCACAAAGGATTTGCCCGACTTCAACGATTACTCTATGAAAAACCGTACATACAGGTATTTCGGAGGTACCCCTGAATATCCCTTCGGTTATGGCTTATCTTACACAAAAATCCATTACGGTAATTTAGAAAAAGAAAAATCCGACGGTAAGCTTAAAGTTTCCGTCAAAATAAAAAACATCGGAGATTTTGACTCTAAAGAGGTCGTAAGGCTGTTCAGATCAGAAAAAAATGCTGTTAATCAGCCGATTAAATCTTTAATAAGATTCAAGAAAATAAGTCTTGCAAAAAGCGAAGAACAAAAGGTTGAATTTATCCTTACAGACGAAGATTTTACCCATATAAACGAAAAGGGAGAAAAAGAATATCTTTCTGCAGATAACTTTGAGATATTTATTGAAGAATGATAAAGGAGATGCATTATGCTCTGTAAACAACACTATGAAAAAATGATAGCTAAGCTGTCACGGTTTGAAGAAACATTAAATCCCTATCTTTTTACAAAAATCACATCTGTACCTGCCACTGCTTTTGTGGCAGACAAGCAGTATCACACCATTCCCGCAGATGTAAAATTTGAAGAAATCGGAACTGGCCGGAAATGGGGCGGTGAAGGTGCATACTGCTGGCTTAAGACAGACTATACCGTACCCGAAGAGCTTGACGGCAAGGATATATTTATTATGCCGAAAATGGGCGGTTATGAGGCTATGCTCTGGGTGGACGGTGTACCCTTCGGCACATTCAACACTAAAATTGTCTACACCTCCCACGGCAACCATTACTGCGGACTTATCAGAAAAAATGCAAAAGCAAACGAAAAGATAGATATTGCCATTGAATATTATGCAGGTCACGATTACCACGGCTGTGACCCGTTTTCGAGAGATCTCCGCCGGGTAAACACCTATGATTTCATCTTTGACAGCCTTGATATATGTGTCAAAAACGATGAAATAAATCAGTTTTATTTTGACCTGAAGATTGTAGTTCAGCTTGCAACAGAGCTTCCCGACAGCAGTTATATGAAGGCTCAGGCTATCAACGCTCTGACCGAGGCACATAAAATACTGTACTACTCCCCCGAAGATACTTCCGAGGAAGAATTTTTCTCAGCAATAAAAAATGCACAGCCTTATCTTACAAAGGTCCTCTCACTGAAAAACGGTGATGCTGCACCCGTAGCAGGTCTTATCGGTCACTCTCATATGGATACTGCCTGGCTGTGGCATGTAGACGAAACGGTCAAAAAATGTGCACGAACCTACAGTAATCAGCTCAGCCTTATGCAGCAGTACCCTGAGCATCGTTTCGTGCAAAGCTCCTCATGTCACAGCGATATGGTACGAAAGCATTACCCTGAGCTTTTCGAGAGAATAAGAGAGAAGGTCGCCGAGGGCAGATATGAGCCTAACGGTGCGGTATGGGTTGAATGTGACTGTAATATCACCTCGGGTGAATCTATGATAAGACAGTTCCTCTGGGGTCAACGGTTCACTGACAAATATTTCGGTTATCGTTCCGATGCATTCTGGCTTCCCGATACCTTCGGCTATTCTGCTTCTATACCGCAGATAATGAAGGGCTGCGGTGTAAATTATTTCCTGACCACAAAAATCAACTGGAACGACACCAACGCTTTCCCCTATAACACATTCTATTGGCAGGGTATCGACGGTACAAAGGTCTTCTCACATTTCAACACCACTCACTCCTGGCCTGATGTAAAAGAGCTTCGGGACAGTCTTACAGATTCCGACCGACGTAAAGATCAGCCGACAGTTACGAACAAACGTCTTGTGGCTTACGGTTACGGTGACGGTGGCGGAGGACCTCAGTTCGAGATGATAGAGACTGCACGCCGCTGTGAAGATTTATACGATGTGCCAAAGACATATCACACAAGTGTAAGCGACTTTATGAAAGATCTTGAAAGCACCTGTGTCAACCCGAACACATACCGGGGTGAGCTTTATCTTGAACTTCACAGAGGCACTCTCACCAATCAGCACGAAATAAAATACAATAACAGAAAAGCTGAGCTTGCTCTGAGAGATTTAGAGTACCTGACAGTATGCCGTGGCATAGAAAAGAATGTCCCCTGCAGCACTGAAGAGACAAATAAGCTCTATGAGACAGTCCTTCTCAATCAGTTTCACGATATACTCCCCGGAACCTGCATAAACAGAGCTCACGAAGAGTGTAAGGCTCAGATGCGTCAAGTTATAAAAGATGCAAAGTCTCAGATTAAAGCCATAACAGACAGCTCCGAAGACTGCATCTCCGTGACAAATGCCCTCTCATTTGACAGAAATGATGTCATTTTTACGGAAGATAAAGATAAAACTGTTGCAGATGTGCTTCAGCAGACATATACGGCCATAGACGGCAAAAGTGTCAGACTTATCGGCGGTGTCAAGGTTCCCGCATTCTCATCTGTAAAACTCGGTTTCGGTGCACCCAAAACAGCCTGTGACAAAGCTTTCACCTATGAAAACGATACTCTTAAAACACCTTTTGCAAGGGTAGCATTTGACAAAAACGGTTTCATCTCATCCTTTATTGACACTGTTGCCGACAGAGAGCTTGTAAACGGAATGCCTTTCGGCACCTTCCTTATGGCTGAGGATGTACCTATGAGCTGGGATAACTGGGATGTTGATGCGGATATCGAAATGAAGTTCAGACCTTGCGGTGTTCTTCTTGAAAGAGAAGTAATCTCTGAGGGCGATGTGGCATTTATCATCAGAAGCAAATACAAAATCAGCGAAAAGTCGGTTGTTACTCAGGATATGATTTTCTTCGCTGATTCACCTGAAGTCCGCTTCGATACACATATGAACTGGCAGGATGACCACAGATTCCTGAAGGCTGTTTTCGACACAGATGTACGTGAAGACTTCGCAAGACACGAAATTCAGTTTGGATACTGCAAGCGACCCACCACAAGAAACAACTCAACTGAGCAGGCAAAGTTTGAGGTTGTCAACCACAAATATACAGACCTTTCCGAGCCGGGTTACGGTGTAACGGTTATGAATGACTGCAAATACGGTATTTCCGTCAACGGCTCACAGATTGCACTTTCACTTCACAAGGGCGGCAACCACCCCGACGTCAAGGGTGACAAGGGTATGCACCGTGCAGTTTACTCATTTATGCCTCACGATTGCTCCTTTGGCGCAAGAGCAGTTATTCATCCCTCATATATGCTTAACATTCCTCATATTGTATCGGACGGTATCTTTGAAGCCAAAGCACTCGTAAATACAGATAAACCCAACATCATTGTCGAAGCCGTCAAGCCCTGCGAGGATGAAGACAGAGCATTCATTATCCGCCTTTATGAGGCTGAGGGCACCCGCACGAACTGCATTCTGACATTCAGTGAAGCTGTCAGAAAATTTACAGTAACGAATATGCTCGAGGAAGAAACAGGCCCTGCAGCTGACGGAAACATTTTCACCACACAGTTCAGACCCTTTGAAATCAAGACAGTCAAGGCTTATTATTAAAAGAGGTTTATATATGAATTATCGCACACCGCTTAAATATCATTACGCCACAAAAAAAGGTTGGGTAAATGACCCAAACGGTCTTGTATATTTTAATGGCTATTATCATATTTTTTATCAGCACGCTCCGAATTTTGAAAAGCCTTGGAAAGAAAATATGCACTGGGGACATGCCAGAACAAAGGATTTTCTTACATACGAAGAACTGCCGGTTGCCCTTTATCCTGATAAGCCTTATGACAAAGATGGCTGTTGGTCGGGTACGGCTATTGTAAAAGACGGTAAGCTTTATCTGTTTTATGCGTCTATTCACGATGGAGTTCAGTCTGTCAGTGTAGCCTGTTCCGATGACGGTATAACCTTTAAAAAATATGCACACAATCCCGTAATTGCTTCCTTTCCTTCTGACGGCTGTCCGGATTTCCGTGATCCTGCCGTGTGCTTCTCAAAAGGAAAATACTACTGCGTAATGGCTTCGGGAAACCGTGAAAAGAAAACTGCAAACCTTCTTTTATATGAAAGTGAAGATTTGTTTCAGTGGGATTATAAAGGCATTTTATGTGAGTGGGAAAACTCAAAATTTGCCGAGTGTCCTTCTTTTATGGAATCCGGAGACAAATATCTGCTTACAGCATCTGTATGCACGGAAAACAGTCACCGCTTTTCAGTAATGTACGGTAAATTTGAAGACTGTAAATTTACCCCCGAATATACCGGTGAAGTGGACAAAGGACCCGACCAGTATGCAGGCCAGGTCTTTCTTGACCACAAAGGCAGAACCATTCTCATTTCCTGGCTTCCCGGATGGCAATATGCAGGATACAGAAAAAAGGATATCGGCTGTATGTCTGTGCCCCGTGAAATCAAACTCATCGACGGCAAAATATACGGCTATCCCGTCGAAGAGGTACAGCATCTTCTGAAAGACAGCGATTCAGGTCTTATACGAAAATCTGACGGCTTTAAAATCAAACGCTCCCACCGTAAAAGTGTAGTTTACAAGGGCGAAATCAAAGACCTAAAAATTATCCGCGACGGATACATTATGGAAGTATTCGTAAACGGCGGTGAAGAAATTTATTCTGTTTTACTGTAAATTCAAAAAACATAATATAAAGAAAAAACATTCTTGTAAAATTTCTCATAATGCTATATAAAAAAAACAACATATAAATTATAAGGTGAAAAAAATGAAATTATCACAGTCTTCAAAAAAGAAAATCGTTTTTACAAATAAGGACATAAACATCCGTGACCCCTTCATTCTGTGTGAAAACGGAAAGTATTATATGTACGGTACAAGAGCAGAAAATTTCGGTATAAAAACAGGCGGATTCGATGTTTATACTTCCGACGATCTTATCAACTGGAGTGCACCTGCAGAGTGCTTCAATTCAGAAATATACCGTATGAACTTCAAAGCCAACTGGGCACCTGAGGTACATAAGTATAAAGGTAAATATTATATGTTTGCCACATTCACCAGAAAAGACTGCGGTATGCGGGCTACCTTTATTCTCCGTGCCGACAGTCCTCTCGGCCCATTTACTCCGCACAGCAGAGGACCGGTCACACCGAAAGAATGGGAATGTCTCGACGGAACTCTTTACATTAACAGAGACGGTAAACCCTTCATCGTTTTCTGCCACGAGCATACACAGATAATAGACGGTACTATATGCTACGCTCCTTTAAGCGATGACCTTACGGAGACAGCGGGTGAAGCAGTCACTCTCTTTAAGGCTTCTGAGCCTTATTGGGCAGATGAGAGCAAATCAGAGCTCGAGCACCGCATAACTGACGGTCCTTTTATGTACCGCACGAAGGATGATGAGCTGCTGATGCTCTGGTCCACCTTCATCAAAGATCAGTACGCTGAATGTGTTGTCCGCTTTACGGGCGGTGAAATAGGAACAGAATTCGAACATCTGCCGCCTCTGGTAGATAACGACGGCGGTCACGGTATGGTTTTCCGTGACCGGGAAGGCAGCCTTCGTCTCACCTACCACACACCGAACACAAAGGGCTCAGAGCATCCTCACTTTGTCTTTATTGAAGATACAGGTGACAGTCTCATTATCACATAAAGCACCAAAAAAGCATTACGGAAAAGCTCTGTAATGCTTTTTTGTTTTTCACAACATCTGACACAGCTATTTTTCTCTACAGAAAATATTAAAATAAAATTTAAAACTTGTAAAAAATCAGTTAATTTACAGTTCAGCTAAAAACCATTTATTTAAATAAGATTGACTAAATAATTGCGATATGTTATATTTTAGCCGTATAAGTGTGCCAAATTTATACAAAGGGAGTAAAAAACTTATGAAAACTATGAAAGAAAAAAAATTATTATCGGTATTTTTAGCAATTATTATGCTCTTTACTATGGTGCCTACGACAGTATTATCCTTGGCGTCAGAGTTTGAAGCACCGATGATGGATGCGTATAATGCCGCATCAAGCGGTGACTATCACAAATATTATAATCAGGTATACACTGTAACCTTCCTTGACGAGATTGACTATACCGCTATCAATGCAGATGATACAATCAATTCATGGGACGTATCAGCTGCCGATGATTATAGCGTTATGGCCTGGATGAAGCTCAACCAGGCGGCAACAACTGCTGCAGGCGATAACAGATATGATGTTTATATCGCAGGTAATGGCGGTGTCGGTGCTAATCCTACCTCGTCACATATTTTCTTCATGTTCGGTGCTCTCAAAGAAGTAAACGGACTCGAAAATTTCAAAACAGGTAAAGCCACCACTTTTGCCAGAATGTTTGAAAAATGTTATGCTCTTGAAACTATAGATATGAGTTCTTTGGACACATCGAATGTCACCAACCTTTCATATATGTTCACAGAATGCAATAACCTTGTAAGCGCTAATCTCTATGGCTGGAATACAAGCAAGGTTACCACTATGGCATATATGTTCAATAACTGTCATTCTCTTACCGCTATAGATTTCAGTTCTTTCGACACATCAAATGTTACAAACATGAACCGACTCTTTTATAACAACTATGTAGTCACAAAAATTTATGTCGGTGAAGGTTGGGACATCAGTAATGTTATAAACGGTGATACTGCTTTTAACTGCTGTTATGCTCTTATGGGCGGTACAGACAAATATGACAACGGTAAAACAAACATCAGTTATGCAGGTTCTTTTGTAACTCCTGAAAGCGAAAAGCCTAAGGTTACTTATAAGGTTACATACGAAGCTGACGGCGTGATTATTTCTGAAACAACCTATAATGCAGGGGAAGAAGCAGCTGTTGCTGAAGCAGCCGCACCAAAAGACGACCTTGTTTTTGATTATTGGAGAACTGACGATGTTACTGTAACCGACGGAAAATTCACTGTCAATAAAGATATACATTTTGTAGCTATGTATAAAAAACCTGTAGGCGGAATAGAGCTTGATGACAAGTATTGGACAGGAGAGGGATTTGAAATTGAACTCACTCCCGGAAAGACAGAAAAAATTATCGTAACTGTTACCCCTCCTGATGCCACATATAAAGGTATTATTTTCGAATCAAGCGATCCCGAAATTGTTGTAGTAGAAGAAGACGGTACAGTTATTGCAAAAAAAGACGGCACAGCAATCATTACCATTACATCAGAAGACAACGAAGAAATATCTGTTGAAGTAAATGTTACAGTAAAGCATCCTATAACAGATATTACCGTTCCTGACAGCATAACTCTTGATTTGAAAGAAACCCAAAATATTGGTGCCGAAGTAAACGAAAAAGCAAAAGTTGAAGATCTTGTTTACGAATCTGAAGATGCCACTATCGTAAAGGTAGATAATTTAGGCAACATAACAGCCGTTGGTGTCGGCACAACTGACGTAACCGTTTATTCAAAATTTGATCCTGATGTCAAAGAAACAATCTCCGTTACGGTTAAACCTCCCGTTATTGTCATTCCTGAAAACAACATCACACTTAATGTAAATGAATTCACTAACATCGGTGCAACTGTTAATCCCGAAATTGACAACTACAGCCTTATCTATGAATCAAGTGACCCCACAATCGCAGAGGTTACAGAAGACGGTAAGATTATCGCTAAAAAAGACGGTATAGTTACTATTACTATTAAATCCGAAGACGGTACGGCTGAAGAAAAAACAGTTACCGTTACAGTTAAAACTCCCGTTGACGAAATCGTTATCCCCGAAGACAAAAAAGATATCACTCTCAACATAGGTGATGAAACCAACATCGATGCTAAGGTGAATCCCGAAGATGCTGACTACGGTCTTACCTATGAATCAAGTGACCCCACAATCGCAGAGGTTACAGAAGACGGTAAGATTATCGCTAAAAAAGACGGCGATGTTACTATCACTATCAAATCCGAAGACGGCAAGAAAGAAGAAACGGTTACCGTTACAGTTAAGAAGCCGTACATTCCCACAGAAGACATCACAGTAGAAAAGAACACCTTCGAGCTCGAGGAAGGCAAGACTGATAAAATCACTGTTACAGTCACTCCCGATGATGCTACAAACAAGGAAGTTACTTTCGAATCAAGCGATGAAACCGTAGTCAAGGTTGATGAAGACGGTAACATCACAGCAATTAAAGAAGGTACTGCTACCGTTACTGTTACCTCTAAGGATGACGACAGCATTAAAGAAACGGTTACCGTTACAGTTAAGAAACCGTACATTCCCACAGAAGACATCACAGTAGAAAAGAACACCTTCGAGCTCGAGGAAGGCAAGACTGATAAAATCACTGTTACAGTCACTCCCGACGATGCTACAAACAAGGAAGTTACCTTCGAATCAAGCGATGAAACCGTAGTCAAGGTTGATGAAAACGGTTTCATCACAGCAATTAAAGAAGGTACTGCTACCGTTACTGTTACATCTAAGGATGATGACAGCATAAAGGAAACAGTTACTGTTACAGTTAAAAAGCCTTATGTTCCCATAAAAGAGATTACTGCCAAAGATATTACTCTTGACGAAGGACAAACAGAAAAGATTACAGTAAGCTTCAATCCCGATAATGCAACAGACAAAAATCTGGAGTTTGAATCAGGTGACGAATCAGTTGTAAGGGTCGATAAAGACGGTAATGTCTTCGCTGTAGGTACAGGCACTACTACGGTGCTTATTATTCCGAACAACGACATAACTAAAGCCACCGCCATTCTGGTAACTGTCAACCCGGCAGTAATTCCTGTAGAAAGCATAAAAGCAGATAAAACAGAAATCAATCTCGAGGAAGGCAAAACAGACAAAATCACTGTCACCTTAAAACCTGACGACGCAACTGACAAAACTCTCATTTTCGTGTCAGATAACGAAAATATTATTACGGTCGATGAAAAAGGTAATGTCACTGCAGTAAGCGAAGGCACAGCCACCATTACAGTTGTGTCAGCAAGCAACCCTACCCTTTTCATAGAGATTCCCGTAACGGTCACTGCTGCCGAAAAGCCTGAGATTCCCGAAGAACCCACAAAGCCTGAAAAGCCTGAATATACCGTCGAAGCTCCCGATGCTCTGAGTATATTCAAGGGCGAAAAGAAGCCTCTCGGTGTCGTAATCACACCCGATGACGGAAGCATCGTTCCTGTCTTTAAGAGCAGTGACGAATCCATCGTAAAGGTTGATGCAGAAGGCAACATTACAGGTGTCGGCATAGGTATCGCTATAATCACAGCCGACTTCGGTGGCGGAGACATCAGACTCATTCCCGTTACGGTTCTTACAGTACCCACAAAACACCATGTCTGCTTCGGCAAAACCGACGGCATAGGCTGGTATGAGGTATCCGTAAACGGCGGAGATTTCTTCCCACAAGGTCCCAACTCTACCCTCGAGGTTACAGAAGGCTCCGTCCTCGTTATCAGAGTACAGGATATGTGGATCGATGACGAATTCGATTTTTATGTAAATGGTAAAAAAGTACCGCTTGATCCCGCAAATACCATTACGGTAGTTGTTGACGGATATATGCTCATCGGTGCTCTTTCAATGGATGTACCCGTTCCCGATGCGGAAGAATCACTTAATATCTTACAGCGTATCCTCAAAGCAATAACTGACTTCTTCGCTATGATCAAGAGTTGGTTCTCACGCAAATAAATATTACCTGCCCTCTGTATTCTTCCGGGACTGCAGAGGGTATCTTTTCGTCAGTTTTAACCTTTTTTTATTGACTTAAAAGTGCTGATATGATATATTAATAAACAGAGAATTATTACTCTCAAGGAGGAAAAAATATGAATTATTCACCCGAAAGCTTTAAAACTACTACCGCTGAATGTACAGAGTTTATTACAGGGGGTATCACAAATATCTGCAGCACCTTCGGACCCCGACCCTGCGGAAGCGACAGCGAAAAAAATGCTCAGCTTCAGATGATGAAGGAGCTCGAGCCCTTCTGCGACAGCGTAACAAGAGAAACCTTCAAGGTAAATCCCAAGGCCTTTATGTCCTTCGTTCCTCATGCAGGTGCATGTCTTATAGGCTCTACAGCCATCAACCTCGCATCAGCCTTCGGTAAAATTTCTAAGAAAAAAGCACTCGGCTCCGCAGCTCTTATGGGCGGGGCTCTGGCAGGTATCGTAGGAGAATTTCTCCTTTATAAAAAAATGTACGATCCCCTTTTCAAGGAAGAAACTTCAGGTAATGTCATCGCTGTAAGAAAAGCAAAAGGCGAAACCAAAAGAAGAATCATTATTTCAGGCCACAGCGACTCTGCTCCCGAATGGACCTATACATATAAATTCGGTTCACACGGTGTTTTAGCCGTAGCTGGCTATGCCGTAGCAGGTCTCGGTTACACAGCCGCCACTACTGCAGCTCTTTTAGCAGGTAAGGATGTTAAAAAAATGGCTCTCGGTCAGCTTGCCTTCCTTCCCGCTTATGCCGGACTTTTCAAATTCGTAGACCATAACAATTATGTAGACGGTGCAAACGATGACCTTACAGGCTGCTATATCTCCTCAGCAGTTATGAAATATCTCAGTGACAACGACATCCGTTTCGAAAACACAGAGGTTGTAGCCATTCTCACAGGCGGTGAAGAGTGCGGTCTTCGTGGCTCCAAGGCATATTTCGAAGCTCATCCCGAGCTTAAAAATGACGGAGTAGAGACTGTTTTCATCGGTCTTGATACTATCCGTGACGGCGAATTTATGATGATTTACGAAAAGGATATGACCGGTATGGTCAAAAACGATAAGGATGTATGTGCTCTTATTAAGAATGCAGGTCTCAAACAGGGCAAGGATATTCCCGTCGGTGCTATCCCCCTCGGCTCTACCGATGCCGCTGCCGCTTCACAGGCAGGCATAAAGGCCGCTTCTATGGTAGCGATGGATCCCGCTCCCGCACAGTACTACCACACCCGTCTCGACAAAGCAGAAATTCTCGTTCCCGAGGTAATCGATAAGGTTCTCAATATCGTTCTTCAGGCTGTCTGCGACTTCGACGAAAACGGAATTTAAAAGGAGAGATAAAAATGAAAAAAAGTGATGCACTTCAGGCAGTAAAATTTGCACTGTTTTCCGCTTCAGCCGGAATTATACAGATCGGCTCTTTTACATTACTCAATGAGCTTATTCTTCCGAACATTCACATCGAGAACGAAAAAATAATGTCACTTCTCAGTGCTGAATACGGTGTATGCTATCTTGTAGCTCTTATCCTTTCAGTTTTATGGAATTTCACCTTCAACCGCCGTTTCACCTTCAAATCTGCAGCTAATATTCCTGTTGCTATGGCGAAGGTCTTCGGCTTCTATCTCATCTTCACTCCTGTTTCTACCTGGCTCGGAAATGCCGCTACAGGTAAGGGAATCAATGAGTACATAGTTCTCGCAGTTACTATGCTGTCAAATATGATTCTCGAATATCTCTTCTGTAAATTCGTGGTTTACAAAAACCAGGAAAACACCATATAAAAATATAGAACGGTTGGTCTTACCAGCCGTTCTTTTTTTCATACTGTATTCTGCTCTATTATTCTGCCCTCAGCGAAGCTTTTCGCATTTTCCAATGTGGTTATACTTATAGCCTCAAGAGCCTCCCCCGTAAGAAAGCCCTGGTGCGATGTAACGATAACATTAGGAAAGGATAAAAGTCTGGCAGTGACACTGCTTTCGAGAATATCGTCCTCTCTGTTTTCGAAAACATTCTCCTCCTCTTCCTCATAAACATCAAGACCCACGCCCGAAAACTTATGCATACGTATTCCTTTTATGAGGTCTTCGGTGCTGATAAGAGCTCCTCTGGAGGTATTTACCAGTATAACACCATCCTTCATTTTTTCGATAGCGGAAAGGTCTATTATATGATAAGTCTCCTGTGTCAGAGGACAGTGCAGAGAAATAAGGTCACTCTCTCTGAAAAGCTCTGTGAGTTCCACATACCGTGCAAAGGGAAGCTCTGTTCTTTTCTCTTTATCATAACAGATAACCTTCATACCGATACCGTGACAGATTTCAGCCATGGCTGAGCCTATCTTACCGGCACCGATTATACCGGCTGTCTTGCCTCTGAAATTCATACCCGTCAGACCAACCAGGCTGAAATTATTTTCCCTTACCTTAATGTAAGCCTTATGGATATGTCTGTTCACGGCAAACGCAAGAGCCAGAGCGTGTTCAGCTACCGCTTCGGGTGAATAAGCCGGCACGTGCATCACCGTTATCCCCTTCTCTTCGGCACAGGCAAGATCCACATTATTATATCCCGCACATCTGAGCAGAATTAGCTTCACCCCATTTTCCGAAAGCTTTTCAATAATACCGCTGTTCACCTGTGAAGCGACGAAAACACATACTGCGTCATAGCCACGGCTAAGATTTACAGTATGTCTCGAAATGTCAGTTTTAAGAAAATCAACCGTTATTCCTTTGTATTTATGCAGAATCTTTTCGAAGGACTCTCTGTCGTAGGGCTTGGTATCGTAAAAAAGTATTTTCATTTTCTCTCCTGCCTTTCAACTGATAGTTTTAACAGAAGGAGCGAAAAAATACAAAAAAATGACGAGCAGTTTTTCTGCCCGTCATTATTACTGTATGCTTTTTATTTAGCTGCTGTAGTTGCTGCTGCAGTGGTTTCTGCAGGAGCAGCAGTAATTTTGGTTGACTGCGGAGCGATGATACCGATGTAGCTCTGTCCGGGATTAACCTGTAACGGAGCACCTGTACTGTCAAACACCTGGATGGTATCTCCCTCTGCGGGCTTTTTCCATGTGATTTTCTGACTCTTGCCCATAGAAATGTAGTAGCCGTTACCGCCCTTAAGCTCGACCTTCATAAGATAATTATCTGTGTGAGGAGTCACCTTGGTTTCAAGCACGAAAAGATTGGTATAATTAAGCTGTTCGCCCGAAACGCTGTCCTTATGAACAGAGCCGTTATGCTGTTTAAGATAAACCTTCTTATCTGCATCATAGGTAAATGTGCTGTAATAAGAGGGTGAGAAGCTGAGCTTTACCTTATCACAGCTCGTATCACCTGAAGCTACTGCCTTGCCCTCCTCACGGAAGTTAAAGATAGGTACATTCTTACCCTCGGAATAAGCGGTTCTGATTTTCTTGGTTTCGAGAACCTTAGGAATGTTTTCACCCTTTACATAAGCGGTGTGCTCTTTACTGTAGGACTTAAGACGGTTCGCATCTCTGCCGAAAAGATCGGTGATATAGTTGGCTGCGCCGTCGAAATAATCTATACCGAGTCTTTTAAGAGTAGGTGTACCGAAGGTCTTGTTACTGCCGAAGCAGATGTAAACTGCGTCAAGACCGTGGGCAAGAATGGGGAAATAATAACGGCAGGATCTGATGGAGCAGACATTGGGAACCTTGGTGTAGTCGCCGAAAACTGCCATCATTCGTGTGATGCCACCCTCTACGATGACCTCAAACATAAGGTCAGCCTTGCTTATACCGTACTGAGGAAGAGCAGCACGGACATTATTTATCATAATAGCCACAGGACGTTTGCCGTAAGCCTTTTCGCTGAGAGTAGCGAGACCTGTAAGCTTATTTATCTTTCTGGTGTCCACTGCAGGCTCTGTGGTAGTAACCTGTGTGGTGGTCTCGGGTGCTGTGGTTTCTTCATCTTCCTTACCGCCGCAGGCAGTCAGACCGAAGAGCATTATCACAGCAAGTAAAAGTGCTAAGCTTCTTTTTAAGACAGTTCTGTTTTTCATTTTCATTTCTCCTTTAAACTGCTTATTTTTACATAGTATACCACTATTACTTGATAATTTCAACCAAAAACATACAAAATATACAAAAAAATTACAAAAAAACAAGAGAGTCAAAGACTCCCCTATTTCTTATACTGTTACAAATTTCACATAACCTACATTCGGCTTTTTTATGCCCGTAGCTTTGATTTTCTTTTTAAGAGCCGTAGCTGTTTTCTTGTTTTTCGCTACGAACTTTATTCCCTTGGCGGTTTTTCCGAAAGCTTTCTTACCGATAGAAGGTACGGTCTTCGAATTTTCGAAGGTAACCTTTTTCAGTTTACTGCATCCGTAAAATGCCTTTTCACCTACTTTAGTTACCTTCGATGAAATGGTAAAGCCTGTGAGAGCCTTACAGCCTCGGAAAGCATCATCCTCTATTAAGGTTATCTTATCAGTGTTATAGACTTTAGTCAGCTTCTTACAGTTTTTAAAAGCACAGTGCATAATCTCAATCTTTTTCACGGATTTAGGTAAATAAACCTTTTTAAGGGATGTGCAGTTTTCGAAGGTGTTATACATTATGGTCAGACGGTCGGCTTTTCTGTCGGTAAAGACAACCTTAGTGAGCTTTTTACAGTTTTTGAAAATGGGACCCTCATCCTCATTACTTCCAAAATCCGTAACACTTGCAGGGATAGTCACAGAAGTAAGACCCGAACCGTAAAAGGCGCCTCCGCCTATCGTCTTAACAGTGGAAGGAATTTTAAAGCTTTTCAGAGAGGTACAGCCGTCGAAAGCATTTTCAGAGATAACCGTTATCTTACCCATATTTTTTACTGTAGTAAGATTAGTACACTGACTGAAAAGATTTCGGGAGATACGGATAATGTTCGATGAAAGCTTAACGGTTTTCAGACTTTCCATACCGCTGCAGGCATAATCAGAAATGGAAGTAACCGAATCGGGAATTGTGAGTTTTTCCACTCCATCCAGTGAAGCGAAGGCCGCTCTGCCGATTTTAACCACACTGTCGGGTATACTTATACTTTTAACATTAGGATAAGATTCCTCTTCACAGTAAGCCTGGACGAATTCTATGTCACCTGTGATTCCTCTGATTTCCCTTACGGGAATTCCGTCGATTTCACTCTTTATGCTGACCTTTACGGCAGATTCCGCCGCTTCGTTTGTAGCAAAAAATTCAATAACCTTATAGAATTTTTCTTTAGCTTTTTTATCATAATCAAGCTCATAGACTACATTATCGACTATCGTATACTCTTCATCGCTGTAAGGTCTGTACTCTGCCACGGCTCCTGCGGTTAAAGCACAGAAGGAAAGAGCGATCATTAAATATAAAATGTACAGTACTTTCTTTTTCATAATATTCACTCCTTAAGATACTATATCTGATGAAATTTATATCTTTATTATCTCAAAGCTCGTGTCACACCTTGACAAATTTCGTATAGCCTACAGTCATTTTTTTGAGACCTGACTTTTTTAGTGCAGATTTCCAGCTTTTAGCGACAGAGCTGTTTTTAGCTGTGAACTTAATGTTTTCATCTGTTTTTCCGAATGCCTTCTTACCGATTTCGGGAGCTTTTTTCTTACTGTTTACTGTAACCTTTTTAAGCTTAGTACATCCGTAAAAGGCCTTTTCCCCTATCTTAGTAACCTTCGGTGAAACGGTAAAAGCTGTGAGAGCCTTACTGCTACGGAAGGCTTCATCCTCTATCAAGGTTACATTATCCGTGTTATAAACCTTCGTAAGCTTCTTACAGTTTTTAAAGGCACAGTGCATAATCCTTATCTTTTTCACGGATTTAGGTAAATAAACCTTTTTAAGAGATGTACAGTTTTCGAAGGTGTTATACATTATGGTAAGTAGTTCGGCTTTTCTGTCAGCAAAGACAACCTTAGTGAGCTTTTTACAGTTTTTGAAAATAGGTCCCTCATCCTCATTATATCCGAAATCCGTAACGCTTGCAGGAATAGTTACAGAAGTAAGACCCGAGCCGTAAAAGGCACCTCCGCCGATCTCCTTAACGGTAGAAGGGATTTTAAAGCTTTTAAGAGAAGTACAGCCGTTGAAAGCGTCTTCACCGATTTGTTTTATAGAACCTTTAACAGTAACCGTCTTAAGCTTAGTGCAGTTGCTGAATCCACCAAAAATATCAATATCTCCCGAAAAAGTAACCTTCTCCAGACTTTCCATTCCGTAAAAAGAATAGCTTCTGCTATAATGCTTACATACGCCTAAATTTTTCACGGAAGCGGGTATTTTAAGTTCTTTAACACCATCAAGAATCGAAAGAAATCCGTCACCTATGTATGTAATCGTATCGGGTATCGTAACTTTCTTTACACTATAGTTATGCTCATCGGAACATTCTGACTTATAATGCACGGAGCAAGCACCGCCATCATATCTCACGGCCTTAACCTTAATTCCGTCGATTTCCGGAACTATATTGATTTCTGTTACAGTTTCTGCCGCTCCCGGTGAAGCAAACCAATCGTATACTTCATAAAAATATCCGTCAAAAGATTTTTCGTTGCAAAGCTTATAGACTACATTATCGACTATCGTATACTCTTCCTCGCTGTAAGGTCTATACTCTGCTTTGGCTTCTGCCGTTAAAGCACAGAATGAAAGAGCGATCATTAAATATAAAATGTACAGTATTTTCTTTTTCATTGTAATCACACCTTTCAGTAATATTTCAGAGAGGTTTCCTCTGTGATTTCACCATAACATAATGATTATTTAAAATCAAGGATGTCCGGGCTTCTTAAGGAAAACTTAAGAAATTATGTGTTTCGATTGTATACACTAATATTAATTTAATTCAAGAATGTTAAATGTGTCTTTACTGTTTAAATATTTGAAAATTCTCTCTTGTGAATTTTTTATCTGATATTAAACTATCATTACAATGAAGTTTGAAAACAGCATCCGCCTGCTTTCCGTCAGCTGTTACTGCATTACATGAAAATATCATCGTATCATCTGCTTGAAAAGCTATAGATTCAATTTCAAACTGTGAATACTTATCACTTTCTTTTGATTTGTTAAGGTCAATTTTTATTGGAGTATAAACCTTATAATTAACGCTACCTTTTGTTACTGTTGAATATGTTCCGTCTATGTCTACCCAAAGAATAACATTTTTTAACGGATTATAGCTTTCATTTTCTTCTCCGCCACCGCCATACCAACGAGGAATAAACAGTCCGCTGTTAGGAGAATAACAAATATCCTGCCCGATAGCATCTTTATTCTTCACAGTATTTTTTACAATATAAATATCATTTGGATCTTCAGAAACAACAAATAATGTTTTGCCGTCAGATTTCTCTAGTCTAGCTTTTCTGTATGCAAGATAATCTCCATCAATAGGAGACGATGCTCCAATCAGAAAAACTCCGTCTTCATTAAATTTAGTAATACTGGCAATATGTTTAGTGTATCTTTCATAAGTAACTGTTCCGTTCGAATTTACTTTTTTTACTTTCGGATGTAAAACACTAAAACCTTCGACTTCTTCTGTAGATTTATTATCTTTAGGTATTTGTTTTCCGGTCTTTGTTAAACCCATTGAGGAAATAGTTGATCTCGGTATCATAAGAATCCAGTTATTATATGTATTATCTTCCTGATTTCCCAAATCTTCTATACTGCTTTTATTTGTTACCCAACCCGCAACAAAAATATTAGTTCTGTCGACTGTCATTGCATTACCATGACCTGCATGTTTCAATCTGTATACACCGTACTTGTTCGGATTATCCATATCTGGGAAATAATAAAACAAAGCATGCTGTTGTGTATTAGAGTTTCCTTTTAATACAAACATACTGTGTTTACTTTTTCCTGTGGCAATTCCACCAACAGAGGTATATGTAATATTACTTCCATCCGCCTTATATACAGGTAAATCGGCTATTTTTTCAGTTGAAACTTTTGAAATAACACTTACCGCTGCATACGCAAGAGTTGTAAATGAACTTACAACCATCATAATTACCATAAAAGCAAACAATGCCTTCTTACATTTTCTTTTCAACATAATTATATCTCCTTTTTATAAACATTTTTTCTTTTTTCTGACTGTATTTTATTTATACCATAGGTATCACCCGCTTTACTAAAACTAATATATATTTTCGCAATATATTTAGTACAAATATATTATCACAAAATTTTTATCTTGTCAACGATGTATTTACAGAAAAAGTATTTACAATCAATACCTTTCTTGTTATTATATATATAAATAATTTTGGGAGTAATAGTTATGAGCCAGAACACAGAAAATTTCAAAAGAGGCTGTGCCGAGCTTGTGGCACTTTATCTTTTAAGCAAGGAAGACATGTACGGTTATCAGATGACATCAGCTATGGAAGAAATCAGCGAAGGCAGATTTACTATGCTGGAGGGTTCTCTTTATCTTATTCTTTACAGACTCGTCGAAGCAGGATATATTACGACATATACAAAGCTCGTGGGTAAAAAGCGAACAAGAAAGTATTATCATTTAGAAGAAGCCGGCAGAGAATATCTGAAGGAAATACTGTATGAATACGATGAGGTAAATTTGGGCATAGCCTTACTTCTCGACCGAAATAAAGAAACCAATATTATTTCCATAAAAAAGGCAAAATCAGAAAACGGGTGACATAAGTAAAAAGGAGATTTTATGCACACTATCGAAAAAGACATTAAAGCATATCTTACACAGACAAAGGATTTTCTGATATGTGACTCAAAGCTGAAAAAAAGCATAATAGCAGAGATAGAAGAGTCTATTTACGAATATGCAGAAAATAACGGAATAAGTGACATCAGTCAGATTTATGAACGCTTCGGCACACCCGAAGAAACAGCTAAAACATATCTCAGTCAGGCAGAGCCTAAAAAGCTGAAAAAAGCTATCAGTACAAATAGAATTATAATATCAGCACTTGCTATAGCTCTTACTATGTTCGCCGTATTCCTTATTGCGGTTTTTATTGATGCTCATATTGATTTCAACGGATATTTTGAAGACTTACCGATTGAGGTAGTTTCGGAAAGTGTTATTAATTAAAATATTATAAAGAAGGAAATTTTATGAAAAAAATAATAAGCATTTTTTTAACATTAATAATCGTTTTTTACTCGTTAAGCATTAACTTGTTTGCATCAGCAATTTCTCTTTCAAAAGACATTGTCATAATATTTGAAAACGGAGACTACATTACAGAAACTATCACAACAGAAACTGTTCTCAACCGTGCTACAAACACCATAACAGGGCAGAAAACCAGTAATTATCGTAACTCAGACAACGAATTGTTATGGTCAGCCACACTCAAAGGTACCTTTACTTACACAGGAAGCAGAGCCACCTGCACCGCTTCAAGCATTACATATAAGATATATGATGATAACTGGAAAATCACTTCTGCCGCAGCCTCAAAAAGCGGTAACACAGCAAAGGGTGATATAACAGCCAAAAGATATGTTTTAGGTATCCCCACCAAAACCGTAGAAAGAACCATCACTCTCACCTGTAGCTCGAGCGGTGTTCTTTCATAACCTCTTATAATCATCTGTTCTTCCAAAGAGAGACTTAACTTCGGTCAAGTCTCTCTTGATTTTTCTCCCGAATGAGTGTATAATATGTAAACATCATAAAAGAAAGGGTGCTTATTATGCCTCACGAAATAAAAATCACGCTGACAGTTATCGCTGTCATAGTCGCTGTTCTTCTGCTTATCTGGCTCGGTCTCGGCTTCGCCTTTTTCTTCATCGCCTTAGGCAATAAAAAGAGAAAGGATAACACTATCCCCTGTAAGGGCAGTCTTTTCGAAAAAAATGCCGATAATCCCACTCTTAAAAATGGCTATAAATGGTTCGATAATACATACCATCAGGAGGTCATTATCAAAAACCGCAAGGGTGAAAACCTTCACGCTGTGGAATTCCGCAACCCCTCCAACAGTAATGTGTGGGCAGTAATCCTTCACGGCTGGACTAACGTAAACCGTGAAATGGGCACATACGGCTCAGAATATTACAAGAGAGGCTTCAACGTCCTTATTCCTGACCTCAGAGGTCACAATAACAGTGAGCACAAATACGTAACCATGGGCTGGATGGACAGATTCGACGTAGTTGACTGGATAAACAGCATCGTAAAGGAAAATCCGAAGGCCAAGATTATCATTCACGGTCCCTCTATGGGCGGTGCTACTACCATGATGACCACAGGCGAAAACCTCCCTGAAAACGTAATGCTCGCCATCGAGGACTGCGGTTTCACCAACGTAAAAGAAATTTTTGCTGACCGCTGTAAAAGAAAGTATCATCTTCCCCCGAAGCTTGTTATGCCTCCCGCTGCACTCGTGTGCCGTATTATAAACGGATTTTTCTGGGGCAAGGCATCCGCTGTGGAGCAGGTTAAAAAGTCAAAGACTCCTACCCTTTTCATCCATGGCGACAAGGATGACTTCGTACGCATTTCGAATCTTGACCCTGTTTACAATGCCTGTGCTGCCGAAAAAGAAAAGCATATCATCCGCGGTGCAGAGCATGCTGTTTCCGTTATCTGGTATCCCGAAGAGTACTGGGAGACAGTCGATGCCTTCCTCGAAAAGCATCTCTACAGTAAAATGGCAAACTGAAAAGGATAAAAAATTACAGCAACCGATTTTCGGTTGCTGTTTTCGTTTTATTGTATATTACAACAAGGTTCCCGAATACGAAGTATGAGGGGTTCTTATTGTGTAACAACAAGGTTACGGGGTACCCGACCGCAATCTTGGATTACTCGTCGGGTTCTTATTTTGCGAGTACATCTTCGATTATCTGTGCCCAGCTGTCATAGCTTCTCGAGCCGATATAAGGACCTGCGATTACTGCACCCGTCTCATCAACGAAGAAGGTTTCAGGCACAGATGTAACAGAATTAAGCTTAGCCTTATTAAGATCCTCCGAAGGAAGAAGGCTGACATACTTAACACCTGTATCCTTCACGATATCCTTGGCGGCTTTTATTCCGTTTTCATCAAAGACACCGTTATTTTCATAAATATCGCAGACGATACCGACTACCTGAAAGCCTTTATCTGCATAGTCCTCATGAAGCTTCTGAAGATCGGGCATTTCATTTATACAGGGACCGCAGAAGGTCGCCCAGATGTTTACCATAGTGACTTTTTTACCCTCGAAGATGCTTTCGTCTGCCGTTTCACCGTCAAGCGTTTCAGCAGTAAACGAAGAAAGATTCCCTGATTTATTCCCTGACTGTCCACCGGGTTCATCATTATTACCGCCACAGGCTGTGAGCATAAAGAGCATCATAATACTCAAAGCTATACATAACATTTTTTTCATATAACTACCTCTTTTCTGATATAAAGGAAGGCTCTGCAAAAGAGCCTTTACCTTTTATATTCTTATATTACTTCTTAAAGCCGCCGATTATTCTCTTAAATCCGCCCTTCTGTCCGTTACACAGATCCACGATACCGTCGACAGATTCCTGAGGAACGAGACCGCCTGTAAATCCGCTGAAGGAACGAAGAGGCATAGTCTTGATAGATTCGGTAATCATAGCGGGATTTTCTGCAGTGAGAGCCACTACCTTAGCACCGCCGCAGAGAACACCGTAAAGCACCTTTCCGAAGGGAGAGCATTTAACCTGACTGAGTGAGCAATTAATGTTGAGATCACCCTTTTTATATTCACCGTTAAAGGGAATTGCTCTGCCTAAAACTGCCTCAAACTGCTTGTCGGGAATGCTTGACATAGAGTCAACATTATAGTAAATGGGAGCGCTCTTTGTGTAATCGGGCACTACTGCATCGGGCTTATCGGTTTCTACCTCTACTGAAGCGTAAAGTCTGCTGTCACGTGAAGAAGCAGCTACGATAATTTTATATTCGCCGCTTTCAGTATGCCAGTCATTGATGTTTACATTGTAGTAAGCGAATGCTTTTTCGTCAAGCTCGACAGTAACCTTCTTTTCTTCACCCTTTTCGAGGAAGACCTTGGTAAAGCCCTTAAGCTCTCTGTCGGGTTTGAAAATTTTGCTTTCGGGAGGACATACATAAACCTGTGCTACCTCAGCACCTGCTCTGTCGCCTACATTCTTAAGTTTAAAGGAAACTGTAAGCTTTTCACCGCCCTTAATCTTTTTCTTGCCGAGCTTGATGGCACTGTATTCGAATTTAGTGTAGGAAAGACCGTGACCAAAGGGATACTGTACAGTCTTTTTAGCCTTGTCAAAGAAGCGGTAGCCTACATAAATACTTTCTCTGTACTGAACGTTTCTCGGACCCATGGGGAAATATTTATGTACCACATTATCCTCGTTGTTGAAGGGGAAGGTTTCAGCCAGCTTACCGGAGGGATTAACCTTACCGTAGATAAGATTATATGCAGCCTCACCGCCTGCCTGACCGCCGAGATAGAGATTGAGAATAGACTTAGCTTTGAATTCCCATTCGTCCATTTTAACGGGTGAACCGCAGGAAAGAACTACGATGATGTTTTCGTTGACCTTGGCAAGCTCGTTGATAAGCATACCGTGGCTCTTGGGCATATTGATGTGAGTTCTGTCGAAGCCTTCACTTTCGAAATCATCGGTGAGACCTACAAATACAAGAACTGCTTTCTTACCCTTTGCTGCCTGACAAGCTTCGTCGATGAGCTTTTTACTGTAGCCGTCGCCCTTGATTTTATAGCCTTCCGCATAGGTGAAGGACTGACCTGCCTTCTTCATAGCTTCTACGAAGGAAACTGTCTTGGGAGGATTGATGTGACTGGAGCCTGCGCCCTGATAGCGGAGCTTCTTAGCCAGTGCACCGATAACAGCTACGCTGTCTGTTCTGTCGAGGGGAAGGAGTGAATCATTATTTTTGAGAAGAACTGCAGATTCTTCAGCTGCCTGTCTTGCGATTTCGTGATGTGCCTTGAAGTCGATAGGATAACCCTTGCCCTCATTTGCCTTACACTCGAAAGCGAACTTAATCATACGAAGCACGCACTTGTCAAGGTCAGCTTCATCGAGAGTGCCGTCCTTTATTGCGGCGATTATATGCTTGTCGTTCATACCGCCGTTACCGGGCATTTCGAGATCCATACCTGCCTTGATACCCTTTACACGGTCGTTTACTGCACCCCAGTCAGAAATAACGATACCCTTGAAGCCCCATTCCTTACGGAGAATGTCGTCTACGAGTCTCTTGTTTTCACCTACATATTCACCGTCAACGGTGTTATAAGAAGACATAACTGTTTTAGGCTGTTCGGTTTTTACGATATGCTCGAAGGCTGAAAGGTAAATTTCTCTGAGTGCTCTTTCGTCTACTACGCTGTCAATACACATTCTGTTGAATTCCTGATTGTTTGCGCAGAAGTGCTTAAGGCTGACGCCTACATTTTCCTTCTGTACACCGTGAACGAATGCAGCACCGAGTCTGGAGGTAAGGAAGGGGTCCTCAGACATATATTCGAAGTTTCTTCCGCAGAGGGGACTTCTTTTAATGTTGATACCGGGGCCGAGAACAGTAGTAACCTTAAGAGCTCTGGCTTCATCGGCAAGAGTTTCACCGACTTTTTCGATAAGGTCAACGTCCCAGCTGCTGGCAGTAGTAACGGCTGTGGGGAAGCAGGTAGACTTTTCAGAGGGCTGCATAATGTTAGTACCTGCGGACTCTTTTTCTTTTCTCATACCGTTAGGTCCGTCACTCATCCATACTGAGGGAATACCTAAACGTTCAATAGGTCTTGTAAGCCAGTAAGTGAGACCCGAGCAGAGAGAAACCTTCTCTTCCAGGGTAAGCTCACTGAGAATTTTTTCATAATTTCTTTCTTCCATCATAGTTTCCGCCTTTCTTGTATTATAATACTTCTATAATATACCAAAAAATAAAATATTTTTCAATAGTTACGGACAAGTATTAACATTTTTGCTATTGAAAAATCAAATGTACTTTGTTATTATATAGTGGATATATTATGGAAAGGTGTGCAGATATGACAGGTTTTATGACTGAAGATTTTCTTCTTACCACTCAGACGGCTAAAGAGCTTTATCATTCTTTTGCCGAAAAAATGCCTATTATCGACTACCACTGTCACGTAAGTCCCAAAGAGATTTATGAGGACAAGCATTTCAGTAACATTACAGAGGTGTGGCTTGGCGGCGACCATTACAAATGGAGAATAATGCGCTCAAACGGTGTTTCCGAGGATTTTATCACAGGAGACAGATCTCCCCGTGAAAAGTTTCAGAAATTTGCTGAAGCTCTTCCGAAGGTAATCGGCAACCCTATGTACCATTGGTGCCATCTGGAGCTGAAAAGGTACTTCGGCTATGAAGGAGTTCTTAACGGTGACACAGCCGAGGAAGTATGGAACAAGGCAAATGAAATTCTCGCCCGTGAGGATATGGGTGCACGGGGAATCATCGAAAAAAGCGGTGTAGCCTTCATCGGCACTACCGACGATCCTATCGATACTCTCGAATATCACGAATTAATCCGTAAGGAAGGTAAGCTCAGAGCTGTTGTTGCCCCCTCCTTCCGACCCGATAAAGCTCTCAACCTCAATAATGACGGCTTTAAGGAATACATCGCTTCTCTCTCTGCTGTTTCAGGTGTAGAGATAAATTCCGTTGCTTCACTTAAGGAAGCTCTTTATAAGAGAATTATCTACTTTAATGAAAGAGGCTGTAAGGCAAGTGACCACGGTCTTAACTACATCCCCTTCTTCGAAATGAGCGAGGAAGAAATGGACAAGGCTCTGCTTAAGGCTCTCGGTGGCGAAAAGGTAAGTGAAGAAGAGCTTCAGGCTGTACAGACAGAGCTTCTCTGCTTCTGTGCGAAGACCTATAAGGAACTCGGATGGGTTATGCAGCTTCATTATAACTGTCTCCGTAACCCGAACAGTAAAATGTTCCGTAAGCTCGGTCCCGACACGGGCTTCGATGTTATCGGCCCCTGCGACTGCAGTAAGGAATTAGCTAAGCTTTTAGACAAAATGTACTCTGCCGATGCTCTCCCCCGTACTGTTCTCTACTCTCTCGACAGCACCGATAATTCCTTTATCGACACACTCATCGGTGCTTTCCAGCAGGAGGGATACCCGGGTACTCTGCAGCACGGAAGCGCCTGGTGGTTCAATGACACCAAAAAGGGTATGCGTGAACAGATGGAATCTCTTGCCTCCCTGGGCGTTTTAGGAAACTTCATCGGTATGCTTACCGACTCACGAAGCTTTCTCAGCTACACAAGACACGAATATTTCCGTAGAATACTCTGCGGTCTTTTCGGTGAATGGGTAGAAAAAGGCGAATACCCCGCTGACATTCCCACTCTCGGAAAGATGGTACAGGATATTTCCTACGGTAATGCTAAAAGATTTTTTACTCTGGAGGAAATAATATGAAAATGACATTCAGATGGTACGGTGAAGGTAATGACCGTATCAGCTTATCTGATATCAGACAGATTCCCGGTGTTGACGGTATCGTATGGGCACTTCATCATAAAATGCCCGGTGAAATCTGGGAAGAGGATGAAATTGCCGAGGTAAAGCGTCAGCTTGATGAATACGGCTTCAATATGGATGTTGTAGAATCGGTCAATGTTCACGACGATATCAAAATCGGTCTTCCTACCCGTGACGCATACATCGAAAATTACAAAACAACAATCCGTAATCTTTCAAAGTTCGGTGTAAAGGTTATCTGCTATAACTTTATGCCTGTATTTGACTGGACGAGAAGTAATCTCTTCCATCCCGTCGGTGACGGCTCAACTGCTTTATATTATGAAAAGAATATGATTCAGGATGATTACAATGCTATGGCAAAGTATATTCTTGATTTCACTGAAAAATACAATATGTCCTTCCCCGGCTGGGAGCCTGAGCGTATGGCAAAGCTTGATGAGCTTTTCAAGGCATATAAGGATGTTGACCACGAAAAATTATGGGCAAACCTCAAATATTTCCTTGAAGCAATTATGGCCACATGCCGTGAATGCGACATAAAAATGGCTATTCATATGGATGACCCCCCATGGGATATTTTCGGTCTTCCCCGACTTCTTGTAAATGAAGAAAACATTGACCGTTTCCTTAAAATGGTTGACGATGAATATAACTGTCTTACACTTTGTTCGGGAAGCCTTAACGCAAACCCCGACAACAATGTTGCAGAAATTGTCCGTAAGCACTGTGACAGAATCGCTTTCGCCCACATCAGAAACGTCAAGCATTTTGAAAACGGAGATTTTTCGGAAGCAAGTCACCGTGACTGTGACGGCGATACAGGTATTCTCGAAATCCTCAAGGCATACCACGACGGAGGCTTTGACGGATACATCCGTCCCGACCACGGCAGACATCTTTGGGGTGAAGGTCCCGGTACAGTACGTCCCGGCTACGGACTTTATGACCGTGCATTAGGTATTATGTATATGCTCGGTGTGTGGGACAGCCTTGATAAATTTGATAAATAATTAAAAGTATCACATTATTTATAACAGGAGGTAAATATATGTTAAAAAACGTTCTCAACACTGATCTTACCGGCAAGGTTGCCGTAGTAACAGGTGCAGGCGGCGTTCTTTGCTCATCCTTTGCAAAAACTCTTGCAAGAGCAGGTGCTAAGGTAGCTCTTCTCGATATCAACGAAGAAGCAGCAAAGGCTTATGCTGACGAAATCGTAGCTGAAGGCGGAATAGCCAAGGCTTACAAATGCAACGTTCTCGAAAAAGAAAGCTGCTACGCTGTAGCCGATGCTGTCAAGGCTGATTTCGGTGACTGCGATATTCTCCTTAACGGTGCAGGCGGTAACAACCCCAGAGCCACCACAGATAAGGAATACTACTTCGAAGGCGACATCGACGCTGAATGTAAAAGCTTCTTTGACCTTGAAGGTGACGGTGTAAGCTTTGTTTTCAACCTCAATATCCTCGGTACTCTCATTCCCACTCAGGCTTTTGCCCGTCAGATGGTAGGCAGAGAAGGCTGTAACATCATCAACATCTCTTCTATGAATGCCTTTACTCCCCTCACCAAAATCCCCGCTTATTCAGGTGCTAAGGCAGCCGTTTCAAACTTCACCAAATGGCTCGCAGTCCACTTCTCTAAAGAAGGCATCAGAGTAAACGCCATCGCTCCCGGCTTCTTCTCAACCAAGCAGAATGCGGCTCTTCTCTGGAATCCCGACGGCTCACCCACACCGAGAACAGATAAGATTCTCTCTGCTACTCCTATGGGTCGTTTCGGTGAATCCGCAGAGCTTGACGGTGCACTTCTCTTCCTCGTAAACAATGCAGCCGCAGGCTTCATCACAGGTGTTGTTCTTCCCGTTGACGGCGGCTTCTCATCATACTCAGGAGTATAAGAACTCGGTACCCTCGTTAATGCAGAATGCGAAATGCAAAATGCAAAATAAAGGGTCACTTCGTTCCGATTGTATCCGTGTAAAGTTATCACTGAAATATAACTTTATACCGCCAAATCCATTGTTGTAAACCATAGAAACAACTATTATAAATTACACTTTACCTTTCACCTCACAATTAACCCTGCGGTAACAAAGGTAAAAAATCAAAATTGCGGTAAATCCGCGACCACATTTTTGCATTTTGCATTTTGCATTCTGCATTTAATAAAAGGAGGCAAAACTTATGAACGATATGTTTAAAACAATATACGAATTAGGTATTATTCCCGTTGTTGCTATCGACGATGCAGACAAGGCAGTCCCCCTCGCAAAAGCTCTTCGTGACGGCGGTCTTCCTGCTGCTGAAATCACCTTCAGAACTGCAGCTGCAGAAGAATCAATCAGAAGAATCACTGCTGAATGTCCCGATGTATTAGTCGGTGCAGGTACAGTTCTCACACCTGAACAGTGTGACAGAGCAATCGCAGCAGGCGCTAAATTCGTCGTAACTCCCGGCTTTAATCCCGAGATGGTAAAATACATCAAGGATTCAGGTATTCCCATGATGCCCGGTGCAGCTACTCCCGGTGAAATGGAACAGGCTATGAGCATGGGTCTTACAAACATCAAATTCTTCCCCGCAGAGGCAAATGGCGGTGTGGCAAAGCTCAAGGCTTTAGCAGGTCCCTATCAGGCTGCCAAATGGATGCCCACAGGCGGTGTCAACGCAAAGAATCTCAATGATTATCTTTCCTTCGACAGAATTCTCTGCTGTGGCGGCACATGGCTCGCTACAAGTGCAGACATCAACGAAGGCAAATGGGACGAAATCACAGAGAAGTGCAAAAAGGCAGTAGAAACAATGCTCGGCTTCACTCTCGGCGGTATCGTGCTTTACACTGACGATGAAAGTGCAAAGAAGGAAGCAAAGCTTCTCTCCTCTCTTTTCGGCTTCGAATACAAGGAAGAAGAAAACTCTGTTTCTGCAGGTGCTCTCTCCTTTATGAAGGGCGACGGCGATGCAAAGGGCTGCATCGTAATCAATACGCTTAACGGTAACCGTGCCGCAGCCTATGTTAACAGAAAAGGCATAGAAATCGATCCCGATATATGGTACGATAAAAAAGGTAATATCACTTGCTTCGGTCTCAAGGACACCGTGGCAGGTTTTGAAATATGCATTGAAACCAAATAATTTCAGAGGTGAACAAAATGGCAAAAAGAATTGTTACTTTCGGCGAAATCATGTTAAGACTCGCACCTGAAGGCTACCTTCGTTTCTTCCAGAACGATACTATGCAGGCTACCTTCGGCGGCGGTGAGGCTAACGTGGCAGTATCCCTCGCCAACTACGGCATGGATGCCGCCTTCGTAACCAAGCTCCCCTCCCACGCTATCGGTCAGGGTGCAGTAAACTCTCTTCGTGCTCTCGGTGTTGATACAACGGACATCGTAAGAGGCGGCGAAAGAGTAGGTATCTACTATCTCGAAAAGGGTGCTTCTCAGCGTGGCTCAGTATGTATTTATGACAGAGCATACTCCGCTATCCAGTTAGCCAAAAGAGAAGATTTTGATTGGGATAAAATCTTCGACGGTGCTGATTGGTTCCACTTCACAGGTATCACACCGGCTCTCGGTGAAAACCTCGTTGAAATCTGTCTTGACGCCTGTAAAGCCGCTAAGGAAAAAGGTGTAAAAATTTCCTGCGACCTTAACTACAGAGGTAAGCTCTGGACCAGAGATCAGGCAAGAGAAGCTATGACAAAGCTCTGCAAGTATGTAGATGTATGCATTTCAAACGAAGAGGATGCAAAGGATGTATTCGGTATCGAAGCAGAAAACACCGACATTTACGGCGGTAAGCTCGATAAGGAAGGCTACAAATCCGTAGCAAAGCAGCTTATGGACACCTTCGGCTTCGAAAAGGTTGCCATCACCCTCCGCTCCTCTATTTCAGCCAACGACAATGACTGGGCAGGTATGCTTTACGACGGCGAAAATTACTGCTTCTCTAAAGAATACCACCTCCACATCGTTGACCGTGTAGGCGGCGGTGACAGCTTCGGCGGCGGTCTTATCTACGCTCTCTTAAACGGCAAAACTACACAGGAAGCCGTAGAATTCGCAGTAGCCGCTTCAGCACTCAAGCACTCAATCGAAGGCGATTACAACAGAGTAACCGTTTCAGAAGTAGAAAAGCTCGCCGGCGGTGACGCATCAGGCAGAGTTCAAAGATAAAAAGGAGAATAAAAACAATGGAAAACAAAAAACAGATCCGTCCTTTCGGATGGCAGGACAAATTAGGCTATGCAATGGGTGATATGGGCTGTGGCTTCTCATTCCAGCTCGTTTCATCATTTATGCAGCTTTTCTATCTGCAGTACATCGGCATCAAAGCAAGTGACTACGCAATCATCATTCTTATTTCAAAGGCATTCGACGCCGTAAACGACATCATTATCGGTAATCTTGTCGACACAAAGAGAATCGGAAAAAAGAGCAAGTATATGCCCTGGATTCTCCTGGGCGGTGTGACCCTCGTTATTTTTAACGTTATGATTTTCGCACCTGTGCAGAATTTCCCCTATGCCGCTAAATATGCATGGTGTCTTATCGCTTATTGCCTCTGGTCAATAGCATACACAATGGTTAATGTTCCCTACGGCTCACTTCATTCTGTTATCACAGATAAACCTCAGGAAAGAGTTTCCCTTTCCACATTCCGCAGCATCGGCGCTGCTCTTCCTGCTGTTGTAATTATGATGATTCTTCCTCAGATCGTTTACGATAAGGTGGAAAACCCCACAACCGGTCTGGTTGAAGAAGTTCTCAAGGGACCTGCTCTTCTCCCCGTTGCAATCGTTATGTCAATCGTTGCCTTCTTCGTTCTCTTCGGAACCACAAAGCTCGTTAAAGAACGTGTAGTCCGCAACGCAGAAGAAAATACCACAGGTATCGGTGCTATGCTTTCCTCCGTGAAGTCCTTCTTCACAAACAGAGCTATGGTCGGTGCCACCATCGCAACCGTTGCTTCCGTTGCACTTTTCAACTCCACTATGTCCCTTAACAACATGGTATTCCAGTATTTCTTCAAGGATACAAGCAAAATTGCTCTTGCAATGGTTGGTTCCTATGCTCCGATGATCGTTGTTATGTTCTTCATCGGTAAGCTTACAAAGAAGCTCGGCAAGAAAAATCTTCTCGTTATCACAATGCTTATCGGTACAATTTCGGGTATCGTTTCACTCTTCGCTCCCATTACTCCCGATGGTACAGGTATGATCGTTTACATCTGCTGTCTTATGGGTCTTAACCTCGGTAACACTGTATTCCAGGTTTCTGTATGGGCTATCATCGCCGACTGTATCGAGGTCAGCTACCGTAAAACAGGTAAAAGTGAAGAAGGCTCTCTCTACGCTCTTTATTCCTTCTTCCGTAAGCTCTCTCAGGGTATCGGTCAGGCAGTCGTTGCCTGGGGCCTTGCAGCTATCGGCTTCGTAGAAGGTACAGGCTTCGTTCCCGCTGAAGATTTCGGCGACAAGGTAAAGAGTCTTTACTTCATCGTTCTCGCTCTCGGCTCACTCATCGCTTTCCTTGCTATGAAGTTTATTTATAACATCGGCAAAAAGGAAGAAGAAGAATTCAATAAGGCTATTGCTGAAAACGAAATCGCATAAAACAAATTAAACCCAAAAGTTAAAGCCTCCTGTTTTTTCAGGAGGCTTTTTAAAATTAAAGATAATGTCAACCGGGATAGTCGAGTCCCTTTGTTAAATCGAGAATATAGTCTGCAGATACACCGTAATAAAGGCAGAGCTTCTTCAGCACCTCTACGGGCATCTGTCTCTTTCCGCTTTCATACTGCTGATATGTATTCTGCTTACACCACAGCACATCTGCTATATCCTGCTGTGTTAAATCTCTGTCTTCACGGAGCGCTCTGAGTTTCATATTATCACCTCTTATATATTATGTAATATCTCATTGAGAGATATTGACTTTTATCTCAATATGTGATAATATTTTCTCGTAGTCGCCAAACAAAAAGAGCAGAGCCGATTTTATTTAAACGGTTCTGCTCTTTTTTATTTCTTATTTCATTTCAAATGCACCTGTGTAAAGCTGATAATACTTGCCGCCCTGATCAATAAGACTCTGATGGTCGCCTTCTTCGATGATTTCGCCCTTTTCCAGAACGATAATCTTTTCAGAGTTTCGTACTGTGGAGAGTCGGTGTGCAATAACGAATACCGTTCTTTCCTCCATAATGGAGTCCATACCCACCTCTATGAGTCTTTCTGTTCTCGTATCGACTGATGATGTAGCCTCGTCGAGAATAAGCACCGGAGCCTTTGCGATAGCAGCACGGGCAATATTAATAAGCTGTGCCTGGCCCATACTGATGTTATTTCCGTCCGTGCGGATTTCGGTTTCATAACCGTCAGGAAGTCTTTCGATAAAGGAATGTGCGTTAGCTACCTTAGCAGCCTCGATAACTTCTTCATCTGTGGCATCAAGCTTACCGTAACGGATGTTATCTGCGATAGTACCTGCAAACAGTCTCGTATCCTGCAAAACCATAGCCATTGACTTTCTCAGGTCATCCTTTTTAATGTCCTTTATATCGATACCGTCATAAATGATCGAACCGTTATCTATTTCATAGAATCGATTGATAAGATTGGTGATGGTGGTTTTACCTGCACCCGTAGAGCCTACGAAAGCTACCTTAGTGCCGCTTTCAGCATTAACGGAAACATTCTTAAGCACTTCTGTACCTTCCACATAGGAGAAGGTGATGTCATCTACCTTTATGTCACCCTTGAGAGGAACATATCTGCTGCCGTCCTCTGTAGGTACCTTCCAGGCGAAAGCGCCTTCCTTTTCTGATTCCTCTTCTTCGCCGAGAGCATTTTTGATGAGGCGGACAAGAGTTACCTTGCCTTCATCGGTTTCAGAGGGAGTATCGAGAATTTCAAAAACTCTCTCTGCGCCTGCCATAGCAGAAACAAGTGTGCTATAACATGAAGCTATCTGCGCTATAGGTGTGCCGTAGGACTTTGATTTATCAAGATAAACCGTAAGAGTACCGATATCCATACCGCCGCCCATAACGACCCTTGCACCTAAAATTACGACGATAGCGTAATTAACACGGGTAATCATAGACATAAGCGGTCCCATAAAGCCACCGATAATATTAGCCTTTACGCCGATTCTGCGGTATTTCTCGTTAAGCTCACTGAAGCCCTCCTTGGTTCTTTCCTCGTGGCAGAAAAGCTTTACGTTTTTAATTCCGCGGATATATTCCTCCACATAGCCGTTAACCTCACCGATAGCCTTCTGCTGCTCTTTGAAAAGCGGTGAACACTTTTTCGTAATGAGAATAACAGTCATAAACATCAGCACTACTGCCACGGTGATGGTAAGTGTAAGCTTCCAGGAGGTAATAACCATAAAGCCTACTGTAAGCACAGCAGAAATCGCAGAGTTTATAAGCGTGGGAAGCGTATTACTAACAAGGTCGCTTACTCTGCTGATGTCATTGGTAAATCGGCTCATAATTTCGCCTGTTTTTCTGCCGTCAAAGAAACTGAGCGGAAGAGTCTGCAGATGATTAAAAAGGTCACGCCTCATATTAGCCAGTGTCTTCGATGAGATATAAAGCATAATACGGGTGTAAATAAGGTTAAGTGATGAAGACACCACGAAGCCTACTGCCATAAGCACCAGCCATTTTGTAATATAGGCAAAAGCTGCGGAAATATCCGGATTATCTGCTACCACCGTTTCAGCGATGGTATTGATGACAGGCATCATGGCAAGAGAAGCGGCAAAGCTTGTCAATGTGGTGAGAACTACGAAAATACACACCAGTACGATAAGGCCTTTGAAATCCTTGATATAGTTCAGAAGGCGTTTAGTTGCCTGCTTCATATCCTTGGGCTTTGCATTCTTTTTAGCTTCTGCCTTTTTCTTCTTTTCCTCTTCTTTTTCCTTTTCCTCTTTTTCCCTTTTTTCCTTTTCTTCAGGAGTTTCGTTTTCGGGAATTTTCTTTTCAGCATTCTTTTCCTTTTTCTTTATGCTGATCAGTTTTTTCTTTTTTGATTTTTCTTCAGCGACGATGTCTTTGATTTCTTTTTCCATTTCATTTTCTGTAGGAAGTCTGCTCACTGTGCCAACACTCCTTCCTGCTGTGAAACAAAGATTTCACGGTAAACCTCACTGCTCTCTTTCAGCTCATCATGAGTGCCTGTGGCTTCGATTTTACCGTCTTCGATAACTATTATTCTGTCAGCGTCCATAATGGATGTGATACGCTGTGCGATAATGATTTTGGTTATATCCTTATATCTCTCACTGCGAAGAGCTTTTTTAATTCCCGCATCCGTAGCAGTGTCTACTGCGCTTGTGGAGTCGTCAAGAATAAGAATTTTAGGCTTTTTAAGAAGGGCACGGGCGATACAGATTCTCTGCCTCTGTCCGCCTGAAACGGTAGAACCGCCCTGTCCCAGCTCTGTTTCATAACCTTTTTCAAACTCACTGATAAATCCGTGAGCCTGAGCATCCTCCGCCGCGGCTAATACCTCTTCATCGGTAGCATCGGGTCTGCCCCAACGGATGTTTTCCATAATAGTGCCGGAGAAAAGCATATTCTGCTGTAAAACTACAGAGATTTCACCACGGAGATTCTTAAAGGTGTAGTCCTTTACATTTCTTCCGCCTACGAGCACCTCGCCCTCTGTAGTGTCATAAAGTCGGGGAATAAGCTGAATAAGTGTGGATTTGGCAGAGCCTGTGGAACCGATAATACCTACGGTTTCACCTGCATCAATTTTAAGGTTAACAGCTTCGAGAATATTTTTCTCGACGGTTTCGTTATATTTGAAGGTGACATTTTTAAACTCGATGCTGCCGTCAGCAACTGTAAGGCTTTCGTCTGCATCCTTATCACTTACTGCAGGCTCCTGCTTAAAGATTTCACCGAGTCTTTCGATGGAGGCCTTGGATACGAACATACTTACGAATACTAAAAGAACAGTCATAAGTGAGGAAAGCACCTGTGAAATATATGCAATAAAGGCACTCATTTCACCTGTGGTGAGACCTGATTTACCCTCTAAAATAAGTGAACTGCCTCGCCATAATGCGAATACCATACAGCCGTAAACTACTACCATAATGGCAGGTGTGATGTAAAGAACAAGGCTCTGTGCCCTGATATTCATTCTGAGAACTTCGTTATTTACCTTTTCGAACTTTTCCTTTTCGTGGTCTTCACGCACGAAGGATTTAACCACACGGATACCGTTTATGTTTCCTCTGAGAACACCGTTGAATCTATCGGTAGTCTTAAGCATCTTTTTAAAGGCGGGAACTGCCATATATCCCATTATTATAAGAATGATTACTATGGCCGGCAGAGCTACATAGAACATAGAGGAAAGCTCCTTACTCTTTTCCACGGCATATACGAGGGCTGTAATGAGCATCAGAGGTCCCTTTATAAAGGTAACGATAGTATTTTTGTAGGTGTTCTGAATCATCGAAACATCACTTGTCATACGGGTGATAAGGGTAGAGATTTTAAGCTTGTCTATGTTTTCGAATGAAAGACTCTGAATCTTATAGAAAAGCTCACGGCGTAAATTTGCACCGAAGCCCATACTTGCTATGGCACTGCAACGGGATGCAATATAACCGATAACAAGAGTTACGGCACAAAGCAGAAGCATTTCGATAAGCTTCGAGATGAGCTGACCCGTTATCTCATCGGGAGAATAGTTTCCACCCTTGAGCATAACAAGTATATCCGTAACTTCACCCATAACCGTAGGAATTTTAAGCTCGACCACTACATCCAGATAAATCATTATCGGACAGATTACGGTCAGAAGTCTGTAGCCTTTAGTATACTCTAAAAATCGTTTCAGCAAAGAGCATACCTCCTTTATTTTCAGAAAATAATTGCATTTGCAAGCGCAAAATAGATTACAAGAGAAATAGTATCAACCAGTGTAGTAATCAGAGGACCTGCCATAAGCGCCGGGTCAAGCTTCAGAAGCTTTGCCACGATAGGAAGAGAGCAGCCGATGGTCTTCGATACCACTACCACAGCCATAACAGCAGCAGATACCACTAAAATCACACTGTCTGTAACATCACTGCCGGTCAGCCGTAAAAGAAGCATTCTGCCGTAGTTAGCTAAAGCGAGCACGAGACCAACCATAAGAGAAACACGGATTTCCTTCCAGAGAATAGTGAAATAATCCTTTATTTTGATTTCACCCAAAGCAAGACCTCGGATAACGAGGGTAGATGCCTGATTACCTGAGTTACCGCCCGTACCCATAAGCATAGGGATACAGGCTGTTAGACCTGCAACTACAGAAAGCTTACTTTCGAAGCCTTCGATTATCTGACCCGTAAGAGTAGATGCGAGCATAAGAATAATAAGCCAGGGTATACGGTTTTTTGCCAGAGATAAAACACCGGTTTTAATGTATTCATCCTCCGAGGGAGTAAGAAGAGCCATCTTTTCGAAGTCCTCCGTAGCCTCTTCGTCGATGATATCGATAATGTCGTCGATGGTGATAATACCAACCAGACGGTTTTCCTTGTCTACTACGGGAACGGAAAGAAGGTCATACTTTTTAGCTATGGCTGCCACATATTCCTGGTCGTCCATAGTAGTAACATAGATAAGCTGTTCATCGTCTGACATAATCTCTGTCAGCGGAGTATCTTCGTCATTGAGAAGAAGTCTTCTCAGAGGGATGGTACCCACCAGATGACGCTTATCGTCGATAACATAGCAGGTGTAAATGGTTTCCTTGTCAACACCTGTTCTGCGGATGCTTTTTATGGCCTCAGCGACGGTAAGTCTGTCGTGAAGCTCCACCATTTCGATGGTCATCACACTTCCGGCGCAGTTATCGGGATAAGTAAGGAAACGGTTGATGATTTCACGTGTCTCCCTGTCCGTATTAGCCAGAACACGTCGCACGATGTTAGCGGGAACTTCCTCGAGGAAGTCAACGGCATCGTCCACATAAAGGTCGTCCATAAGACGCCCTATTTCGCTGTCTGTAATGGACTGTACGATAACTGACTGCTTCTCCGTGTCAAGATAGGAAAAAACGTCAGCTGAAATATCTTTGGGCAGTATGCGGAAAATCTTTACGGAAATTTTGTCGTCGTCCAGATCCATAATGAATTCCGCAATATCGGGATAAGCCATATCCGAAAGCTCATCCTTCAGTTCTTTGAGCAGATTTTTCGCCAGAAGCTTATAAAGTCTGCCGAATTCGTTTTCATTCATTTGTTTCACCGACTTTCATTGTCTTTTGGGACACTGAAAAAACAGCATCCTTAATGCAGAACTGTCAGTGAGAGGGCAGAACTGCACATAAATATAAAATTGCACCCTTTAGGGTTACTATCACCGCTATCCATCGCAGTTCCCACCTCCAAATAAATTCATTGGTCTTAATCCATAAATTATATTATACATTATTACAATAAATAAAGTCAAGATAAATATAAAAAAGGCTGCATTAAACAGCCTTTTTATCAGTCGCTTATTTTACTTAAAAATGCCTTAAGTCTGTCTGTCCTCGGGTTAGAAATCACATAATCTGCCCTGCCCTCTTCGGCGATAATGCCGTTATCCATAAATACTATGTAATCGGACACCTCTTTGGCGAAGGTCATTTCGTGTGTAACAATAACCATAGTCATATTTTCCTCAGCCAGCTCTCGGATAACCTTCAGAATTTCACCCGTAAGCTCCGGGTCAAGAGCTGAAGTAGGCTCGTCGAAGAAAAGGATTTTCGGTTCAAGAGCCATAGCACGTGCTATGGAAACTCTCTGCTTCTGTCCGCCCGAAAGCTCGCAGGGATAATTTTCCATCTTATCCTCGAGACCCATCTTCTTTATAACAGCCTTCGCTTTAAGGTCTATTTCTTCATAAATAGCCTTTTTATTTTTTTTGAAATCCTCTCTTTTTTTCGCTCTTACCTTCAGAGCAAGCTTGACATTATCAAGAACATTATACTGAGGAAAAAGATTGAAGTCCTGAAAGACAAGTCCTATAGAAAGCTGCTTTTCGAGCTGTTCCTTTTTAGAAAGCTTCTTTTCACTTTCAGAATCGAAAATCACATCACCGTCTACAGTGATTTTTCCGCTGTCGGCTGTTTCGAGAAAATTTATACAGCGTAAAAGTGTAGTTTTACCACTACCGGATGAGCCGATAACCGAAAGGACATCGCCTTCGTCGAGATTAAAAGAGATACCCTTAAGCACCTGTGTTTTGCCGAAGCTTTTTTCTAAGTTTCTCACTTCAAGTATAGCCATTACGGTACCTCCTTATCTGTAATAATCGAGTTTCTTTTCTACCTTGCCCAGGACCACCGTAAGGATACCGCAGAAAAGAAGGAAGAATACTGCCGTGTAGAAAAGAGGCCAGATAACGCCACGGGCAGAAAACTGACCTGCAACCATAATGATGTCAACTACGGCAATAACCCTCGCAAGAGAGGTATCCTTAATAAGAGTAAGGATTTCATTACCCATGGGAGGTACGATACGCTTTACCACCTGCATAAGAACTACCTTGAAGAAGGTCTGTGTTCTGGTCATGCCGAGAACCTGACCTGCCTCATACTGTCCTTTCGGAATACCCTCGATGCCGCCACGGTATATTTCTGAGAAATAACAGGCATAGTTAATTATAAAAGCTATTGCCGCCGCAGACATTCGGGGATTATCTCCGGGAATTTTAAGGTTAAAAATAAGTCCGGGAACATAAAAAACAACGAAAAGCTGAAGCATAAGAGGTGTTCCTCTTATTACCCATACGAAGGCTCTTGTAAGCATTCTCAGGGGAGAAAACCTTGACATTGAGCCGAAAGCCACCACAAGACCTAAGGGTATGGCAAAAATCAAGGTTATGCCGAAAAGCTTTATATTTTCGAGAAAGCCGAGAAGCAACTCGGCATTTACTGCTGCGAAATTCATAAATTACCTCTTATTAAAACAACCAAAATGCCGTCTCGACGGACGGCATCGGTTTATCTTCAGTCTTTAATTATTTTACGAGAATCTGTTCTGTAAGCTTATATTTTTCAGCGATTTCTGCGAGCTTACCGTTATCAGCGAGAGCCTTCATAGCATCGTTGACTGCTGCACATGTGTCAGCACCCTTACGGAATGCAATACCGTATTCTTCATCAGCGAATGCGAGCTCGTCAACTACTACGAGATCTTCATAGTCTGTACCTTCACCGATCATACCGATGGAAAGAACATAGTCAACTACGCAACCGTCTGCTACACCTGATTTAACTTCCATAAGAGCCTTTGCCTGGGAGTCAACTGCTGTGTAGTTTGCACCTGCGAAGAAAGCGTCTTCCTTAGCTACGGATTCACCTGCTGATTCGATTTCAGCTACGATGTTAGCGCCTTCGAGAGCTTCTGCTGTGGTGTACTTATCAGCGTTTTCAGCCTTAACGAGAAGAACCTGCTTGTTAGCCATATAGGGAGTGGAAATTTCCATTTCAGCAAGTCTTTCGGGTGTGATGGTCATACCGTTCCAGATGCAGTCGATGGTCTTTGACTTAAGCTCTGTTTCCTTTGCTGCCCAGTCGATAAGCTGGAATACAGGCTCAACACCGAGTTCTGCACATACAGCCTTTGCAAATTCGGTTTCAAAGCCGATGAGCTCACCGTTATCATCCTTATAGTTCATGGGAGCGAATTCGGTGTAACCGATGATCATTTTACCGTTTGCCTTTATGTAAGCGAGATCGGAAGCGGTTTCTGCATTTGCTGCTGTGGTGTCGTCGGTGTTTTCACCGCCGCCGTTACAGGCTGCAAAAGTGAAGCACATAACTACTGCTAAAATTGCCAATACAATGGCGAGGGTTTTCTTTTTCATAATAATTACTCCTTTTCGATGATTAATACCTCATCACATAATTTTTAAGCGATTTTTCTTCATCGCTTTAGCGTGGTAACATAGTAACACATTAATAGTTATCTGTCAATAGTTTTTTCAAAAAAATTATTCAAGAGGTATTTTCACTGTAAATTCGGTACCTTCTCCTTCTTTGCTCTGAACGAATATCTCACCCTTTGCAATATCGATAACACGTTTAGCCAGAGCAAGGCCGAGACCGTTTCCCTTAGTGGCACGGGAAGAGTCCCCCTGATAAAACTTTTCAAAAATTCTCTCCATAACCTTTTCACTCATACCACATCCCGTATCTCTGACCTTCACTACAGCTTCACCCTCCGACTCTTCCAGAGAAACAAAGACAGTATCACCTTCATCGGCAAACTTTATGGCATTGGAAATAAGATTCGACCACACGAGAGAAAGAAGCTCACCGTCTGCATTTATGATGACATCCTCAGAAATGTCCGTTTCGATGTTAAGCCTTTTTCTTTCCCACTCATTTTCGAAATTAATCATACATTCGCAGAGCTGTTCACCTAAATCGTATCTGTTCTTTTCAGGGAAAATCTGCTGATTTTCGAGTTTATTAAGCCGGAGAATACTTGTAATGAGTTCCGAAAGATTAGCAGAAGCGTTAGTGATTATCTGTGCATACTCCAGCCTTTCCGCCTCGCTGATTTCCGGATTCTGTATCATCGTCGAATAAGAATTGATTACCGCAAGTGGGGTTTTCAGCTCGTGAGACACGTTGGCAATAAAGTCATTTTTCAGAGTCTCTATACTCGAAAGCTCCTCTGTCATCTTATTGAAGGCGTCACCTAAAATATTAAACTCGTTTTCTATTCCGAAAGGACGGGTAAATTTTACTCTGACAGAAAAATCTCCGCTCATAACCTTGCGCGTAGCATCGAGCAGCTTAGTTATGGGAATTTTTACAGTGAACCACTTAAAAATATTATACACTATGGTAACCACAAAACTGATAAAAATAACATTTCCGAAGGTCTGAAGCGCCCTGTGTTTGAGTTCTTCAGTAAGATCCAGTATTTCAAAAATCATACCGAATCCGCCATAAAAGAACAAAGAAAAGAAGGAGGTTATTACGAAGCAGAAGGCAAGAAACACGAGAACAAACTGTCTGAAGGAAAAAAGAGAGAAATAAATCTCCATATTCTTTTTCTTTTTTCTTTTTAATCCGAAATCAATCTTCATTTTATCATCACCTTATATCCGAGACCGTGTACGGTCACTATTTCGAAAGCGTCACAGCAGGAAAACTTATCTCTTATCTTTGCCATATACACATCCACTGTTCTCGGCCCGGAGGAAGTGTCTGAGCTCCAGAATTCATCCATAAGCTGAGAACGGGTAAAGGTTTTGTTAGGATATGAGAGAAGCTTATAAAGGATATTGAATTCCCTGGCTGTCAGCTGTATTTCCTCTCCGTCAACCCTGGTGGTTCTTTCATCCATATTCATCACAAGATTACCTATGCTGATTACCTTACTCGAAGCGATTTTAGCACGTCTGAGAAGAGCCTCGACACGAAGAATAAGCTCCTCGAGATTAATCGGCTTTACCATATAATCATCTATGCCTATTCCGTAGCCCTTCTGTTTGGAATAAAGGTCATCTCTGGCGCTGATGAAAAGTATAGGGATTTCCTTATCTGTAGAACGTACAGTCTGAGTAAACTCATATCCGTCTGTTCCGGGCATCATTATATCCGTAATAATAAGATCAAATACACTCTCGTACATACATTCATAAGCCTGCACCGCATCAAGGCAACCCACAGCGCTGTAGCCTTTCTGATTAAGATAAGCACACACTGCACGGTTAAGGTTTTTATCGTCTTCTACTACAAGTATTTTAAACATTCTAATTCCTCCCAAGATAATTACACTCGGATTATAACACGGTTTTGTTAAATTTTTGTTTATAAGACAATCTTTTTTAAATTAATATGAGGAATAAAACCCATTAAGCCGATAAAACTAAAAACGAAAACGAAAAACCAGAAAGAAGGAAGAAAATGTCACTATCGAAAAACGAATACGATAATCTTGCCAAAAAATACTCACCGCCCTCCCCCGTACTGAAGGACTGTCTTTTCGCATTCCTTATCGGAGGGACAATCTGTACCTTCGCCGAGGGTCTTAATCTGTGGTTTTCATCATCCATGACCGAAAAAGAAAGCCGCACCCTGGCTATGATAACGGTAATCGCAATCACGGCAATCCTTACGGGTATCGGCATCTTTGATAACATAGCAAAGTATGCCGGTGCGGGAACGATGGTACCCATTACAGGCTTTGCCAACTCCATCGTCTCCCCAGCTATGGAATTCCGTGCCGAGGGTACAGTAACAGGTACTGCCGCTCAGATGTTTTCCATCGCAGGACCTGTAATAGTTTTCGGCTGTTCAAGTGCGGCTCTTTACGGACTTATTATCTATCTTCTGAAGCTTTATTAAAAAAGGAGGAAACACCGTGGCTACAAGAAAAGGCAAAACTATCATCACAGAAAAAAAGCCTGTCTTCCTGTCCTCCGCCGCCGTAGCGGGCAAAAAAGAAGGAGAAGGCCCTCTAGGTAAAAGTTTCGACAAAATTTTCGAGGATACCACCTTAGGTCAGGACTGCTGGGAAAAGGCAGAGAGTTTTCTTATGAAAAATGCTGTAATGACAGCACTGGAAAAAGCAGGCAAGGGTATGGAAGAAATCGACTGCATATTTGCAGGCGATCTGCTGAATCAATGTACAGGCTCAGCCTTCGCTCTCAGAGAGTTTCGTATGCCCTTCACGGGACTTTACGGAGCCTGCTCTACCATGGCATTGAGTCTTATCTCTGCCACTCTCGCCATAGAAAGCGGTGGGATGAATACCTGTATAGCTGCCACAAGCTCCCATTTCTGTTCAGCAGAAAAACAGTTCCGTTTTCCTCTCGAATACGGCGGCCAGCGTGCTCCTACGGCACAGTGGACAGTAACAGCTTCGGGAGCTGCCGTACTGTCAGCAGACACTGACGATAAGCTTCCGTATATAGATAAGGTGCATATAGGAACTATCGAGGACCTCGGAATTACCGATGCGGCTAACATGGGTGCGGCAATGGCACCTGCTGCCTGTAAAACCCTCTCCGAATTTTTCCGTGACACAAAAACCTCACCTGACGATTATGATGCCATCTTTACGGGCGACCTTGGTTTAGTAGGCTCGGGACTTTTAAAGGAGCTGATGATGAGAGAGTGCGGAATTACTCTGGACAGAAACTACTTCGACTGCGGTCTTATGATTTATGACAGAGAAAATCAGGATGTGCATTCAGGCGGTTCAGGCTGTGGCTGCAGTGCGAGTGTACTCTGCTCACACATCCTGAACAGTATGAAAGAGGGAAAATACACTAACATTCTCTTTATGGCTACGGGTGCTCTTATGTCTCCCGTTTCCTCGAAAGAAGGAGAAAGTATTCCCGGTATAGCACATCTGGTTAACATTAAAAGGGGTGAAAGAAAATGAATATCCTGTCGGCACTGAAATGTCTTTTATGCCTTATCAAATGTAGTAAGTATCTTTACTTTATAAAAAAGGCTGTATGTATTACTGCGCTCATCGTCGCTCTCATAGCGGGTTTCAGCCTGCTCTCCGGCGAAAATGGTATGATAAAAAAGCTTAAGGAGATGATGTAATGGAAACGGTTTTCACTCTTCTTAAAGCCTTTGCCGTAGGCGGTCTTATATGCACCGTCGGTCAGCTACTCATCGACCTGACACGGCTTACTCCTGCCAAAATCCTCGTTTCCTTCGTAATCATCGGTGTCATTTTAGGCGGTCTCGGTATCTACGAGCCTCTGGTAGAATGGGCGGGTGCAGGTGCGACCTTGCCTCTGACAGGCTTCGGCTATAATTTAGCTAAAGGGACAAAAGAAGCCATCGCCGAGGAAGGAATGATGGGAATTTTAAGCGGTCCCCTCTCCTCTGCCTCCGTTGGCATTATGGCGGCAGTTATCTGCGGTCTGGTGGTTTCCGTTTTCGCCAAGAGTAAGGATAAGCAGTAGCTTAAAGCTGTCACAAGACAGCTTTTTTCATTTTGTGCTGTTTTTTATGTCATAATTTGCACTTTTTGCTCTTTCCTTTTTTATCAGAACAAGATATAATATAGGCACAAAAGAAAACTCAAGGAGATGCTTATGCAGCAGTTAATTGACAAGAGCGAAAATCTGATAGCAGAATATAAGGATGCTTTAGCTGAAAAAGGGATAGTATGTTCTCTTTCAAAGAAATATTTTGAAGCAAAAACCCCCACGGTATCTCGCCATTCTTCTTATACCTTACTCGATGATATTCACAGATATTTCGCACGCAAGCGTGAAAACAAACATTTCAAGCATCAGCGCAACCGTCAGCACTGTGCAGTTCTCTGCTTTTATCCCGCAGACAAGACACTTCTTAAAAAATCCGAGTGTAAGGAGTATGCTTTTACACTTTATGAGATTTCCCGTTCCGAGGAAGGGATGGCTCCGAAGGAAAGAATACATAAAGAAAAGACTGTTCTCAAAAAGATAGAAAAAAGAATCCTCAGAATATTAAAATCGGCAAAAAAGAAAGACCCTGTCAGTGTCTGCAAATGCACAAAAAGTGACTTTATAAGATATTTTTTCAGAAAAGAATACGGATATATGAAAAGCATAAACGGCAAGGACAGAGATTTCCTTGATTTAGTTATCTCCGCCGCATTTTTAGGGATTATGGGTATAATTGCTCTGATAATCTCTATAATATAAAGGAGTGGAAAATGCTTACCAAAGAACAAAAGACTGTGCTTTCGATAATAATCGGAATAATATGTACTGTAGCATCAGTCTGCCTCTATGGGTTTACCGTTGGCGGAGAGTACCTTTCTTTCAAATATCTGCTTTACAGTCTTCTGACAGCTTTTGTGATTACGAGCCTTGCTTTTCTGTTCATTTTCGGAAAGGAAATACCGAAGGAGCTGTTTTGGAAGAAGCTGTATGTAGTTATTATATTGGTTGTATCCGCTTTACAGCTTCTTATATACCAGCCTTTAAATCTGCTTACTTCAGAAGATAAAGGGAGGGAATATGAAGTTGAAATAACTGAATTTTACAGCACCAGAGGTTCCACTGCAGTATACTTCACAGATGAAAACGGCATACCGAGAAAGAAAGACATAACCTTTGATTTTATGATTATGGATGAGCACGAATTAACCCCGGAAACAGGCGGAAGAATGATAGTCAGGGAAACCCTCGGCGGTTTTAACTGCAAACATTTTGAAATAGTAAAAGTTACCTATGAGCCTGAAATTTATTTTAATGAGGCAAAAAGCTAAAAACAGTCTGTCCAAAAACTTTAATTTTTTCCCGAAAACCACTTGACAATAGCGAAACAATATGGTAATATCATTAGGCAAATACGGAGAGATACCGAAGTGGTTATAACGGAACGGTCTTGAAAACCGTCGTACGTTTGCGCGTACCGTGGGTTCGAATCCCACTCTCTCCGCCACTTTTTTTATTTAAGGCACTGATGGAGTAGTACTCAAGTTGGTGACGAGGCGCCCCTGCTAAGGGCGTAGGTCGGGTAACCGGCGCGAGAGTTCGAGTCTCTCCTACTCCGCCATTCAAAGCACACAACTCTTTGTGTGCTTTGTTTTCTTTTGAAGATACCATAGAATTACTGCTTTGGTCGGGAGTATTCTGTGGTGTTTCTTTTTGTTCATAAAAGTCAACATCAAATCCTAAATTATATTCAACTCTTATTTTGTCGGGATAAACAATAACCTCATTGACATATAAATCAATCAGTTTTTGTGTTGTACTTAATGTCCCTTTTGCAAGAAGCTTTTTAGCATAGTTGAATTCATCATTTAAAACTTTATCATTAACAACTTTTGCATTTATTTTATAATCAATCTTTTCAAGTGCATATAAAGTCCTTTCCTTAAGCTCCTCACGCTCTGACAGTTTTTCTAAAAGAGTGTCGGAGCTTTTTTTGATTAAAAGCTCTGCTATAGTGTCTATCTCTTTATTAACTGCTTTCAGACTGCTTTGTAATTCCTTTTTTTCACTCAGTAACCCTGCACTTTGTTCTTTTAAATAACTGCTGTAATGTTTAACTATTTCAGGTATGAGATTTTTATTAAAAACTATATCTGCAAGACCTTTTAAAACAAATTCTTCAATAATTTCCCTATTGATTCCTTTGTTTACACACTTAATTTTAGCACATTTTTTGTTGCACCTATAATCTACATACTGTTTATGATTTGGTAATGCGTGACGACTGTTTCCTGTATAAGAAGAACCACAAACACCGCATTTTATTTTTCCGCTTAAAAGATATGTCTCTTTAGCAGTGTGTTTTGCTCCGTTCTTTTTTCGCAAAGATAAAATTTCCTGTACTTTATCAAAATCTGCTTTAGAAATAATTTGCGGTATTCCGCCTTCAATCCGTATTATTTCACTTTCATCTTTATACTTGTGACTGTTTCTTTTGCCGTCTGCAGATTTTGAAGCGGATTTATTATAAATATATACACCTGTGTATTTTTCATTTTTTAAAATACTGTTAATTGATGTTTTACTGAATTGCTCTCCTCTTTTAGTCTTACAGCCGTTAAGGTTGAGTTTATTTAATATATCACTGTACCCACATCCATTTAAAAACATAGCATATATAGTTCGTATTATTTTAGCTTCATTTTCGTTTATTATTAACTTCAATGAGGGCTTTTCCACATCATACCCTAAAGGAGGTATACCGCCTGTATGCAGGCATTTTAAAGCATTTTCTTTTTTGCCCTTTTCAACTTCTCTTGCTAAATTTCGAGAATAATATTCGTTGAATCCTTCTATAACTGACTCCAATATAACGCTTTCAGGAGCATCAGGGTCAAGGTTTTCAATAACTGATGTTAGTGCAACATTATTCTTTTTTAGTTGAACTCTATAATATATACTATCAAATCTATTTCTTGCAAATCTGTCTAATTTATGAACTAAAACAACATCAAACATTTTAAGATTTGAGTCTTCAATCATTCGCTGAAATTCAGGTCTGTTATCTGTTGTTGCAGATTTTGCACGGTCAATATATTCACAAACAATAACAAGATTATTATTTTTAGCATAGTTTTTACAGGCTCTTACTTGTGCTTCTATGCTCTCTTCTCGTTGTAAATCGCTTGAATATCGTGCATAAATAACAGCTCGTTTATTTTCGCTTTGCTTTGCCATTGAATAACACCTTCCTTTTGAAAGTCTTTGCAGTAGCTATTTTTTATATCTGCAAATCTGACTATTTTTACATTGTCAAAATAATCTTTGTTTTTGATAATACTTTCAATACTCTCACAAATAACATTCAAAAGCACTTGTTTGTCGAGCTTATGGTTATTAAAAGCTATTTCGGCATTATCAATTCTAATATCTTCTCTATTCCTCATTTTGACACATCCCAACATATGTAAATCAAGGCTTCACATTATTTATTTGGTATTATAATATAACATTATTTTTTCGTCAAAACAATACTTGTAGTATCTTTTATATTGATTTTAAGTATTGAAGGTGTTATAATAAAAACAAAATTTCAGGAGGGTCAAAAATGAAAGAAAAGTTTGAAAAAATAGTTCTGCGTATTGATGATTTAAAGGAACGTTATCAGAGCAACGAAAGTAAACACAGACTAATGCTCGGTATAGCAGTTTTTATCCTGAGTCCGTGTGCGTTTGTTTTAAAGTTTAATGTTAACGCTGTTATGAAAATAATATTAACCTTGTTCGTAGCTCTGTTTATGATAGAAATCATATTAGCTTTTTCACCCTTTATCCTGCTGTATCATATTTGGTTTAGGTCGAACTTAAAAAGTATCGGCAAAATCGTAATAACCTTTTTAATCGTCCTGTTCTTTGTTTTGTGTTGTGTAGGAGGAACACAGGAAATAGACGCAGACACAGATAGTACTGCTTCTTATTCGAGCGAAACAAAAGAGAACGTTTTAGAGAGCGAACACACGGATAATCAGACGGAACTTACAACAGAAGAAAAGAAAGAATTAAACTCTATTTATTCAAAGTTGACTGATAAACAATTTGCTCTGCTTACAGAATTGTTAGCAAAATCATTTTACTCATTTACCCTCACTAACGAGGAGGTAGAATCTGACTCGTCTGTAATGTCTTGTTTAACAAAAATATACAATTACGCTTATGACAATTATTATGAATTAGACCCCGAATACAAAGAGGTTTTTGCAACAAAGTATGATGTAGTCACAAAAATATCAAACTATGAAACATTAAAAGAAAACTTTGTCACAGATTATTATTTTGACAACGCAACTCAAAAATGGATTTATACAATCAATTCTTATTCCTTAAATAAAGATGATGTTGTCATATATGATGATGAATTATATATTGATGCAGAAGGTTATTTAAACAAAGGAGTTATAGTCTATTGGTTAAATGACGGAATAATGGAAGCTGCAGGTGAAATTAAGGATATAGCATATAACAAAAAGGTTAACGGAACAACATTTGTGTATGCTATAAATATTGATTATTATGATGACCCTGATTCAAGCGGATGGACTGACGGCGAAATATTCCTAAAATCAAACAAGAAATATACAGGTAAACCTCTCTATTATGTTGATGTAACAGATGTTAACCGTAACATAATAAGAGAAGAAATTGATTTTAGTGGTTCAACTGTTTGGAAGCCCTTGAAAAAATCAAAACCTTCAGTCGGAACGGAGGTTTATACAGGAATATCTAATTCCAAGTCGTATGTTTTCACCATTGTTGGCATTGATATTACAAGTGACTCAATGCTTGTAAAATATCCAAGTGGTTCAACTGAATATAAATCATATTCAGCAATTATGAATAATGAATATCTATATATTAAGTAAAAACCTCCCTACGACCCACACAACCAAAAAATATGATAAACAATTAAATGCACCCATATCAGGTACACTGCATACAGACGGTACAGTATTAACGCTGTACTGTCTTTTTATATATTTATTGTTTCTCTTACTATGTGTTTCTCTACTACTCTTTACATAACACTCTCTGTGCTCCGCTTTTTCTCTCCGCTGTGTCACCTCAAAAAATTAGCCCTTACAATGAATGAACTTGTGTGTTTTAACGCTTTTACCAATAATACCCTGTTTAATTTACCGCAAAATATTTCACTTGGTACAGTTCTATTTACAAAAAAGGTGGTTTAAGGGTGGGGGTATATTGTCAAATATTATTCATAATACTTGACAATATTATAACATTATAGTAAAATAAATATATACACAGGAGGTTATACTATGGAACAAGTATTCGGATATATTCGTGTAAGCACAGAAACACAAGCTTCAGACGGTTACGGACTTCAAACACAAAAGACCGCTATTATAGATTATTGCAAAGATAATAGTCTTGAGTTAGTAAACATCTTTGTTGATAGAGGCATATCAGGTACAGTTATAGACAGAGACGGACTCACAGAGTTATTATCATCATTTAATGGTGTTCGCAAGGTAGTGGTATTAAATACAAGCAGACTTTGGCGGTCTGACACTGCAAAAGTGTTAATTCAAAAGGCAATAAAAAATGCCAATGCAGATGTTATCAGCATTGAACAAAAAAATTACTCTATATATCACAAAGACCCTAATGACTTTTTAATAAATAATATGATTGAACTTTTAGACCAATATGAAAGACTAAGTATTAACTTAAAACTTGCTAAAGGGAGAAAAACTAAAGCAAAATCAGGTGAAAAAGCGTGCGGTGTTGCTCCTCTCGGTTATAGGTGGAATTCTAATGCAGAAATTGAAATTGACCCTGAAACAGCAAACGAGGTGAAACACATTTATAAAAAGTATTTGGAGCTTGGCAGTATCGGTAAGTTAAAAGACTATCTTGACAAAAACGGTTTTGTTACACAGAGAGGCAATTTATTTTCTAAACAAACTCTATTAAACATACTCACAAACGACTTTTATAAGGGGTATGTCACACACGGCTCTGTTCACATTAAAGGCAATCACAAAGCTATTATCTCCCCGATTTTATTTAAGAAAGTAGAAAAACAACTACAAGCAAACAAAAAGTACTAACAGTAAATATAAATACTACTTTCAGCGTATTTAATTCTAACAAACAATTCCTTATAGTATAATTATAACTATCAAGGAGTTGTTTTTTTATGAGTTCTAATATAAGTTCAAAGCAAAGAGGACGCTCTGCAACTTCATTTAATAAATCTCGTGGAAAGCGTGCGTATATAACGCAAAAAGAACACTCTAAACTAAATGCTGTTGAGGGTGATTTGCAGTATTATGATTCTCCTGATATGTCTTTTATCGGTAAAAGACTAAAAGAAGAACGCAACCGTTTACACTATACTCAAGATGAAGTATCAGAAATGATAGGTGTTACACCTGCATATATAGGACACATTGAACGAGGCGAAAGAGGTTTTTCAATCGAAACACTTGTTAAACTCTGTAATGTTTATAAAGTAACAATAGACTATCTTTTTGAAGATGTAATACAGCAAGATAAAAATAGCATTTCAGAGCAAATAAGCCTGTTATTAAGGGATAAAGACGAGAACCAACAAAAAGCAATTCTTGACATTATGAGGGCTGTAGTAAGGAATATATAAAAAAATAACGTTATACTTGCGATTAAGTATAACGCATTTTTTGATATCTGTATCTTCGAGTAGATAAAGCGGTTACTTTCCTCGTTTTTGAGTCATAATAATAACCGTGACTTTTGAAGTCATTCAAAACCGATATGTACGGTAAATTTAACTTTCGTGCAAACAGCTCTAAACTCATTCGTGTTTTGTTATAGTATTCTGCTTTATCTTCAGGGCGTTTATCAAGCCACACATCAACAGACACCATAAAATCACCTCATATACCATATATTGTGTCAATTATAACATCAATCTATGTTTTTTGTCAATATGTATGGTTATGTTTTGCTTTTCGCACAAAATCAACTATGTTTTGTCTATATACTGTCTTTACAAGTATATTATATAAAAAATCAATACTTGTGTGCTTTACAGGTGTCGTTCCTACTCCGCCATGATAAAGGTAATCGAAAGGTTACCTTTATTTTTTTGTTTTCAGTAAAAAACTCGAACTCGAGCGACGAAGGCGCGGGCATTGAACCCGACCGCCGCCGGTGGCGGATGAAGGGAGGGTGAAATGGCGCAGCGGTCAAAGTTCATAGGCGCTCCAAGCCGTAATGAACTTTGGGCACCGCAAGAGGGGCGAGTCTCTCCTACTCCGCCACGATAAAGGTAATCGAAAGGTTACCTTTATTTTTTTTGCTTTCAGTAAAGAACTCGAACTCGAGCGACGAAGGCGCGGGCATACTCACCGAAGCGCTCCCTGTGGGAGATGAAGCGAGGCGAGTATGGCGCAGCGGTCAAAGTTCATAGGCGCTCCAAGCCGTAATGAACTTTGGGAACCGCAAGAGGGGGGAGTCTCTCCTACTCCGCCATGATAAAGGTAATCGAAAGGTTACCTCTATTTTTTGTTCTTTAAAACAAAGATTCTTAAAACTAAAAAGCAACCGCCACAAAAGCAGTTGCCAGAAAATATTTTTCGAAGTAAAACTATATGTCAGAATTTCACACAGACATCCGTTCCCCCACCTTCACCGCCACCACCGCAGACACTGCGCATTTAATCACATCCCCCACAATAAAAGGCAGTGATACAGAAGTCACGGCAGAAAGAATACTTCCCCCGTTATGTAAGCACATAACAGCTACAGCGAAAATATGCTCCGTTATAAGTCCGACCAGCAAGGCTGAAAAATAACGCATAAAGCATATCTTATTACCCTTCAGTCTGCTCATTAAAGGCACGGCTACGAGAAATCCCCAGTAAAAGCCTCCCGTTACTCCGAAAAGCTTACCTACTCCTCCCCCGCCCGAAAAGACAGGAAGACCAACTGCACCCATTAAAATCCAGACTCCCACTGTCAGAAAGCCTTGCCCGGGAGAAAGAAGAAGTGCTGTAAGGTTAATGAACACCGTCTGCAGGGAAAGCCCGCTGACAGAAGGCAGTGGCAGATAAAAATAAGAGGACAGTATAATAAGAGACACCAGAAGGGCACTTTTTATGTTTATGTAAAGCTTTTCTCTGTTTCTCATTATTTCACCGTCCTTTTTATTTAAAGAATACTCCCGATTTTTATGTCGGGAGTATTTGTCTTTTATTCAGCTTTGAAAAATTCAAAACAAGCTCTGTAGGTGCTGTATACGTCTGTCTTGGAAACGATTTCGTAGGGTGCGTGCATGGAAAGCACGGGCACACCAAGGTCTACGACATCCATACCAAGGTTTGCGATGTACATAGCGACAGTTCCTCCACCGCCCTCATCGACCTTACCGAGCTCACCTATCTGCCAGGAAACATTGGCACCGTCGAGAATTCTGCGGATTTTACCTACGAATTCTGCACTTGCATCGGAGGTACCTGATTTACCTCTCGCACCTGTGTACTTGGTGATTACTGCACCGTGGTTAAGTGCGCAGGCATTATACTTGTCGTGTACTGAGGGGAAATTGGGGTCGAAGCCTGCGTTAACGTCAGCAGAAAGACATTCAGATTTAGAAAGAACATCTCTTCCGTCCACACCGTCAAGCTGTGCAAGATCCTCGATGAAGTATTTAAGATAAGCAGAATTAAGTCCTGTGTTGCCGTCTGAGCCGATTTCTTCTTTGTCAGCAAGAACTGCGATAGCGGTACGCTCGGGAATTTGACTGTCAAAAACAGCTTCACATGCGGGATATGCACACACTCTGTCATCGTGACCGTAAGCACCGATAAGACTTCTGTCGAAGCCGATGTCAGCTACGGGGAAGGCAGGAACGAGTTCAAGCTCTGCTGAGATGAAATCCTTTTCCACGATGCCGTATTTTTCATTGAGAAGCTTAAGAATGTTAAGCTTTACAAGCTCACTGCCCTTGTCATCCTTAAAGGGTCTGGAGCCGATGAGAATGTTAAGCTCTTCACCTCTGATACCGTCAGAGAGAGTGCGCTGACCCTGTTCTCTGCCGAGATGGGGAAGAAGGTCAGTAACTACGAACTTAGGCTCGCCTTCCTTTTCACCGATGTTTACCTTCACGCTTGTGCCGTCAGCTTTGATGATAACACCGTGAAGTGAAAGAGGAATAGCCACCCACTGATACTTTTTAATACCGCCGTAATAGTGTGTTTTAAAGTATGCCAGCTCACTGTCCTCGTAAAGAGGTGTGGGCTTGAGGTCGAGACGTGGAGAGTCGATGTGAGAAGCTACTATCTTGACACCGTTTTTAGCGCCCTGCTTACCCATAAGAGCAAGAATGATACTTTTTCCTCTGTTGTTAAGATATACCTTGTCGCCGGGCTTATATGTTTTGGTTTTATCAAAAGCGGTAAATCCGTTCTTTTCTGCCTTTTCGATCATATAATCGACACATTCTCTTTCTGTTTTGGCATCGTTAAGGAACTTCATATAGCCTTCACAGAACTTATCTGCCTTTGCTACCTCTTCCTCAGTCATTGCCACGGAAAAATGCTCCTTTTTCATCATAAGCTCTTCTCTGAGAACTTCTGCTGCACTTTTTTCTTTTTCCATTGTTATTCTTCCTTTCCGTTATATAGTTTAGAATATATATTTTTGGTTTTAATAACCTTATTTACATAATTTTTTGTATTTTTAAACGGCATATCATAAAGTGTTTTCCCGTCGTGGGAATACCTTTCATCCTTAAGCCACTTTTTCACATTACCCATACCTGCATGGTAGGCGGCAAGAGCAGTCTTTTCATCGCCGTATTTTTCGAAGAGTATGCCGTAAAAATAACAGCCGTACTTTATGTTCGTCTGAGCATCAAAAAGCATCTCTTCACTGAGCTTTTCACCTTTTTTTCCCTGTAGCCATTTAAAGGTGTCGGGGGTAAGCTGCATAAGACCTCTGGCATCAGCATAGGAAACGGCATTTTCATCGTAGCCGCTTTCACATTCGATTACCGCATAAATGAATTTTTCGGAGAGGTTATTTTCACTCGCATAAAATTCTACAAAATTCCCGTATTTAATGGGATATAATATCTTAAGCATTGACAGTGAGCCGAAGAATATAACCGTCAGCACCAGAAAAGAAACTGAAACCGCCGTAAAAGCTTTCAGGTGTCTTTTTTTGATTTTGATTACCTTTGATGCCAAATTATCGGTTCCTTTCTTTACAGAAGTGACTGTAGCTGTTCTTCGATATTATAGGGTGAATAAGACTTTACTATTATATCGGCGTGAGAGAAGTAATATTCATCACTTTTCTGTGCCTTCATTCTCGTCTCTGCTTCTTCTTCAGTTATACCGTCTCGGCTTAAAATACGCTTTAAACGTATTTCTCCGGGAGCGTAAACTACGATTATTCTGTCACAGAGATTTTTGCATTCACTTTCTAAAAGTGCCGCCGCATCTATAACAGATTTGTCATAGCCCTCTTTTACTGCCTTTCCGATTTCATCTTCAAACTCCTCAGTAATCAGAGGGTGAGTAATAGAATTAAGCTTGTCTGTGTTTTCTCTCGACGAGAATGCACGTGAAGCTAAAAGCCTTCGGTCGAGTGTGCCGTCTTCATTTAATATATCCTCACCGAAAGCATCTGCGAGAAGCTTCAATGCAGGCTTACCCTTATCAGTGATATGTCGGGCAATAACATCTCCGTCGATGATATAGAAGCCTTTTTCCTTCAGAAAAGCGGCAACGGTGCTTTTACCGGCTCCCGTTTTTCCTGTAAGACCGTAAACTGTCATTTTTATACCTCGATTATATTGAATGCTGCCGCACGGACAAGTCTGTTAAAAACAGCCATACCCACTCCGTCCGTTTCGGGATAGCGGGCAAAAACCTTGTCTGCTCCGAGCTCATCCACTCTGCGAAGGGCATCGAAAATATTCTTTGCCTGACTGGACGGGTCATTCTTTTTTCCGTATGTAACACACTTTACCGAAAGTCCCTTTTCTTCACCTTCAAAGCAGAGCGCAACAGTGTTTTCAGTTTTATTTTCTTCTATAAATTCATTATAGCTTTCGAAAGAGCCTTTTATTATGACCACCTGTGCGTCGGGAGAATAATGCTTATACTTCATTCCGGGAGAAGCGGCCGTCTGACCCTCAGCGAGCTTATTGAAAACCGCATCGTCAATGGCTATCTCACCTAAAACCTCCGTAAGCATCTCCGCAGTAATTCCACCGGGTCTGAGAAGTCTCGGCGGTGTTTCGCAGAGAGAAATTACGGTGGATTCCACACCCACACTGCAGTCACCCGCATCCACTATGGCATCAACCTTACCCATGAGGTCCTCGATAACATACTTTGCCGAGGTGGGGCTGGGTTTACCCGAGGTATTAGCGGAAGGCGCCGCTAAAGGCATACCTGACTTTTCTATTATTTTTCTTGCCACCTTATCCGAAGGCATTCTGACGGCTACCGTGGAAAGTCCGCCGCTTACCTTCTCAGGAACAATTTCACTTTTAGGAAGTATAACCGTAAGGGGTCCGGGCCAATACTTATCTGCGAGTGCATAAGCACTTTCGGGTATTTCTTTTACTAAAGGAGACCACTGGGAAATATCGCTGATATGAACGATAAGAGGATTATCGGAGGGTCTGCCCTTGGCGGCATAGATTTTATCCGTAACTGCTCCGTCGAGAGCGTTACCTGCCAGTCCGTACACTGTTTCCGTGGGAATGGCAACAATTCCGCCGTCTTTCAGTATCTTCGCCGCACGGTCGATTTCCTCATCATATTCCGATGTTACCTTGAATATCTGTGTTTCCATAAAAAATTTATACCTCTATCTGTTCGGCTTTACAGTATGCCGTAAGATTATCTACCAGTTCGTCCATATCACCGTTAAGAATTTCTTTGAGCGAAAAGTAAGTTTTGCCCGAAATGTGGTCGCTAACTCTGTTCTGATGATAGTTATAGGTTCTGATTCTTTCGCTTCTGTCTCCGGAACCGACCTGATTTTTTCTGTCGGAGTCAAGATTATCCTTCTGCTTCTGCTTTTCACTCTGGAGAAGTCTTGAACGGAGAACCTTGAGAGCCTTATCTTTATTTTTATGCTGACTTCTCTCATCCTGACATTCTACTACGGTGCCTGTGGGGATGTGAGTGATTCTGATAGCTGACTCGGTCTTATTTACATGCTGACCGCCTGCACCGCTTGCACGGTAGGTGTCAATCTGTAAATCAGCCATATTTATTTCGAAATCCACTTCTTCCGCCTCGGGGAAAACTGCTACCGTTACTGCCGACGTCTGCTTTTTGCCGTTGGCTTCCGTTTCAGGTACACGCTGAACACGGTGAGCTCCCTTTTCGAATTTATATCTTCCGAAGGCACCTCTGCCCGACACAGTGAAAACTACTTCCTTAAACCCGCCAAGCTCCGTAAGAGTACCGTAAACGGTATCCGTTTCAAAGCCGTTTCTCTGGGCATACATGGTGTACATTCTGTACAGGTCGTAAACGAAAAGCTCCGCTTCCTTACCGCCCGTACCGCTTCTGATTTCGATAATAGCGTTCTTTTCATCTCTCGGATCGGGCGGAATGAACATCAGTTCAAGCTCAGAGAGAAGAGCCTGTTCTTTTTCTTCCAGAGCATCGAGTTCTTCCTTCGCCATTTCATAATAATCCCCGCCGAGTTCTTTGGTCTCAGCTAAAAAGCCTTCCGCACTTTCCTTCTCATTAAGACATTCTTCGTACTCTTTAATCACCTTGAGTATGGGAGAAAGAGAGGAAAACTCCTTCGAAAGCTCGTTATATTCATTCATATCCTTCGTACTGTCCTCTCGGGCAAAGAAGGCATAAAGCTCATCACAGCGTTTTTTTACGCTATCGATTTTTTCTGTAAATTTCTCTGTCACGGTAAATCTCCTTTTTAAAAGTATTTCTTGCCATAAGAAACACTAAAGAGTCTCACCGTCACGGATTACTTTTTTTATGTTCTTTTCCGCCTTGGCACGGGGAACCATCACCACGTGTCCGCAGCCCATACATTCGAGCTTGAAGTCCATACCGGAGCGTATAACCTTAAAGTTATTATTTCCGCAAGGATGGTTTTTCTTCATTACAAGCTCATCGCCCACTCTTATATCCATAAGGCTACCTCCCTTAAAGCTGATATTAATTAAGTATACCACAAAGTAAAATGAAATATCAATGATTATCTTGTAAGTAAAGCAAATAATGATAAAAAATTATGCATATAATTTAATACTAAAAACGAAAGGGTTTTAAAAATGAAAAAATTTTATCCTGAAAACACTCTCATTCACACACAGGAAAACAAAAATGCTCTGCTTTCCGCCGCCTCAATAAAGGAGGCCTACTACAGCGGTAAAACCATCGAATGCAGAGCCACAGTATGCGACAACGAACACAATCTCTATGTAGACCTGGGACCGATGAAGGGCTTTATCCCCCGCGACGAAGGTGCTATAGGTATAGACGACGGCTCTGTAAGAGACATAGCCATTATTTCACGTGTTAACAAACCTGTTCTGTGCAAGATAACTGACTTTACCGTAAACGATAAGGGCGAGACAATCGCCATTCTTTCCCGCAAAAAGGTACAGCAGGAATATATGAGAGACTATGTCTCCACTCTTACTCCCGGCTGTATCATAGATGCTACCGTCACTCATATGGAGCCCTTCGGTGTTTTCGCCGACATCGGTGCAGGCATTTCGGCACTGATGCCCATTGACAGCATTTCCGTCTCACGTATTCCCCACCCCTCAGCAAGATTTTCCGCAGGCGACAAAATAAAAGCAGTGGTAAAGGCTATAGACGATAAGGGAAGAATAACCCTGAGTTATAAGGAGCTCCTCGGCACATGGGAAGAAAATGCCGCCCTTTTCAAAGCGGGCGAAACCGTACCGGGTATAGTACGTTCCGTGGAAAGATACGGTATTTTTGTCGAGCTTAAACCTAATTTAGCAGGTCTTGCCGAATATGTTCCCGGTGTAGTACCCGGTCAGCACGCCAGCGTTTACATCAAAAATCTCATTCCCGAAAGAATGAAAATCAAGCTCATCATCGTTGACTCCTTCGAAGCACCCTACCCCAACGAGCCTGTCACCTACTACCACAAAGGAGATTATATGGACCGATGGATTTACTCCCCTGCTTCAAGTGAAAAAATAATCGAGACTGTTTTTTCCGACTATAGGTTGACGGAAGATGCAATTTGATATAAAATAGGAATATATAATCAAGGAGGTCAAAAATATGAAGATTAAAGAAATATTCAGAAAAAGAAACAGTTCCATTAAATTCGCTACGGCAAAGAGCGTTCTTACGGCGGCCACCGCTGCGGCAGATATGCTCTGCTCACCACCTGACCTTTCAAAGGCTAAGAAGATACTTTTCGTTCAGCCTCATCCCGACGACAATCAGATAGGTGCAGGCGGTACCATAGCCTGGCTCCGTTCTCTCGGTGTAGAGGTTTACGAGCTTACTGTCACCGACGACAGATATGCCGAGCCCGAATACATCGGTAAGGAAAACGAGGTTCAGACCGTAAGACAGAAGGAAGCTTTGGCCGCACAGCAGATGCTCGGCATGAAAAACGCAGGCTTTTTAGGCTTCGCCGATAAGAATGATGCTTCGGAAAGAGAGATTTCTCTTAAAATCGTAGAGGTTATCCGTGAAATAAAGCCTGATTATGTCCTCACTGCTGACCCGAATCTCGCCAATGAATGTCACTCCGACCACATCAAGGTAGGTAATGCCGTAAAATACGCAGTTATGGATGCCCAGTGTGATTTTTACCCCGAATTCATCGACGGTAAGAAACGTGACGATGCATGGAAGTGTAAGGGTGTAGGCTTCTATTACACAGATGCTCCTAACACCTTAGTGGATATTACCGAATTCGAAGAGCTTAAAATGAAAGCAATCAAATGCCACGTTTCACAGGCTGAGCCCGCTCTTTTAGCGGCTATCATGCTTCAGCAGACTATGTTCGCCGAGGGTACAGAGTTCAAAGCCGCAGAGCCTCTCCGCCTCATCAGCGACCTTCAGATGCACTGTTTTAATCTTCCCGTGGTATAAAAGAAAGGAAGTAAAAATGGCTACGATAATTTATCAGACAAATACCGGCTCATCAAAGGAATATGCCGAGCTTCTTTCAGAAAAGCTCTCTCTCCCACTTTATGCACTGACAGAAAGCGACTCTGTGGATAAGGACGAGGAAATAATCTTTATCGGCTGGCTTATGGCAGGAACCGTTCAGGGCTTAGCAGAAGCTAAAACAAAATTCAATAACATTAAGTGCGTTTGTACCGTCGGTCTGTTCTCCAAGGAAAATACTTTGGCAGAAATAAGAGAAAAGAACTCTGTTACAGAGCCTCTGTTCTTTTTACCGGGTAATTTCCACATTAACAACCTCAAGGGTATGTACAAAATGATGATGTCGATGATGGTAAAAATGCTCAAAGGTAAGCTTAAAGAAAATCCGTCAGCCGACAGTGATAAGATTATATCCGCTTTCGAAAACGGAATAGACCAGGTAAACGAAGAAAAACTCGATGAGGTCATCGCATTCCTCAGCTGAAACAGAATATAAGAACGGGAAGTCACAGTGCTTCCCTTTTTTTACATACAGAAACGGCAGACCTTTTACAGTCTGCCGTCTTTTAATAATTATTTGCACTTGATATTCTTTACCTTGCTGTATGCACCGTAAACCTTTACCTTGTTTACTGTCTTATAAGCACGGACCTTTACATAGTACTTTTTCTTGCTCTTAAGCTTTTTAATGATAGTCTTAACAGTCTTCTGCTTTTTGATTGTAACTGTCTTGGTTGATTTCTTGGCGAACTTCTTTGAAGTCGAACAGAGAACTTCGTAGCCTGTTACACCTGAAACCTTCTTCCATTCTACGATAACTTCTTTTTTCTTTTTACTGTTTACTCTGCTGAGCGTAACTGCTGCAGGTTTGGTTGTGGCACTTACCTGACTGCTTTCTGCGCTCTTATTACCGCCTGCCACAGCTACAACCTTGAATTTATAGGTTGTGCCTGCCTTAAGCTTTTTGACAGTCACGCTTGTCTTGGTTGTCTTTACGGTTGTCCATTTACCGGAGCCTGTTCTGTATAAAACATTATAGCTTTCTGCACCTGTTACCTTTTTCCATGAAATTTTAGCAGATGAAGTAGAGGATGATGTTGCCTTAACACCCGAAGGCTTACCTAAAGTAAGCATATTGATTGCTTTTTCATCGAGCTTTGCTGAACATACAGTACATCTTTTCTCCTGCTTACCCTTTGTCTTATAAGTAGAAACTACTGTAGTCTTATAGCTACCTGCCTTATGGCCTTTGGCAGCTACAGGCTCAGTCTTTATGTAGGTACATTCTGTACAGTAATAGCTTCTTACACCGGCTGCAGTACAGGTAGGATTCTTTGTAATCTTGTTTGAGCCTAATTTATGACCGTGTGCCTTGATACTCGTGCTGTAGTAATCTCCGCAGTGAACACAGGTGTGACCTGTCTTGCCCTCTGTGGCACATCCCGCAGACACTTCAAGCTCAGCTTTATAGTCATGTCCTGTTTTCAGAAGAGTGTCACCCTTACCTGAGAAATAGGGATTATTACATCCTTCCTTGTTACATTTCTTGGTAGGAGCATATCCGTTATCAGTACAGGTAGGATCCTTGGCAGCCTCTGTGACAGTTTCACTTACATCAGATAAAGCACCGTAAAGTACACCTACGAGAGATGCCACACCTTCCACACGTCTGTTTAAGGTAGTGATTACAGCCTTTACAATCTTTGCAAGGCCTTCATTTTTCATAGCTGCCTCAAAATGACCTGATGTCTGCTTTTCGATACCACCGATTACTGACCAGTTATTTACCAGATTACATACTGTATTGTAAAGAAACTCAACAACAGAAATATCGTCTGCAAATTTAAGAGCCTTTGCAGCTGTAGCCTCTACGAAGCCCTGCAGGTCCATTCTGAACAGACAGTCAAAGAGACCTCTGATGAATTTTTCCGAACTGAAGTCTGCCGTGCCGTCATCGGCAGTGAAATCAAGAAGTATGTCGAACTTTTCAAAGAACGACTGAGATTTTTTGAAATCCTTACCGAGATAAGCTTCTGCATTTTTATCGATGAGGAAGAAGTTGAGAGCGCTGTTTAGAACCTCCCATACGGTCTTTCCGCTTCCTGCAGTAATAGCCTTACCGCTTTCATCATAAAGAGGAACTGTACCGCCGATCTGTTCGATCACATAATCACCGAAAACATGTTCATAAGTAGCATCTGCGGGATAAGACTTACCGCTGAGATGAATGACAATCTTGTTAGCCATTTCTGTAAGAGACTTTGTATTCTTAATTAATTCATAAATCTCTTTTTCACCGTTTGTATCTGCCGCCTGAAAGACTATCTTAAGAATTTCAAGCATAAGAGCTTCGTCACTTACATTTGTATTGATGCCGAGACCCGACTCTACAGCGATGTATTTAACGAGCTTTCTTGTATTGTCACCTATGTTTTTGTAGTCGCCCTTCGTCCAGCCTGTGAAGCCGGGAACTACCTGTGCAAAAACTTTACCCACTACATCATTAAGCTGAAGAAGAACAGATTTATCGTGAGTTAACTCGATTCCGTCAAAAGAATACTCACCGTCAAGCTGAATTATGCTATCGAGCTTCTTGTATTCTTCACCGAGATTAGCAAAACTGAAGGACTGTCCCTTTACGATATCGATAAGATACTTCTTTACGAAAATATTGAACGCATCAGTAATAATATGGTCAATAGTAGTATCAGCTGTTATTTCGATGCCTTCAAGAACACCTCCATCCGCAGAAACAAGGCCTAAAAGGTCCGTGTAAACAAAAGCATCAAACTCGTTTAAAGCTCTGTTCTTAATCTCATTATAGTTGGGAGCTCCTTCGAAAAGAGCATCGACGACACCTTCTCTTAACATCGTACTTACGTCAAAGTCCAATTTTACTGCACTTCCGATTACACCGAGGTTCGGATTTTCTTTAAAAAATTCTTCTATAACGCTAATATTGGCATTAGCGAGCTCAAGAAATTCTGAAAAAATCTTATAGTCACCTGATTTCTCACGAGACATACCTTCGTCAAACACATCAAGGTTAACATTTTTAAGAATACCAAGATCCAATATTTTATTAACTATATCATTAGATGCAAGCTCAATAACTGCACGATAGTTATCAAGTGTTTTACAGATGGCATCTACAGATGATAAATCAAGAAACAGAATAAGATTCTTATTATCAACAATCTTGATAGCATCATCCTTAACGAAAATATTTAATACACCTTTTACTATTGTAAGGACTCCGGCATTCATATCCTTAAGAAGTTCTACCTCAATACGAAGCTTATTCTTCGGACCGTTTGCATCTGCAAGAGTATCATCGAGCAAATCAAGAAGATGGTGAATGTTCTCCTTTGTAGAGTTCTGTGCATAAGTTTTGTAGTCGGAAACAGCCTTTGCACTTGCGCCGAAAGACGAAACAGACATCATCGAGCACATAAGGATGAGACACATAACAAGACTTAACACACGGTTAAAAACTGTTTTCATAGTTATACCTCCTGAAATCAAATATTCGATAAAATAAAACTTTATCAATATAATAATACTATATTTTTACCCTTCAAGTCAATAAAGCAAAAGACTAAATCTCAAAAAAATTAATATTTATTAAAATTATACAATTATATATATAGTTTTTTATTTAACATTTTCTTTAACCGTCCAAAAACAACATATTAATTTAAAATGAACATTTTTTTAAATTCTTCTTGACTAATAAAAAAAACTGTACTATAATTGTTATGTAAATAATTTTCAGGAGGAATGTATTATGGAATTTTTGGAAACCTACAAAGAAGACATCCAGGCTTTCATCCAAGCTCTTGTTGATTTCGTTAAGACCATCATCGATAAATTAAATTTATGCGGAAACGAATAAAGTAAATCTTTAAAGTAACAGGCTGTCACTACTGTGACAGCCTGTTTTTTTATAATATAACCTTTCCGTAAATACCGAAGGACGCCAGAACAGCGGCACACTGACTGACAGGGAGACCCATAACAGAAAAATAGTCTCCTTTTATACCCTTGACCAGCACAGATCCATATCCCTGAATTCCGTATCCTCCTGCCTTATCACTATATTCCAACGTATCGAGATAGCTGTTCACTGTCTGAGCTGAAAGAGCATAAAATTCCACCTCTGTAGTGTTTTCAAAGCATTCGCACCTTTTTCCGTCAGCGATACACACACCACTGACTACGGTATGCGTCTTACCCGAAAGTGACATAAGCATACGGAAGGCATCTTCACGGTCGGCAGGCTTCCCTAAAATTTCTCCGTCTACCGCTACTACCGTGTCGCAACCCAAAACCACAGCATCTGCATAATCTCTGAGAACTGCCATAGCCTTTCTTCGCGAAAGCTCCTTCACCGCTTCCTGCGGAGTTAACTTTTCATTTATGCTTTCATCACAGTCAGAGGGCTTTACTTCGAAACTGTAGCCACAGTTCCCGAGCAGCTCCTTCCGCCTCGGTGAATTGGAGGCAAGAATAAATCTTCCCATCATATCTCCCCCGTTTCCTTAAGCTTAGCTATTTTAAGAACGAGAGCAACTGTTTTGGAATCGGAGATTTCACCGTTCATTACCATTCTTACAGCCTCGTCGAGAGGTTTTCTTTCCACAGAAAGGAATTCTCCCATATCGAGATGCTGTTCAGTTCTGCGAAGGCCTGTGGCACCGTAAAGATGGATTATCTCACTGCAGTAAGCTACTGTAGGGTACACCGTACCGAGAGAAAACACCTTTTCTGCTACGACTCCGCATTCCTCCTCGAGCTCTCTCATACCTGCCTCAAGAGGATTTTCACCTTTTTCCAGCTTACCTGCGGGAAGCTCAAGCAGTTCTCTTTTATAAGGATAACGGAACTGACGGACAAAAAGCAGTTCATCATTATCGGTAAGTGCAGCTACGCATACTCCTCCGCTATGCTCCACTACCTCTCTTTTAGCCTTGCTTCCGTCGGGAAGCTCCACATCATCCACATGGACGCTGATAATTCTGCCATCATAGATAAGCTCACTTTTCAAGGTTTTTTCTTCGAAATTCATATCTTGTTCCCCTTTACGGTATATTTTTTCTTAAGATTACATATATTTCAGAGGGTGATACTATGAAATATACTGTCACGCCCTGTGACTTAGATTATAACACAAATAAACGGATAATAGAAGACCTTATCAAAGAATATCCGTTTTTAAAAGTCAGTATTATCGGCAGAACTGCTGTCGGACGCAGTATTTTTTCTCTTTCTGCCGGTAACACTAAGAACTGTGGGATTTATGTCGGCTCTGTCTGTGGAAGTGACGGACTTTCGGGGCTGATTCTTTTACTTTTCATTGAAAGACTTTCTTATGCGATAAAGAATAATCATTCTCTCGCCTCAGTAAACATCAGAAAAGCACTTGCACTTTCAGGTGTGACCGTAATTCCCTGTCTGAATCCTGACGGAAGAGAAATTTTTATCCACGGAATAAAAAGTGCCGGAAGAATGAGAAGTTTTGTTTCCTCCTTTTATTATAAAGATGCTCCCGAATGGAACGCAAATGCAATGGGAGTCGACATAAATCTTAACTTTACCCCCTGTAACAGACTAAAAATGCGTTCAGATTCTCCGTCTCCCTCTCTTTTCTGCGGAGATTATCCCGAAAGCGAAGCGGAAACGAAAAGCTTCACCAGACTTTGCAGATTAAAGTGCTTCCGTCAGTGCATCGAGTTGTACGACGGTGAAAGAGAAATCTTCTATAAAAGTGATGAGGAAGAACCCGTAACCAGTTCTATGATGGCCAAGATTTTATCCTGCTCCGCTGCTCTGCCTTTAAACGCCGGCCAAAGTGTAGGACACTCAGGAATTTCAGACTGGTTTATCAGAGAGTTCCGACGACCCGCCTTTTCACTCGGTACGGGCGGAAGCACAGAAAAGCTTTACGAAACCTACAGTCAGTTAGAGGAAGCACTTACAGTTTTTGCTTTACTGTGATATTTTACCATACAAAAAGGCTACCGCATCAGCGATAGCCTTTTTCTTTATTCAAGTTTCAATGAAATGAAACCCTTATTTTGTTACCAGTGAACATTACCGCAAGCGCAACTCTTACCAATCTTGAAGAGACTCCAGAAGAAGTTAAGAATCTTATAGATAAGCTTCATAAGTACGCTTTCCTTATGACAGATACATCCGCAGGATGCACCGTTTTCGCTGTCATAAATGAGTCTGCCGCAATCTTCACATTTGCCGTCTTTACCGATCTTACCGTGGCCTGTTGCAGGAATTTCTTCCTTACCTACTTCAGCACCGCAGTCAGCACACTTCTGATATGCAGTGTAACCTGCAGCTTCACAGGTAGCATCTGCACCCTTGTAATCTACAAGGTTATGATCAATCATAGTGCCTTCTTTTTCAGTAATGAGATAGCCGTTACATACAGTACATTTTTCAGTAACATAAGCATTCTTATCACATGTAGCAGGTGTTTCACCTATAACTGCATAAGAGTGTTCGTCTTTCTGCTTAAGATCAGCTTCTGCATAATCTTCGCCTTTTTCTATGCACTCTTCATGCTTGTCTTTATCGTATTTGCGTTCCTCTGTCTTATAGCAAACTGAACAACGAACTTCTCTTAAACCATTGTTAGCACAGGTAGGAGCGATGTAGCTGATAACTACCCATGAATGGTCAGCTTTGTCATCAATTCTTATTTCTGTTTTGCCACAGCCTTCTACTGTACATTTCTTAGCTACTACAACACCTGAACCGCAGTTACCGGAAACGTATTCCCAAACTTCATTACCGCTTGCATCCTTTTTCCACTGATGGAGACTGGAATCTGCAGCGATTGTCTTGGTTCTGTAGTATGAGCAACCTTCGTTAGTACAGTACATAACTGCTGTACCTTCTTTATGACAGTTAGGAGCACCGACGCTGTCTGCATCGAAATCTTCAGGCATAGCTGTCCAACCGGAGAGATCGTAGGTCCAGTCAGCAATAAGTGCATGCTCGAGTGCTTCGATTTCTTCGCCGCCCTGAGTAGCACCGCAACCGTTTGTACAGGTGTAAACTGCTTCCTTACCTGCTACGTTACACTTGGGTTCTACTTTTTCTGCTGTAAGCTGCATATTATGATCGAGCTTAGCTACTATGTCAGCTTCATATGTGTCACCGCATTCGGAACATGTGTAGGTAGTGAAGCCTTCTGCTGTACATGTGGGAGCAGTTACTTCTGACTCATAATTGTGCTCAAGAGCTTCAATTTCTTCGCCGCCTGTTACTTTACCGCAACCCTTAGAGCAAGTGTAAACTGCTTCCTTACCAGCTATGCCGCACTTGGGTTCAAACTTGTCTGCAGTCTTCTGCATATCATGCTCGAGAGCTGCGATTTCCTCGCCGCCTTCTGTCTTACCGCATCCGTTAGCGCAAGTGTAAACTGCTTCCTTACCGGGAATTTCACACTTGGGTTCAATCTTGTCTGCAGTCTTCTGCATCTTATGTTCGAGAGCTGCGATAGCTTCGCCGCCTGTCTTCTTACCGCATCCGTTTGCACAGGTGTAAACTGCTTCCTTACCGGGAATTTCACACTTGGGTTCTACCTTAGCTTCGGTTTCTACCATAACGTGAGTGAGAGCTGCAATAGCTTCGCCACCTTCTGTATGACCGCAACCCTTAGAACAAGTGTAAACTGCTTCCTTACCGGGAACCTCACACTTGGGTTCTACCTTAGCGGATGTAAGCTGCATATCGTGTTCGAGAGCTGCGATAGCTTCGCCGCCTTCTGCATAACCGCAACCGTTAGCACAGGTGTAAACTGCTTCTTTACCTTCGATACCGCACTTGGGTTCTACCTTAGCGGATGTAAGCTGCATTTCGTGTTCGAGAGCTGCGATAGCTTCGCCGCCTTCTGTATGACCGCAACCCTTAGAACAGGTGTAAACTGCTTCTTTACCTTCGATACCGCACTTGGGTTCTACCTTAGCGGCTGTAAGCTGCATATCGTGACCGCTTGTAGCAACTGTATTATCTACATAACTGTCACCGCATGCTGTACAGGTGAAGGTTGTGAAGCCGTCTGCTGTACAGGTAGGATCTGTTACAACTGCCTTATAATCGTGACCGGGAGAAGGAATAACTTCACCTGTAATGATTATAGTTTTACAGTCTTCACAATAAGTATCTGCCTTCTTACCGTCTGCTGTACAGGTTGCATCCTCAGCATTGATAAGAGTTGTATTTACGTGTACATTGGGAGCCTTGTCACCGGCTGTGGTTTTCTTAGCACCGCAAAGACATTCCCAGTAAACTGTACCTGCAACAGAACAGGTAGCGCCTTCAGTCTTGATTGAAAGCCATGAGTTTTTGTGAGTTTCTTCAGTAACAGCATCACAGTTAGCACACTTTCTCTTATGTGTATCAGCGTCTGTCTGATTATCTGCATTACCGATGTATGAGCCTGCTACGATATCACCGGTGAAGACATGACCCTTAGCGATCCAGTCTTTATTATCTGTTCCGTCGTATTCTACGATACCGAAGCTGTAACCGCAGTTACCGCACTTTTTAAGAACCATTGCGTTCTTATCACATGTGGGAAGCTCTTCGAATGAATAGGTGAAGTTACCGTGAGCCTTTGATTCAAAAACAGGAGATAAGGTAATATCTGCTGTAACGTTAGTGTAATCTCCGTTCCAGCCTTTGAATTCATAAGAATAATTTGCATCAGAAGCCTTTGAAGGATCATCAGGCTTAACTGCATCTTCGCCTTCTCTTACCTGACGTGTAGCGAGAACATTGCCATCTTCATCAAGGAAGGTTACGTTCCAGATCTTGGTCCATGCAGCATAAACAGTATCGCTTGCAGAAAGGCCGGATACTGATGTAAGAGCCTTACCTGAACCGTCTACCCAACCGTCGAATACATATCCTTCTCTGGCAGGCTTAAGTGAAAGTGCCTTAGTATCGCCTACTGAGAAAACTTCACGGACTGAAGTGTAGCTCTTTGCATAGCTGTCATAAACAGCTTCTTCGTAAAGTGCTATGTTCTTATAAGTAGCTGTTCCGCCGGAAATACCGTTAACACCGAATCTGAAATGGATGTAGGTATAACCGTCAGCATCAACATCATTAGAGGGTGATGTGAATCTGATAGTCTGCTTACCGCCGTTTCCGCCGAAATCTTTAATAACTGCGTCGAAACCGTTGCGAGCTGCATTTGTGTCGAAAATGAGAGGTCTTACGCTGCCGTTTTCACCTTCACCGTAGTACTCAAATACATAGTTTGTGTTTGCCTTAACCTTTACAGCATACATACCGTCAGCACCGTGATTTGTATATGTATCTGTACCTTCAGCAGAAGCATCGTCTGTAATGCTGATGGTTCCTGCATCGACGTCTACAGAAACTGTACCGCCTACAGGAGTTGAAGAGGTTGATACTGCCCAGTCTGTAAGAGAGAAGAGGTTATCATAACCTACATCGTATCTTCTTACGAGACCGTTAACTGCTGCGTTAACAGCATTAGCAAGATTGTTGATATTAGTCTGCTCGGAAGCTGCTCTCGCACCTGCATCTGCATATTCACTTGCAGAATAAGTAGTTGCACTGTTGTAAAGATTTGAATTCTTAGCATTCTGAACAGCAGTTCTGAGAGTGTTTCTTGAAGCTTCTGTGTATAATGTGTCATAAGCAGGCTTATTCATAGCCTTCTCTGCAGCTGCAACAGCTGTGGTAAGAGCAGAGTTATTTGCTGCGAAATAAAGGTTACCGATAGCAGAGTTAAGTGAATTTGTCTGGTTTGTAAGAGCGATGTTATCTGTAGCACGGGTCTTCAGAAGATTGTTACCGTTTTGTCTCTGAGATGTAAAGGTATTCCATGCTGAACCACTTGTAGCATAAGATGAATATGAACTACTGCTTGAATAGATACTGTTAGCCTTGGTTGTAGCTGTGTTAAGGTTAGACTTATCGTAGATAGTAACCTGCCAATACATTTCAGCCCAACCGTCCTGCATACAGTTACCGTCATACTGGGTCCATTTGCCATCAAGCATACCGGTAATACCGTTATCCTGCTTGTTACTTCCGTTCTGTCCCATACCGTATGAGCCTACTGAAGAACCGGAGGTACTGAAGGTGAATGTGCCCTGCTTACCGGATTTAGGTGTACCCATCAGGTAAATTTTCGCTGTGTTCGGAGGACCTGATGATGTAGCAGCAAACTTAACATAAGTTTCGTGTCTCTGGCTGTTTATGGTAAAGCCGTCGCCTGTACCTCTTTTATCTACAGTCACATTACTGCTTGAGCCGCCGTTAGGAATACTTGCATCGACAGTATAATTGTCAAAGGTGTCTGTCATAGTGTAATAACTGGCAGGTTTGCCTGATGCATCCAGATAGTCACCCCAGATAGGACCGCCGAGAAGAACCTTGTAATCAGGATTGCTACCCATGTAATATTTAACATTGATTTTATAGCCGGCACTCTGGAGTGATTCGCTTACATCGAGATAAATGTGATCATGGAAGTACACATAAAGCTGATTGTTGCCGTTAGCAAAATAAACATAATAGGTACTGGGATCACCAACTACAGGAGTACCGTATTTGTCAGCCTTAGCATAAGTGCTGTCTGTAGCCACAGCTGATGCTTCAGGTAACATGCCCGGGAAGAATACCCAGCTTGTCATAAGCATAAGCACTGCCAGAAATACAGACAAGGTTTTTTTCATGTTTGTAAAATGTTTCTTTTTCATTTTTTAATTTATCCCCCTTATGAGATATTTGAAGCTTTCCTTAACCGAAGCTTCAGAGAATTTTTCGGGTTTCCCCGAGTTTTAAGAGTGATGAAATCCGACAAGCTCTCTCCGAACACAACTGACCTCCCTGTGCTTTGACCGAAAAGGAACTTTATCTTTTTTCATGGTAAAGGGGTATACTAACCCCTATAATTACACATACTTATTATAATTCAAACCATCAAATAAAATCAATATGATTTTTACAATTTATCAAAATTAAGCATTAGAAAAATAAGGTCAATTTTTATGCATTTTGTATATAAAGTGTTAACAGATTAAGCAAACCTGCGAAAAAAGTTCTTCACAAAGGTGATAAAAAACACGAAATCATAACCACCGGTGAGAACCGGTGGTTTGCACTGCCCCTATAAGGGGCTATTACTGGCTTGACCCCTTGAAGGGGTTTTGAAGTTTAGCACCGCATTACATTTTCAGCAGCCGCTCACGTGCGGCTGTTTATTTTTGCTCACTTTGTCTGGTTACCCGTAAACGGGTCTACATACTCTTTCATTGTAATTTGGTCTCTTGCATAATCTTCTTCCAACTGATTTCTTATATATTCTGCAATTACCTTTTTATTTCGACCGACTGTATCTACATAATATCCTCTGCACCAAAAACTTCGACTTCCGTACTTATACTTTAGATTTGCGTGTCGGTCGAAAATCATTAATGTACTTTTACCCTTGAGATATCCCATAAATTGTGCTACACTTATATGTGGTGGTATACTCACTAACATATGGATATGATCTTTGCAAGCTTCTGCTTCTATTATTTCTACACCTTTTTGTTCGCAGAGTTTTCTTAAGATTTCTCCTATGTCTTTTTTCAACACTCCATATATTACTTGTCTTCTGTATTTTGGTGCAAATACTATATGATACTGACATCTGTATTTTGAATGTGCGCTACTCTTTATCTCGTTTTTGTCTGTCTTAAATTTCATTGTTTAAAACCTCCTTGTATTTTAGTAATGCGGTCGCCAAACCTTTACTATTATACTTGGAGGTTTTATATATTATCAAGTGAGTTGGGGCTTGCTTTAAGCTCGCCCGTTTCGGCTTTGCTAAAGCCTTCTTTCACCCCTGGTAGAACCAGGGGTTTATTTCCACGCATAAATGCACCAAAAAAACAAGCGGTGGCATTTTGCCACCGCTTGAAATATCATATTTTACTGTATGATTAATATCTGCCGTCGGGATCTGCACAACATCTGATCTTGCCGCCTGTGAAGAACTTGATAATCTTCTGGAAGAGTCTGTAGATGATTCCCCAGAAACCGTCTCTATGGCAGGAGCATCCGCAGCCTTCTTCAGCGATTTCCATTATAGCCTCGCCGTTATAGCCGTCTTTGCCTACCTTGATGCTGAATGATACATTTTCAGCGTCAGCTACCTTTGATACGAGAACAGTGTACTTGCCTTCGTATGCCTTGAAGGTAATCATACCGTCCATATTTGTATCACCACCGGCGATACGTACACCGTCAAGATAGAGCTCAACAAGTGCACCATTGATAGCATTACCGTAAGAATCCTTAACAGTAATAGTTACGTTTCTCTTCTTAGCTGCTTCGATAATAATCTTATCAGATACAGTACCACAGACTGTACATTTTTCGATGTAGTAACCGTCAGTTTCCTTTTCAGCATCGGGTTCTACTCTTTCGATTTCTTCCCACTTATGACCAAGAGCAGCTGCACCGTCTCTGTTTTCTGTAGCATCACAGAATTTACACTTCCAGATTACACCGCCTGCTTCTTCACAAGTAGCACCTACGGTTTCACCGGTGTTGTAATATTCATGAGCTTCAACCTCGAATACGGGTTTAACGAGAACGTCACCCTTAACTTCGTAGCCTTCGCTTACACTCCAGCCAATGAAGGTGTAGTGGTCTATCTTTGTGAAGTAGTCTTCCTGTGCTTCGGGGAAGTCAGCAGCAATAAGCTTGTCTCCGTAAGCAAAACCTGACTTAGTTTCGATTATTTCGTTGTCTTTGTCAACGAATGTTACACGGAAGGTCTTCGCAGCCTTTGTAAATACAGCTGTGTAGGTTGCATCTTCGGTTGCTGTGCCGAGAGTTACGATTGTCTCGCTCTCATCACCGTATACGCACCAACCTGCGAAGGTGTAAGTATACTCAGCATCTGCAGCCTTTGTGGGAACCTCTTCTTCGTACTTAATTTCAGCGCCTGCATTAAGAACAGATGTCTGAAGAGTAATGCCGTTCCAGTTTTTGAATATTACTGTGTAAGAAGTCTTTTCCTCACGGAGAACTTCACCGCAGTTTGAACATTTAACGATGTTATAAATACCGTCTTCTTTATTTACTGTTTCAGCATTGAGAACCTTTTCGCCGTCTACGAGGATATGATTGCCTTCTGCATCCTTCTTATATTCGTCGTGTCCGAGAGCAGCCTTAGTCTCTACTACCTTAGTATGACCGCATGAGCAGATAAACTGGGTAAGTTCGGGAAGAGTACAGGTCTGTTCCTGAAGAACACCGTTTACACCGACACTTGTATCCACTACATAATCTTTATGCTCGATAGCTGTGAAGCCTGCATAGAGCTGAGTCTTAGATGTGATAGGTTCGCCGCCGTAAACTGTCTTGAGTGATGCTTCTGTGTACCAGTCGAAGAATTCGTAGTGGTATTTGTCATCGAATTTCTTTTCAGGATATACGAGGGTTTCTACGCCGTCAATTTCTACTTTATTATTGTATACTGCAGTTGCACCGCCGCTAACAGTGGTATCCCATACATATTCTGTACCGTTAAGATAGGTTACAGTATAGGCTACAGCCTCATAATCAAAGTATGCGTAGAAATTAGTATCAGTTGTAACTGTGAAGTCAGTTACGGGTTCGCCGATGCTGTTCTTCCAGCCCTTGAATTCGAAGGTGTAAAGCTTCTTGAGTGCAGCATCGTCTTCTGCATTTTCGAGCTTGAATACGGGTATTGAAGCAGGCTTAAGAGCTTCACCGTGAGTACCAATGAGTACTGCATATTCTTCGTATTTTACTGTATCGTCAGCAGATGCTGTCCATGTAACAGGTACATAGAATGTGTGCTTGTAAAGGATAGGTGTTGATCTGAAGGTTGCCTTAAGAGTCATATCCTTAGTTACGGTAAGAGGAAGCTTGACTACAGCACCATCTGTGGTAGTACCGTCTTCATTTTCGATAACCTCAACCCAACCTGCAAATTTGTAGGTATACTTTTCATCTGCAGCCTTTGTGGGTTCTGCTACCTGTTCCTTACCGATCATTGTACCGGAAAGAAGATCTGTAAATTCGATGTCGCCTGCATCAGTCTTGAATGTTACGCTGAAGCCTTCGAGTGCATCGTATTCGTCAGTCTTTGTTTCAGTACAGCCTTCTGTAGCACAGCTCCACTTGATGAAGCCTTCTACACCGATACCGGGTTTCTGAACATCAGTATCCTTATTTTTGATAATAAATTCATGTTCACCGTTTGCGGGAATTTCTTTTGTGTCGATGTCAGCAAGACACTGGAGACATCTGAGAGCTTCTGTACCGCTCTGATGACAGGTTTCAGCTACCTTTACATACCATTCAGCTGTACCTGCTTCTACATTACCGTGACCGGTCTTGGGATAAGTTTCGTTTTTAACAACTACACCACAGATACATGTTTCTGTGTAGTAACCGTCATATTCACATGTTGCATCAAGCTCAGCAACAGTTACTTTTTCGTGGTTAGCGGGATCAAGATCAAGCTCAACCTCGAGTCTGCCTTCGCCGCAATCAGTACAGTAAGCTTCTGCCATACCCTTTGTCTTACAGGTAGATGCAGTAACTGTTGTGTACTTGATTTCTTCGCCATCCATCTCATATACGTGGTCGAGTGCCGGGAATATAGCTTCACCGTTTTCGTCGAATTCTGTCTTGATTTCGAGATCACAGTTCTGACACTTAACTACAGTGTAACCGTTATTTACACAGTCAGCGGGAACGATAGTGGGCTGACCCATTACGTGACCTGTAGCAGGATATTCTTTTCTTTCAGTCTCATGTCCGCAGATGCTGCATTCAGCTTCCTTATAACCGGGATTGAGACAGTCTGAGGGAACTTCTGTTACGGTATATTTATGGTCAGAAACCTTAATCTTCTTTGTATAGCTGTTGCCTGCCACGTCAGTAGCAGTGATAATGATGTTATCTACATCTGCTGCATAGCTGATTACGTAAGTACCGTCAGCAGCTACAGTTACTGCCTTACCGTTAACTGTGAGAACAGCGCCTTCTTCCACACCTGTGATCTTTGCGGTACCGCAGTATGTGGGAATAGCTGCTTCGTTGTTGTTGCCTTCTACAGTAAATACGGGAGCTGTGCTGTCGTACTTGAACTTAGCAGTTCTTACCTTAGTATTAAGCTGATTGTTTGCCTTATCAATTACGTAGTAGTAAACGATGTAAACTTCACCGCTCTCGAGAGCCTTGGTCCTAAGTGTACCGTCAGCGTTATACTGTGCTTTACCGTCAGCATCAAGATCAGCTACGAAAGCATCACCGAGTTTAACAGCAAAGTTAGCGTTATTGGTAAGATCTTCAGTATTATTTTCATAAACAGTCATAGCTACCTGCTGTGCAGCACCGTAGTTATTCGCTGTGAGAGTGTACTTAGCGGGGAATACGAAAGCTCTGATGAGTTTAACGCCCTTACCTGTAGCTGAGGGATTATAGAGATCATCTTTTTTACCGGTATCGTTAGCTGTGATGATGATGTCTGTGTCAGCATTAGCAACGAGAGTTACTTCATCACCGTCAGTTGCTGCAGCACCTGTTTCATCAGTTGAGCTCCACTTACCGAGTGAGCCGAGATAGATGGTACCTGTAGGCTTAACATCGTCTACGAGCATCGGAATCTTTTCTATATGCTTTCTGGTAGGATCACATACACACCAAACTTCGTTTTCACCTTCAGCATAGTAAGTCGGATTAGTCTTAAGCTGAGTTTTGGTGAATTCGTGCTTTGATTTAACGATCTTAGCGTAAATAGTGATGTCTTCTGTGATAGCTGTGTCAAGATCAAATGCATTTTCAAAAGCAGCATCAGTATACCAGCCTGCGAAATCGGTATGGTACTCGCTGTCTAAGTAACCTTCCTGAGGATCATCGATAGCTGCCTTTTTACCTGAAGCTACAGTGTAATAGGCGGGATTGCCATCAACGATAGCGGTTACTTTATATGTTTTTGCTGAAAGAGCATATGTAGCATAGAATTCCATGCCTGCAGTAATCTTCATACCTCTTTCGTAATTCTTGGTTTCGATAACGTTACCGTCTTCGTCCTTGATGTCATAGCACCAGCCTGCGAATACGAAGTTCTGTCCTTCGGGAGCAGTTTCGGGGCAAGTGATTGATGCCACTGAAGGTGTGTAAAGCTTACTGTCATAGGTATGCTTTGTAGTAGCAAGGAGATTAGTTTCAACATCGTTGTTGTTTTCATCCTTGTGAGTTGACTTGTCAGCTGCCCAGCCTATGATATCACCGTCAGCATTCTTGATAGCTGTAGAGTTGTACCACTTAGCATCATAGTATTTGTAAACAGCCTTGTACTGAGCGATGAATACCATATCCTTACCTTCACAGAAGGAGGGAACTGTCTTATCCCAACCGATGAAGATGTAATCATATACGGGATCGTCTTCTCTGCTGTTCTGAGCGCCCTTGTTAGCCTGAGCTGTTATTCCTTCGAGAGTCCATCCGTACTGGAATTCGCCCCACTGGATATTTTCTGAGCCGTCGTAGTTCTTGAACTCAATGGTATATGTGTCGGGAACAAAGATGTACTGTGAGTAGTAAATAATGTCAGCATCGGGAACTACAGCAGTAGTGATGTCGAGCTTATTACCGTTTGTCTTGTCGAAGGTTTCGTCTGTCTGCTTAGCATCGAACCAACCCTGGAATACGAAGGTACCGCCGTTACCCTTATAATCTTCAGGGATGTATTCCTTATCTTCCTGTAAGTCGTCACTTGTATCGTCGGGAGTGCCGTTATCGTTTGTAACCTTGTTTGTCCATACGGGAACAGGTGTACCGGCAAGAGCCTTACCTACAAATGTCTTGTCTCCGTCGATATAAGTTACGTTACGGTAGTAAACGGGATTAGCATAAACTGCTTCGAACTCAACGTCTGATGTGGGAACGAAGTTAAGAAGATCGTCTGCAGTAAGTTCTTCACCGACTGCCACTGCTCTGCCGTTAAGACCGACAGTACCGGCACCGCTGACAAGCTTCCATTTATTTGCATAGGAATAAACAGCTGTGCTGTCGTCAAATTCTGCAGCGGGCTTGAGTTCATCAGCTGCTACGAAAGGAACGTCAGTTTCGATAAATGCATCAGCAACAGTTGTATCAACGAGAACATTTGCTGATTTAACTACATCTTCACCCTTATCGTCGGGATATGTGAAACCAACCTTGAAGGGAGTAGCTACGGGAGCACCGTAAGCAGCAGTGATTGTAACAGCACCTGTGCCGCCTTCGAGAGCACTGTTAGTGATAAGAATGTTTTCACTGGATAAGGTAAGCTCAGCATTCTTACCGAATGTGCCTATGTTACCGCCCTGGTCTTTTACATATGTCCAGTTAGCGAAGGTATACTTATTACCTCTTAAGTTATATTCATTAGGAACGTCTGCAGGAGGTATTAATTTATCACCGTACTTGACTACGTAGGATTTTACTGTCTCAGCACCTGTTGTATCCTTATATGCGAAGTTTACATTATATGACTTTGCATATCTTCTGTATACTGCATAGTATGTAGCATCACTTCTTACGATCCAGTCGGAGTTAAGAGTAACAGCCTTACCGTTTTCATCGAAGTTAGCATTCTCTAAAAGGATATGGTAATTCTTACCTGTAGGCTCAACATCTGTCCAGCCTATGAATTCATATCTGAACTGAAGGTCTGTAGCTGCAAGAAGGTTCTCTGTGGTAAGAGTAGCAGGAACCTTACCGGAAGCTTCATTAGCTACGTTTGTGATGTTCTGACGGTACTCATATGTACCGCCTCCGGTTACGCTTAAAGCGTTTCCGTTAGCAGGATTAGTGAACTTGACTGCATAATTATTCTTGAAACCTGCTCTTGAAAGCTTCGGAGTAAGAATAAGGCTTTCTGTAAATCTGTGAGAGGACAGTGTGATGTCCGTACCGTTACCGGTAACCCATACACCGGGAGTGATGGTATATGTGAACGCACCGCTGGTGTAAGTACTGTGTGCAGAGGTGGGAAGAACACCGCCGTTCTGTGCCTTGATAGCTTCAGCAGTCTGACCGTATTTAACAGCGAATTCATTAATGAACTTACCGTCTACATCGTAGAACTTAACGGTATAGTCGTTTGAACACCACCAGCCGTAAACGGTAGCATCACCGAGCATCTTTTTATCAGTGTACTGAGTGCCGGCATTATAATACTTTTCTTTTACATCGTCACCGTCTGTATCTACGGTGATTACCTTACCGGATACTTCAGCTCCGGTCATTGCGCTGTATTCACCAAAGGTTTCGTTAGAAACAGGCTTTGCGAAATCAGCATTCTTACTGTAGAACCATGCATCACCTGATGTGGGCTGCTGGTCTGACCAGAAGCCGTAGAAGGTGTAACCGTCAGCGCTGACATCCTTATCAGAAGGAATAGTAACAGCACTGTTGTATTTGCCTGTAACCGGATAGTTGTTTGTGTATTCGCTATCTCCGACCTTAATTTTGGGCGTAAACTGAGCATCATCAACTGTACCCTTAGCATCGAATTTTACGGTATAATCGGGATATGAGAGATTAATCTTGGCAGATGTTTTAGATGTAACCTTACTACCACTGCCGAAGCCGTCATCAGCCTCAAAAGTTTTAACGAGATAATAATCAGCCTTAAGGTTATTGTTTACCTGAATTTCAGGGCTTACAGTTACGGTATTACCGCTGACAGAGATGCCTGTGTGTGAAGTGGGAGTACCACCCTCATTGTTAGAAATGTGTGATGTTTCTGTAATTTCTAATTTTCTGTTATTTGTAAGGAAATTATTACGCACTGCATCAGATAATGTTTTACCGTACTGGTCAACACATGTGTAGCTGTTCATATTGAAAGAAGAGCTTCCTGATACATCAGAGCCGCCGAGCTTACCTACTGTAAGATTAATCGCAGGATTCTTGGATGAATCATTGTCAACGAAACCGGCAATACGAGGTAATCTCCAGTTAGTGGTATCGCCCGAAGTACTACCGCCGGAACCGCTTACATTACCGTTAGCATCATAACTAGGATAAAGCTCGAATTCCCATGTTTGTTTACTTGATGTATGAGTCCAATGTTCACTTTCATTGAAAGTATAAACCGTCTTACCGTTAATCTGGATGTCCATCATCTTACTAACAGACGAGTCGGTACCGCCGCAGCCTATACCGTTACCTACGACTTTAATTTTTAAAACTGTAGGGAAGTTGGAGCCTGTGCTGAATTCCAGCTTCTGGTTACCGACATCAGTACCGCCGCTGGCACTGACAGTTGTCTCTCCACTTTCAGCATCCCAGCCGGCACCCTTATGCTTATAATAGGTAAGGGTTACTGAATTAAGGGGAGCTACGGATACATTGTAGTTAACGGTAACCTTATACTCATTAGTTCCTGTAGCAGCCTGTGCCACTGTAGCTTCCTCGGGTGCCATCCACACCCAGCAGGACATGAGCATAATCACTGCCATAAACAGTGATAATGATTTTTTTGCTTGTTTAAATAAATACTTTTTCATTAAGATATCCTCCTTAATAAAAATTAACTTATGTATTTCATAAAATGGCTCATCACCATAAAAACGAAATTCACCGTGTACGCTTTTCCCCTTTAAAATTCATCGCCACAGCCCCTGACCTGACCGTTTTTCGGCGCACTAAATCCCCAAAAGGGTATAAAGAGTCACTTTTAGTTAGTATCAGTATAGCATTATAAAATCAATAAAGTCAATAACGAGAAACGAAAACTTTCATAATTATTAAATTTTTGGCTTTTGTAACGAAAAAATTAACGGCTTATTGTTGATTTTGACAGTTGAATTGTGGTATGGAGATTTTACACCACAAGAGCAGAGAAGAGATGTGAAACTTTATGCCATGGTTGGTTACTATATCTTTACTATTGATATTAACCGTATACAAAAAAACGGTTCCTCCGCTTATGTGAAAGAACCGTTTGTTATTATTTAATTTATCTGATTATCTGACCACGGATCGGCCAGGCCGTTCCCTACATTTTTTATCAGGCGCCCAGTGAATCGAGACTCTGCTTTTTAAGGTAAGCATTAATGAACCCGTCGATTCCACCGTCCATAACTGCATTGATGTTACCCATTTCGAATCCTGTTCTGTGATCCTTGGCGAGAGTGTAGGGCATAAATACATAAGAGCGAATCTGACTGCCCCAACCGATTTCCTTCTGTTCACCCTTGATATCCTCGATTTTTTCGAGATGCTCTCTTTCCTTGATTTCGATGAGCTTGGATTTAAGCATTCTCATACATACTTCTCTCTTCTGATGCTGACTGCGTTCTACCTGACAGCATACCCGGATACGTGTACGATTATGGATAAGACGAACAGGAGAGGATGTCTTGTTAACGTTCTGTCGGCCCGCACCTGAAGCACGGTAAACCTCCATAGTAATGTCTTCGGGGCTGATGTCTACCTCGATGGTATCGTCGATTTCAGGCATAACCTCTAAAGATGCGAAGGAAGTATGTCTTCTACCTGATGAGTCGAAGGGAGAAACACGTACGAGACGGTGAACACCCATCTCACTCTTAAGATAACCGTAGGCATTTTCACCCTCGATAACTACGGTAGCAGACTTAAGACCCGCTTCGTCACCGTCGAGGAAGTCAACGGTGGTAAACTTGAAGCCGTGCTTGGTAGCCCACTGTCCGTACATTCTGAAAAGCATCTGACACCAGTCCTGAGCCTCGGTACCGCCTGCACCGGCATGGAAGGTAAGAATAGCATTGTTATTGTCGTATTCACCGGAAAGAAGTGTGGCAAGAGTCTGCTTTTCCAGCTCTGCTTCTACTGCTTCCACGCTTGCCTGACATTCGGGGAGTAAATCAAGATCGCCCTCTTCGTCAGAAAGCTCGATCATAACCAATGCATCCTCATAAGCTGTCTTAAGGTCTTCGTAGCCTTTAATCTTGCCCTTAAGTGAAGCCACTCTCTGAAGCACCTTCTGTGAATTAGCCAGATCGTTCCAGAAATCCTCAGCAGCTGACTGCTCCTCGAGAACTGCCACTTCCTTAGCCATTTCTTCTAAACCTAATGCGGAAGCGAGCTCACCTAAAGGCTTTTCACTTTCCATTAATCTTAATCTTAATTCTTCAAACTGAATCATAACTTTTTTCCTTTCTATATTATATATAAAGAGTAAGTACGGTTTTAAATTAAATCTTAAGTTTCACCTTTATTCTACCTCTTAAATACATACTGTAAACAAAATTATCCTTTTACATTATACACATTTATTTTTAAAGAGCAAGATTAAAATAAAATATTTTTCTGCCGAAAGGATAAAATAATGAAAAACAGTTGCTTTTATGGGTAAATGGATATACAATGTTAGAAAACGGACGGTCATATTTGCCGAGAGGTTTAATTATGGAAAAACCAAAAAGGAAACCTAACAGGTTATATAATTACGATTACAGCCGTAACGGTATGTATTTCATAACGATATGCACCAAAAACAAAGAACATATTTTTTGTGACATTGTAGGGGACGGCGTCCTCGACGTCCCGCTGATCAACAATGTTAATATCAGACTTTCCCAAATAGGTATCATTGTTAAAAAACATATTCTTCGAATAAATCAAATCGGGAATATGACTGTAGATAAATACGTAATAATGCCCAACCATATACATTTAATTGTTTGTATTGACAAGCCTTCTTGTTACGAAGATATCCAACCCCGGGCAGACGGGACGTCGGGGACGCTGTCCCCTACAAATGCTGCTATTCCCCGAACAATTGCCGAATTCAAACGATTAATTAATAAAGAGGCAGGCAGAAATATTTTTCAACGTTCCTACCACGACCACATAATTCGCAACGAAAAGGATTACGAAAAAATATGGGAATATATTGAAACCAATCCTATAAAATGGAAAACGGACTGTTTTTATACTGACTGAACTAAACCACCTCAAAGGAGATAAATAATCTATGCGATATACTAATCAGATATGTGACGGCTGCGGTGAAATCTTCACCGATGACGAAGACATCGTCGTATGCCCCGAATGTGCCACCCCTCAGCACAGAGAATGCTACAAAAATCACGATGGCTGTGTAAATGCACATAAACACAGCGAGAATTTCACCTGGACCGGCACCGGAGTAATAAATACTCCCTCCCCCGTACCTGAAAAAGCGAAGACTATCCCCTGCCCTAACTGTGGCTACAATAACCCTGAAGGAAGCGACCACTGTAAACAGTGCTCGATGAAGTTCACTCTCTTCGGCTTTAATGTAGTCGATGCATCAGCTGAAAGTGAAAAAAATGTAACCGAAAAAGAAAACTCTGTACAGGAAAACGGCATTCCCGAATACAAGGCTCCCTTTACTCTCGGTGAAGGTGAGGGCTTCAGGAATGATGATACACCCGTCACTGACACTCCCCCCACCCGTGACGCTATAGAGCAGAAGCTCATCGATGTTATTTCATCCTCTTCCGGCTTCTCTCCCGACGGTGAAGATTTCTCCTTCGGCGGACCTTTTCCTAAGGAAGACAAAACATGCGGTGTACACACCAACCTTATGGGAGCGTTCATCGGAGCTTCTGCTATGAAGTACATCGAAAAATTCAAAAGATTCGATTTCGGAAGAAAGCTTTCCTTTAACTTTGCGGCATTTTTCTTCTCCCCCTACTGGTTCTTCTACAGAAAGCTCATTAAACCGGGCATCATCTTTATGACCGTAAATCTCTGTCTTTCTATTATATCCGCACCTGCACTTTTAGACTTTGCTAACAAGGCAATGCCTATTATTGATAAATTAGCCACTGTTACAAACGAAAATACCGCCGCTACACTTCTTATGGAATTGGAAGCTCTGTATGTGCCGATTATGGCATTCATGGGTGTGCAGTTCCTGATAAATCTCATCGCAGGCTTCACTGCAAACCACCTCTACAGAAAATACACTGTTTCTTCTCTTAAGGAAATTTCTTCCCTTGGAAACCAGAAAAACTCTATGGCATATCTTCTCAGAAAAGGTGGCGTCGCTCCCCTTTACGCTCTCGGAGCACTTCTTGCGGAAAATCTTCTCACTTCTATAGTAAGTATGTTTATGTAAATACCTCTTCTCAAAAACAGCTTCATATCACAAAAACAGCACCCCGATGACGAGGTGCTGTAATTTTTTATGTTTTCACTTTATCAGAAGTTGAAGAGCTTAGCAAAGAGCTGCTTGAAGAAGTTAATGAGCTTCTGCCAGAATGTAAGAGGAGCAGATTCGTTACCCTCGGGCTCGTTTCCGTTAACCTCGGTAATATTACCGTTTGCGTCAACAGAGAAAACGAAATATGAGATATGAGAAGCTTCGTCCTCATAAAGAATACCGTAGTTACCGTCGGGAAGCTCTGTTAAGCATGAGTAAGCGAAGAAGTTCTTCCAGGGAGTGTCTCTGCCGGGAAGGTTGTATGTTGAAACCCAGTTGATAGAATTATCGTTTTTAACGAAGCCTACCTTAATAACACCGTCAGCTCTTTTTGAGTTGTTTGAAGCGAAGGAGCCGATAACTGCTCTCTTACCGTCGATTACAGTATCGATAAAGGAGCACATACAGTTACCCTGAGCAGAAAGACCGAGATCAGATTTGAAATCAGTCCAGCTGTGACCGCCGTCATAGCTGTCTGCATAAGCGATGTAAACACCGTCATTACGTGCGAACATACGGAGAACGCCGTCACCGAGACTTACTATCTGAGATTCGCTTGTCTTGCCTACCTGAAGACCGCATACTGTTTCAGCGCCTCTCTTCCAGGTAACACCGTTATCATCAGAGTAAACAGTGCTTACGTTTTCGAATTTGTTCCAGCCTAATGCACCGTTATCATAAACAGCAAAGATAATTCTTTCTTTTCCATCAGCGAGAGTAGTTGTGTAGCCTCTGCCGGGGCATATACCGAGGAAGTAGTCACCCTCATTTTTGATCTGTCCTGTGATAATCTGAGGAGCACTCCAGGTTTCACCGTTATCATCGCTGTAACGCATCCAGAGGAAGGTTGTGCAGAACACTCTGAAAGGAGCTTCAGCATAGAAGATGTTCTGATTAACTGTTTTGTCACTGCCCTTCTGAGTAGTGGTCACTGCTGTGCCGTTAAGATAAATATCGAATTCCTTATCTACAGTGTAGCCTGTTTCGGTACCGTCTGCACGGTTAAGAACGGGAGCATAGTCTCCGTCGAAGTCACCGATGTAATACTTGAAGGTATCGGGGCTCTTTGTGTTGTCGCCCGTGGTAAGAAGCATATAGTTTTTACCGTTAATTTCTGCATAACCTGTGCCTCTTTCGCACTGAAGATAACCGCAGCCTGCGGGCTGAGCGTCAACGACAACGAAGATACGGTCTGTCTTATCACTCTGAGCGATAGCCATGTCGATGAAAGAAGCGCTCATTACATCATTGGCGTCATCTGCATAATCATCAAAGTGATTGAGAACCTGATATTCCCAGTTTGTGTAACCGTCAGGAGAGATAGCGATAAGAGAGTCGATGTTATTGGGTGAGTCTGAGCCATGTTCATATCTCATATCAGCCGCTGCAATAACAGTATCGTTATTAAGGGTATAGAGAGCAGGAATACGGAACTCTTCACATCCGAGAGTACCTCTGTCCAGGAACTGGTCATATTCTGCTGCGAATGCTACTGTCGAAAGAGAGAACAGCATAAGTGCAGCCAAAAGAATTGAAAGTGTTTTTTTCATGGTTATTCCTCCAATATATTTATAAGTATAATGATAATAGCATTTTGACATAGTAAAAGTCAATAAATTGGTGAGAAAAAATTTAAAAAAGACAATCAACAGCGTAACAACCCTATCTTGAAAATCAAAACATTCTGTGCTACAATACCCTACAGTAAACATTCAAAGGAGCTATCTTATGTCAGATACTATTGCTGCCGTTTCCACTCCCCTGGCAGCGGGAGGAATCGGTGTTATAAGAATAAGCGGTGAAAATGCCGCTGAAATCGCAGATAAGATATTTAAAACTACCTCGGGTAAAGCCTTGTCTTGCCTTAAGGGCTACAGAGCCGCCCACGGTAAGGTATATATGGACGGTCAGATTATTGACGAAGCTGTAGCTTTAGTTTACCGTGCGCCGAAAAGCTACACAGGCGAGGACACGGTAGAAATTTCCTGTCACGGTGGTGTCTATGTGACGAAACAGGTGCTCCGTGCCGTACTTTCTGCCGGGGCAAGACCTGCCGAAGCGGGCGAATTTACCAAAAGGGCCTTTCTTAACGGAAAAATGGATCTCTCCGAAGCGGAAGCTGTTATGGGACTCATCGGTGCACAGGGTGAAGGCTCAATGAGAGCGGCTCTTACTGCTCTTGACGGTGCTTTGTCAAGACAGATCGGTGATCTTCGTAATGTACTTGTGTCCGCTGCGGCACATATGTCAGCCTGGGTAGACTATCCCGACGACGAAATCCCCGAGCTTGACTTTGATTATCTTCTCAGTGATCTTACAGAGGTAAAAACAAAGCTTACATTACTTTTAGATAAATTCGATGCGGGCAAGGCTATTACGGAAGGTGTGGAAACCGCTATCGTCGGCAAGCCTAATGTAGGTAAGTCTGCTCTTATGAATATGCTGTCGGGCTTCAGCCGTTCCATCGTTACTGACATAGCAGGGACTACCCGTGATGTGGTAGAGGAGACCGTCCGTGTGGGCAGTGTCATTCTCCGCCTGGCAGATACAGCAGGTATAAGAGAAAGTGACGATGTGGTTGAGAGTATAGGTGTTGATCTTGCCCGTACAAAAATAGAAAGAGCATCACTTATTCTGGCAGTTTTTGACGGCTCAAGAGGTCTTGATGAAAGCGATAAGGAAATTCTTGCTCTTTGCAAGGGCAGAGATGTTATCGGCATCGTAAACAAAACCGACCTTCCATCTCAGGCAGATGTGGAATACATTAAAAATGCTCTTCCTTACACGGTATTCATCAGCGCCGCCACCCACGAGGGCGAACAAGAACTGACCGAGGTTATCGAAAAAATCCTCGGTACAGATAAGGTAGACACATCACAGGCTATGCTCGCCACGGAAAGACAGAGACAGAGTGCCACAGAAGCCCTTGCCGCTATCGACGAGGCAATAGATGCTATCGGAATAGGAATGACTATGGATGCAATAAATGTCTGTATAGATAATGCTATCGAGGCTCTGCTTTCTCTCACAGGCGAAAGAGCCAAAGAAAGCGTAGTAAACGAAGTTTTCGCACAGTTCTGTGTGGGAAAGTAAACCTTTCCACCGCTATGCGGTCCCCCTTCCCTTTCAGTGACGACATTTATAAGTGTAATTAATAGAGGTGAAATAATGAAAACCGTTCTTATAACAGGTGCATCAGGCGGAATCGGTCAGACTATATGCGAAGCTTTCGCCAAAGACGGATATAATCTTGCTCTGCACTATTCATCATCAGCCAAGACAGCTGAAAAACTCTGCGAAAAATTGAGTAAAGAATACAGTATTGATGCCGAAGCATTCCGTGCGGACTTCTCCGACGAAAACGCTGTAAAGACTCTGGCAAAAAACGTACTGTCACACTTCGGAAAGATTGATATTCTCGTCAATAATGCCGGCGTTGCCTATCAGTCACTTTTTCAGCTGGCTGACGAGAAAAAAATCAAAGAGGTTTTAGACATTAATCTTATGTCTGCCCTTTCTCTTACCAAAGAAATACTCCCCCCAATGATAAGTGAAAAATGGGGAAGAATCATAAATATCTCCTCTATGTGGGGCATAAGCGGTGCATCCTGTGAGGTGCATTACAGTGCCGCAAAATCAGGACTCATCGGCTTTACCAAAGCCCTTGCAAAAGAAGTGGGTCCCAGCGGTATCACCGTTAACTGTATAGCCCCCGGCTTTATCGACACAAAAATGAATGGCAATCTCGATGAAGAAGCTGTTCAGGAAATAATCGACTGCACTCCCGTAGGCAGAGCAGGTACAGGTGAGGATGTGGCAGAATTAGTCCGTTTCCTCGCAGATGATAAGGCAGAGTTTATTACGGGACAGGTTATCTCCGTTGACGGAGGATACGGTGTATAAATGCAGAATGCAAAATGCAAAGTGCAGAATAACGGGATAGGCTTTCGGTAGAAATAAACAATATTCCACCGAATTTTTTTGAAATGATTGTTTGTAAGTTTTTAAATTTTTTATTCGTTTATAGTTATGACGGATCTCGTAAGAGAAAGCTGTTACAGTATATATTGTGTAAAAAAGAAGGATAAAGTATTATGAAAGATGTTGTTTCAGATTTTGCCGGTATTATAGAAAATGAAGTCAGAATATTTGCAGAAAGAAATGCTGTAGAATTTAAGGGTTTTGTATTTGATGAAAAAAACAGTGAGGAAAGTATTTCAATTAATCTTAAGGGATTTAATGTTCATATCTATGTGGGAGATAACCTAACTTTCGGCTATCCTCTTTTCGAAGACACTCAGGATTTGTTGGGTTATAGTATTCTGACAAGGTTTAAGTTCGATTTTTCACCCTATTATTTTTCGCCCTACGATATTCATAATGTTATAGCTTCTGAGGATTTTGAAACCTTGGATTTTCATAATCTTCAGGATGACGAAGATGTTTTGAAATCGATAAGTACGGTTCTTGACTTTATTGAAAAAAATCTTAATTTGATAGCAGATATTTCAGCAAATCTGATTTTACAGAAACAACTAAAAGATAACTATGAACACGATTTATCGGTTGTTTCGAAAAAAATCACTACCGATAATCTGAAACAAAACTTCAGAAAGTATACTGAAAAGCATGAGAACAACCTTTATTTTCTCGGTTATACAAATCTGACATATAACTTCGCAAATTCAGATAAATATAAAGAGCTTGATAAATACTTTAAAAGAAAAAGTAAAAAAGGAAAGCTGATTGTTTTCGAACAAAGGTTCTACGATTATTTAGAAAAAAACGGTTATGAATCTGTTTCAGATAAAACAAAAAGTAATACAGACAAACAGTTTAAAAAAACAAAAAGTAATTTACGTGTTGAAATCCCCTCTTACATAATCGGGGGTATACTTGCGATAATAACGCTTATTGCCCTTGAAAAGCTTACTTCTGTATCTTTACCTGACGGACTTTATCATTTACTTGGAATCGGCGAAGGTTCACAGTACAGCTTCTTTGTACTTCTTATCAGCTACAGATATATCATCGCACAGATTTTTGAAGCTTTATTTACGAAAAAAGTATATTCTTCAAAAAGAGATAAAAAAGATGAAAAGAAAGCTGCTGCTATTTTAACTATAGTTTGTTTTGTTGCAGCAAGTCTTTGCATATGTTACAATTATTTCTTTAAAATTTGTACAGTTGCTCTTCACGACAGCGGAATTTACGTGGGAACACAAATGAAGAATGATATTCTGCCTTTCGAAAATGACAGATTGGATTTTTTCCTTATAGAGGGCTACACAGATTCCGAGAACGGCACTTATTTTGACAACTATGAGGATAAGGAGCTGTACATAGTTTTAGACGGAGACTATGAAGGCTATATCATAAGCTTCTATGAAGAACTTGAAGAGACAGTAAGTCTTTTGAAGGAAAAGGGTGTTAAAATGGTAAGTATAAAGGACCACGAAAGCTTTTCAGACATCTATCTTTATCCTGAAGAATAATACAAATAAAACTAACGCCCTTCCGTTCAGGAGGGGCGTTTAAGTCTATTGATTTGCGGGTTTCACGATGCGGTATAACACTTTATGTTATATTATATCTATCCCGCAATTCCTAATTCCTAATCAGTTTCCGAACATCCCAAGAAGGAAGCCTGCTGCAACAGCGGAGCCGATAACACCTGCCACGTTGGGACCCATAGCGTGCATAAGAAGGAAGTTAGCGGGATTATACTTTCTGCCTTCATTCTGAGAAACACGGGCAGCCATAGGAACAGCGGAAACACCTGCTGAACCGATAAGGGGGTTAACCTTGCCGCCGGTGATGAGATAAAGAAGCTTACCGAAGAGAAGACCGCCTACTGTTGAGAAGCAGAATGCTACCAGTCCTAAAACTACTATCTTAAGAGTTTCGGGCTTAAGGAAGGTCTGTCCGTTAGTGGTAGCACCTACTGTAAGACCGAGCATAATGGTAACGATGTTCATCAGAGCGTTCTGTGCTGTATCGGAAAGACGGTCAACAACACCGCATTCTTTGAAGAGGTTACCGAGCATAAGCATACCGAGGAGAGGTGCTACGGAAGGAAGAATGAATGCACAGATAACGAGAACAACTACAGGGAAAACAATTTTTTCTACCTTGCTGACCTTACGCAGCTGCTTCATTTCAACCTTTCTTTCCTTTTCGGTAGTGAGAGCCTTCATAATGGGAGGCTGGATGAAGGGAATAAGCGCCATATAGGAATAAGCAGCCACAGCGATGGGACCTAAAAGGTGACCTGCTAACTTACCTGTAAGGAAAATAGCCGTCGGACCGTCAGCACCGCCGATGATAGCAATTGATGCTGCTTCCTGAGGGGTAAATCCGAGTACGATTGCTATAATGAAAGCAACATAGATACCGAGCTGTGCCGCTGCACCTAAAAGAAGTGATACAGGATTTGAAAGAAGAGGACCGAAGTCGGTCATACAGCCGATACCAAGGAAGATAAGACACGGGAAAATACTGGATTTAACACCGGCATAGATCAGTCTCAAAACACCTGAGTCGTACCAGTGGGCACCTTCTACGATATTTGATGTATCCATAAGACCGGTAGGGTCATCCATAAGACCTGCACCGGGAAGGTTAGCAAGAAGAATACCGAAGGCGATGGGAACGAGAAGAAGAGGCTCACACTTCTTTGCGATAGCAAAATACAGAAGAACAAAGGAAACAAGAATCATAACAAGATTCTGCCACAGGAAGGTTCCGTCAGCAAAGAGAGCGTAAAAGCCTGATGATTCCCACAAGCCGATAAGGACATCTTTAATCATTTGAGAAAAACTCCTTTCTTTTTATAACAGTGGGAATCAGATAACAACGAGAACGTCGTCTGTGTTTACTGTAGAGCCCTTTGAAACGAGTACCTGCTTAACAGTACCGTCACAGGGAGCTACGATGTCATTTTCCATTTTCATAGCTTCGAGAACGAGGAGAACCTCACCGGATTTTACAGCCTGACCTGCAGCAACGTTAACGCTGAGGATAGTGCCGGGCATGGGTGAAGGTACGTTTGTGCCTGAAGCGGAAGGAGCTGCAGCTGCTGCGGGTACTGCTGCGGGAGCAGGTGCTGCCACAGGTGCGGCTACAGGTGCTGTTGCTTCGCTTACATTAAGAAGAACAGCATCGGTTTCTGTTACTTCGACTTCGTAATTTTTTCCGTTTAATGTAACTACATATTTCATTTCTTTTCGTCCTCCAGTAATTTAATTGACTTGAATGAAAGTCTGTTAAGGGGAATACCGCTTTTATTACTTACGATAGCCATAATAACTGCGGCTGTTTTTTCGTCTGTGTCGATGAGCTCAAGCTGACCCTGATTCATGCCTGCGGGCATAGGAACACCTGCGGGAGCAGCTGCCTTGGGAGCTTCTGCGGGAGCCTTGGCTGTCTTTGCTTCAAAGGCTCTGATAACCTTGGAAACAAGGATGATGAGTACGGCAATAACAGCAAGAATGCAGATAACCGTAGTAATACCGATTAAAGAGGTAGCAAGAGCATCAGTAAGAGGCATTTTTAAATCAAACATAACTTCTCCTCCTTACACTTCTTTAATGGTATAACTGAAGGTGTTTCTTGCTCTTTCGTCACGCTTATCGAAGAAAGCTTCAGCCTGTGTGGGGAATGCGATGTAGGAAAGAACATCCTCGTCGCTCTTTGCCTTGGCGCCGATTTCTTCCTTAGCCTTTTCGAAATAGGGCTCAAGAGTGTCGGCAAAACGGCATGTTACAGGTGTTTCACCGCCGAGAATCTTTTCTGCCAGTTCCTTGTCAACCTCACCGGGAGCCTTGCCGTAGAAACCGAAGAAATAATTTCTGATTTCCTTTGAGATGTTCTTGTATCTTTCACCGTTAAGAACATTAGATGTAGCCTGAACGCCTACCATCTGGCTTAAAGGAGTAACGAGAGGAGGATAACCGAGATCCTTACGTACTCTGGGTACTTCGAGAAGAACTTCTTCGAACTTATCGAGCTTGCCTGCAGCTGTGAGCTGAGCCACAAGGTTAGAAAGCATACCGCCGGGAACCTGATAAAGGAGAGCGTCTGTGTCTGTAGCTAAAACTACAGGATTGAGAAGACCGCTTTCGAGAGCCTTGGCTCTTACGGGCTTGAAGAAATCGTTGATTTTCTTAAGTGAATCCATCTTTACATCCACTTCGTAGCCCTGCTGCTGTAAAGCATAAACGAGAGTTTCCGTGGGAGGCTGTGATGTACCGCCTGAGAAACAGGAAATAGCTGTGTCAATTACATCTGCACCTGCCTCGACTGCCTTCTGAAGAGTGAGAGCACCGACACCTGTGGTAGAGTGAGTATGAACGATAACGGGAAGCTTTACCTCCGCTTTGATAGCCTTAACGAGATCGTAAGCCTCCTGAGGTCCCATAATACCTGCCATATCCTTGATACATATGGAAAGCACACCCATTTTTTCCATATCCTTAGCGAGCTTTACATAATTCTCGAGATTATGGATGGGAGAAAGAGTGTAACAGATGGTACCTGAAGGATGAGCACCGCATTTAAGTGTTTCATCGACAGCGACCTCTATGTTACGAAGGTCATTAAGTGCGTCAAAAATACGGATGATGTCGATGCCGTTTTCCACGCTCTTTCTTATGAAAGCACGTACCACATCGTCGGGATAATGCTTGTAGCCTAAGAGGTTCTGACCTCTGAGAAGCATCTGGAGCTTTGTGTTGGGGCAAGCCTTGCGGATTTTTCTGAGTCTTTCCCAGGGATCTTCATTAAGGTAACGAAGACAGGAGTCGAAGGTTGCACCGCCCCAGCATTCGAGTGAATAATAACCTGCCTTATCAAGCTCGGAAAGAATAGGTTCAAATTCTTCAAAGCCCATTCTTGTGGCGATAAGCGACTGGTTGGCATCACGAAGGATTGTTTCTGTAAATTGTACTTTCAAAATACCACCTCTGTTCATATTTTTTAAGGGTCAAGATTTTTTCTTTTTAAAATATAAAATTAATTTCAAAAATTTCGCTATTATATATCATACAAAAAAATGTAAAAAATTTCAAGTATTTTCCGTTTTTTACTAAATCTTTAATAGTTTGCTCATTTTTACCTTTATTTATTTGCTTTTTTTTATGAAAAATATAAGTGCATACTGTACTTTTATATTTGTAATAAATTTGTTATAATTACTTTCGTAAGTTTTAATGAGAATACTTTATGATATAACCGTACCGTGAAAGGAGAGGTATTTTATGTACAGAGTTTTAGTATGTGACGATGATGAGGCGATAGTACGCTCCATAGAAATTTATCTTAATGCGGAAGGCTACGAAACCGTGAAGGCGCTTAACGGCAGACAGGCTGTGGAAATTGCAGAAAAGGAAGAGATACACTGCATTATTATGGATGTGATGATGCCTGTTATGGACGGAATAAACGCCACACTGAAAATCAGAGAGAGAAGTAATGTTCCCATTATTTTCCTTTCTGCTAAAAGTGAGGACACGGACAAGATAGCAGGCCTCGGCTTCGGCGGTGACGATTATGTGACAAAGCCCTTCAGTCCTCTCGAATTATGTGCGAGAGTGAAAAGTCAGATAAGAAGATATGTTTCTCTGGGTTCAGTGGTGAAAAAAGAAAATGTAATTACCACGGGAGGTCTTTCCATTGACCTTGAAGCTAAAAAGGTTACTCTGGACGGTGAGGAGGTCAGACTTACGGCTACAGAGTATAAAATTATGGAATATATGATGATTAATATGGACAAGACTCTCTCTTCAAATCAGATTTACGAGAATGTATGGAATGAAAACGCCTTCTCCACGGAAAAAACCGTAACGGTACACATCAGACGAATAAGAGAAAAAATAGAAATTGACACTAAAAATCCAAAATATATTAAGGTGGTGTGGGGAATTGGATACAGAATTGAAAAAATATAAAAGAGATACCCTCAAAAGAGTGATAGCAGTTCTCATTTGTTTTCTCTGCTTAAGCGGAATGACATCTCAGCTGCTGACATCCTACGACAAGGCAGATGAGCAAAACCTAGTCTATGTGAATTTCAGCGATGCGCTCAATTATGATTTATTGGGCATCGACAAAAATGAATGGACATATACAACCTTCCGTAACGGCTATTCGCTCCTTCTCGGTTGTCTCGATTCGAAAATGAATAATTTCGGTAACGGTACGGAAAAGGATTATAAAAAAAGGCTTAAGGAATACGAGGAAAACCTCGACAAAGAGGCAGAGTTTTATAAAGACAGAATAATTTATGCAGCTTCTAAACATTTTCAGGACTTCGCAAGTCTTTATAATATGGGAATTATCAAAATTACAGGTACCTACTCCACAGGAGAAAACGGTGATACCAATACCTATGAAGGCGGATATAGCAGTTTTGATGATTTTTATTATCGCAACCTTGAAGGTATAGTAACAGAGCCTATTCTTCCCCTTTCTGTTTCCGAGGAATTCAAAAGCATAAAGTACGATAATGTGTTTCATAACGATAAGACACAGTTTATTTTTGACGATGACAATATAAACATTATAGCCACATATCATCCCGGCTACTATGCCTTTACCGTAGACAAAGAGGCTTTGAAAAATAATCTCATTTCCTCAGGTGCGGTACAAAGCTTTTATGCCTCCTATGAGGAATTTTATGAACAGTATCTCGCAAGTGAAGAGAGAATCAAAGAGCATGCAGGCTCAGCGAAATATTTCATCCGTGATGCTGAAGGCAGATATATTACCAACATAGAAGGCTTCGACGGTAAAACCGATAAAAAGAAAATAACCGATTACCTCGCAAAGCTCGGCACCTATTCCTACAGTCAGGACGGAATTATTTATCTTTCCGACGGGATGTATTACAGTGATACATATCTTGACTGGTTTATCAATAACAGATATGCTTATCAGGATGAGGACCATGCCTATTTAATGACTACCACTACTCTGCCTGATACTACACAAGCTATTGTTGTTACGACTACTCTTTCAGGTACGGAATACACCGACGAAAGCGGTGAAGCTGTATCTGTTCCCGAAACCACGAGAGTATCAGTATCGCTTGTTCCGCAGAACAGAATCACAGTCAATGATATAGAGCTGTATATCGGCTTCGATAAAAACGCAGAATATGAGACCTGTCATTTCGCTACGGTGAAAAGCAATATCGAAAAGGCGGAAGAAATCATAAGCGACTGTCTTTTTACCTGCGGAATACTCGGCATGCTTCTTCTTATCTGCATTTTCTATCTTATAGCTATTACGGGTAAGAGAAAGGGCAGCAAGGAGATTTATCTTTATAAAACAGATAGGGTCTTTCCTGAAATCAGAATAGCACTCGACGGTGGACTCGGCTTCCTGTGCGGCTGCGGAATATACTCTTTCCTTGAGGTGTATATAGACACAATGATGAAGAAAACCGTCGGCTTATGCCTTCTGGTTTTAGTCATAGTCTTCTTCCTTATCTGTCTTGACCTTATTCTCTATCTTGTCAGACACATCAAAAACCGCAGTCTTTTAAAGAATATTTTCATCGTGTGGTGTGTAAGAAAACTGATAAAATACGGCAGACAAATCAAAGATTTCATAAACGGTAAGCTTCTTTACACTAAAGAACTGAAAAAAACTGTTATTATCAGAACGGCGATAATGATAGGTATTAATATCATCGTCGGCGGTGCAGCTTTTCTCTTCGCGGCATCGGAAATATGGGAAGTGAGCATTATGGTGATAATTGCTCTGTTTGTCTTCGACCTGTACATCGTTTACAGAGGTCTGCGCTTCGTGGGCGGAGTGGATAAGCTTTTCACCGTCATCAAAGAAATGCACGAGGGCAACACGGATATAGAAATCAATAAAAACGCACTTCCCGATTACCTCTATCTCCCCGCAGAGAATCTCCAGTGTCTCTCTGAGGGCATAAAGGCCGCAGTGGATGAGGCGGTAAAACAGGAAAAGACAAAAACAGAGCTTATCACCAATGTATCCCACGATCTGAAAACTCCGCTGACAAGCATTATCAATTATGTGGACCTGATGAAAAAGTGCGACATAACTGATGAAACGGCTCTTTCTTATCTGCAGGTGCTCAGCGAAAAGAGTGACAGATTAAAGATACTTATTGAAGATCTGGTAGAAGCATCGAAGGCTTCGGCAGGTGCTTTATCTGTAGACTTCGTGTGTGTGAGCTGTAAGGAGCTCATCGGTCAGCTTTTAGGTGAATTCGAGGACAGCTTTAATGAAAAGAATCTCGATGTTATCGTAAATTTACCCGAAAATGACCTTAACATAAGAGCTGACAGCAAGCATATTTACAGAGTGCTGGAAAATCTTTTCGTAAATGTAAGAAAGTACGCTCTGGAAAACACCCGTGTATACATCACCGTCAATGAAAGAAACGGTAAGGGTATCATTAATATCAAAAACATCTCTGCCGCACCCCTTAACATCAGTGCTGATGAATTAAAGGAACGTTTCGTCCGCGGTGAGCAGTCGAGAACTACCGAAGGCAACGGTCTCGGACTTTCCATTGCCGAAAACCTCTGCATTCTGCAGAATGGCAGTCTCGGTATCGAAATAAACGGTGACCTGTTCAGCGTTACGGTCGAAATGGAAAAATTCAGATAAAGTTATAACATCCTCCAAAAAAAATCCGTCTGTGTAAAATACAGGCGGATTTTTTACATAAACTATTTATAAATGCGGAAAAATATGTTATTATAAGATCAGCAAATATAAGGAGGAATATTATGAGCGGAAAAACAGATCCTACTGCACTTTTTAAAATTGGCTACGGACTTTATGTTCTTACAGTTAAAGACGGTGAAAAGGAAAACGGCTGTATCGTAAACACAGTTTCACAGCTTACGAGTAACCCCTTAAGAGTAGCAGTAACGGTAAACAAGGATAACTACACCCACGATTTTATCGTCAAGACAGGAAAAATGAATGTCAACTGCTTAAGCACCGATGCACCCTTCGGTATTTTCGAATGGTTCGGCTTCGTCAGCGGCAGAGACAAGGATAAAATGGACGGAATGAGTGTAAGCAAAAGCGATAACGGCATCGCTTATCTGAATTTCTTTATTAACTCCTTCCTTTCTCTCGAAGTAGAATCTTCCGTAGAGTTCGAAACACACACCATGTTTATCTGCAAAGTCACAGAGGCAAAGGTGCTGAATGATAAAGAAAGCATGACCTACGCTTACTATCACGCCAATGTAAAACCGAAACCGCAGCCCAAAGAAAAGAAAGGCTATGTATGTAAAATCTGCGGTTATGTTTATGAGGGCGAGGAGTTACCCGCTGACTTCGTCTGTCCCCTCTGTAAGCACCCCGCTTCGGATTTCGAAAAGCTCTGATAACAGTAATCCCCTGATACAGTTAATTCTGAATCAGGGGAATTTTTTACTTTACTTTATTTTACCTTTACTGTCTTAACAGAGCTGTATGCACCGAACACATTTTTACCGTTCACTGTCTTATAGGCAGCGACCTTTACATAATAGGTCTTACCCTTTTTAAGCTTTTTGATGGTGGTTTTCTTTGTCTTCTGCTTTTTGACTGTTACGGTTTTAGTGGTCTTTTTAGTGAATTTCTTTGATGTGGAATAGGTTACCTTATAACCGTTTGCACCGCTTACTGTCTTCCATGTCACAGCCATCTGCTTTGTCTTAGCAGATTTAACACTGCTTAAGGTTACTTTTGCTACCTTTGTTGAAGCTGAGAGAGCTTTTCCCTCACCGTAAGCCTTGCCGCCGTTTACATTCTTATACGCTGTAACCTTTACCTTGTAGGTTGTACCCTTCTTGAGCTTTTTGAATGTATATGATGTTTTGGTTGTATATACTGTCTTTTCGAGCTTTTTGCCCTTGTAAAGCTCTACCCTGTAGCCTGCAGCATCTGCTACCTTTGACCAGCTGAACTTTATCGAGGTTTCCTTTATGCCTGAAGCTTTTACTTTTTTAACTGCACCTGCACCCTCTACGAAGCTCACCTGTGCAGCTTCGAGTCCGCTGTTATATGAATCGATTTTCACACTCTTCCACTGAGCTTCACTGCCGAGGAAGTTAATCTTTTTAAGGCTTGTACAGTTATCGAAAGCGAACATATTTATTACGGTTAATGTTCCGGGAAGAGTAACTTCAGTAAGAGCCTCACAGGTACTGAAGGCATTGAAGCCGATTTCCTTTACACCGTCGGGAACTGCGATGGTTTTAATTCCGCTGAGGGAGAAGGCAGAAGCGCCTATTTCCTTCACGGAATCAGGAAGAGTAATCTTAACGAGACTCTTACAGCCGTAAAATGCCAATGCACCGATTACTTCTGCACCTGCGGGAACTGAAAATGCGGTTCCTTCCTTTGCCATAGGATACTTGACGATTTCTTTTTTATCCTTGGAATAAATGATTCCGTTTACCGTAATATAGCTCTTGTTTCCTTCATCTGCAGTGAATGCTTTAAGCTTCGGTGCACCGGTAAAAGAGCCACCCTCAATAAGTGTGATACCTGCAGGAATCTTAACTGTTTCTACTTCAAGATAACCGAGAGATTCGCCTATGGCAGTTACCTTCTTTCCGTCAAGCTTTGAAGGAATAGTAATATTTTTTGATTTACCGCTGTATCCGTGAATCATAACTGTCTTGTCTGCATTTAAGCTGTAATAGTAGCCGTTGCTTTGGAAAATTTCATCCTCGAAACCGGCCAGGGCTGTCGGCAGCATACAAGCTAAAAGAACTGTTACCATTAAAACAGCAGTCAGGCCTTTAAAAATCTGTCTTGTCTTTTCCATAAATTTATCTCCTTTTTAAAATAGGGGCGAACAGAATGTATCGCCCCATTAAAATTATTTCATCATTCTTCTGATTACTGCTTCGCAATCTGCTTCATCCATAATCTTCGGTACGGGATAAAGAGGATTACCTTCCTTAAGAGCTCTTTTTACGATAACGGGAATATCCTTTTCCTGAATCATATCAAAGCCGTCGGGAATGTTCATATTCTTATTGAGAGTCTTGATAGCCTCAATGAATGCTTCTGCCTTTTCCTTGTCTGTACCGTTTGTCTTAACACCTGAGATAACTGCGAGCTTAGCAAGTGCTGCGTGAGCAGTTTCACCGTAGTATTCGAGAACATAGGGAAGGATGATAGCATTGGCAAGACCGTGAGGTATATTATAGTGACCGCCGAGGTTATGAGCGATAGCGTGAACATAACCTACATAAGCTCTGGTAAATGCCTGACCTGCATAGAAGGAAGCCTTGAGCATTGCATTTCTTGCATCTACATCCTTACCGTTTTCGTAAACCTTTTCGATGTTTTCGAAAATCATCTTTGTGGCCTTTTCAGCGTAGTCTATTGTTGACTTGACGTTACTCTTACCGATATAAGCCTCTACAGCGTGTGTGAGAGCGTCCATACCTGTGGTAGAGGTAATGTGAGGAGGAAGACCTACTGTAAGCTCGGGATCGAGAACTGCATACTTGGGACGGAGTCTCGGATCATTGATAGCATTCTTTTCGTGAGTTGCAGTATCTGTAACTACAGCGGCAAGAGTGGTTTCGGAGCCTGTACCTGCTGTGGTGGGAACAGCGAAGAGAGGAGGAAGCTTATGTGCGAGCTTAAGAACACCGCGCATCTTCTTTACGGGAATCTTCGGGTTGGTTACTCTGGCTGCTGCTGCCTTAGCACAGTCCATAGGTGAACCGCCGCCAAAAGCGATAACGCCCTGACAGCCGTTGTCGATGTAAAGTTTTCTTGCATCCTCGATATTTTCGATGGAAGGGTTGGGCTGTGTGCCGTCGTAAACTACATAATCAACGCCTGCCTTAGCCATTTCCTCGAAAAGAGAATTAAGAAGGCCGATACCCATAAGTCCCTTATCTGTTACGATAAGAACTTTTCTGAGACCTTTGCTCTTAATGAATTCGGGGAGACGGCGGATAGCACCGGGGCCTTCGAGCATTTCGGGCTCTTCCCAGTTGAATACGCACATACCTGCTCTGAAAGCTTGCTGATAAACTCTGGAAAATGCTTTATAAGCACTGTTCATTGAAAATCATTCCTTTCAAACATAATATTTTTTCAGTACCTTTTAATTCTACTATGATTTTCCGTTCTTTGCAAGAGATTAAGAGAAATTTTTAAAAATAAATGGGCTACTCCGATGAAGCAACCCATTTTTTTCATATAACAGCTATTTTCCTTATTATCTCTTCCTTATAAGCAATAAACTCTTTGCTTAAGGGATTTCTCTCGGTTTTTTTACCGGGCAGATTTATGATTATCTCATCGGTTATGCTTCCCGGCTTTCCTGAAAGAATATAAATCCTGTCTGAAAGCAGAATAGCTTCGTCTATATCATGAGTGACGAAAAGCACCGAAAGATTTATTTCAGCCATTACGGATAAGAACCAACGGTGAATCGAGCTTTTGGTTATACTGTCCAGTGCAGAAAAAGGTTCGTCTAAAAGAGCAGCCTTTTCCGAGGCAAGATAAGTCCTTAAGAAGGCTACTCTCTGTCTCATACCGCCTGAAAGCTGGTGCGGATATTTATCCTCGGTGCCCTCAAGACCGAATTCCTTCAGGTGACTTTCAACCTTTCTGCGAGCATCTTTTTTGTTTTCTCCGCTGATAATAAGAGGTAGGGCAGCATTATCTGTCACCTTTTTATGAGGAAGAAGTAAATCCTTCTGAAGCATATAGCTGATTTTTCCTGCCTTATCGGTTATGTCCTCACCGTCAAGATAAACCTTGCCCTCATCGGGAGCCAAAAGACCTGACAGTACATTAAAAAGAGTAGTCTTTCCTCCGCCGCTCACACCTAAAAGAGAAACCGTTTCGCCCTCATTGAGAGAAAGAGAAACATTTTCTATTATCTTTTCTCCTTCGAAACTAACGCCTATATTTTCAGCCTTAAGCAAACTCAATTAAATCACCCTAAAAAATTATTAGAAAAGCCTTTGTCGGTAATGTCTTTATCTACGAGACCTTCCTCGTAAAGCCAACCGTAGAAAGCATTCCATCTGTCTTTTTCGATATACCCCCACTTTTCACTGTCAGCTATATACTGAGAAGCCATCCACTTCTGACTTTCGGTCACCAGCTCCTCACTTCCCGTAAGAGAGCCTGTAGTATCGCCCTTTATAAGAATCTGTGCGGCCTCTTCAGGATTCTCGACAGCATATCTGTAGCCCTTTTCAGTAGCACGTAAAAAAGCCTTTGCCGCATCGGGATTTTCCTCGAGGAACGCATTGTTTCCGATTATTACAGGCGTGTAATAATCAAAAGTTGCTTCCATATCAGTCATATTGAAATAATCAAAGTCGAGCTCTGCATTCTCACATGCTATTCCTGCCCATCCGTAATAAATCCATACTGCGTCAATATCACCGTTACGCAGTGCCTCAGCTTCGTTGGTTACGCTGGGAACGAGACTGAGCTTTCCGTAATCTGCACCGCTGTTTTTCATCAGATGTTCTACCATTTTCAGTTCAATGGGACTGTTCCAGGTAGAATATCTTTTATTTTCGAGACCTGCAGGAGTGTCCATCCCCTCGCCTTTTCTCGATATAATACCCGAAGTATTATGCTGTAAAACAGCAGCTACAGCAGTTATCTCCAAGGGTTCATCGAGAGCGAATGCGGCTGCAAGTGAATCCTGAAAAGAAATGCCGAACTGAGCCTGCCCCGATGCAGTCATAATCTCTGCACCGTCCTCAGGCGGCTGAACTATTCTGATTTTCAGTCCTTCCTCTTCATAGTAGCCGAGAGAGTCAGCCACATAAAAACCTGTATGGTTGGTATTGGGCGTCCAGTCGAGACAGAGAACTATCTCATAAAGATCCGGCTCCTGATTACCCGCACCGCAGGCGGTAAGAGAAACGAGAAACACGAGTGAGAATAATACTGCAAATATTTTTTTCATTGTTATCATCTCTTTCTTTATCTGTATTTCTTTCTTTTATGGGGCATACTGAGCCATTTCAGAAAAGCTACCGCACCCATAAGAAGAAGTGAAACTGCGGAGATAAGAATTATAACTGCAAACATTTTATCGAAAGCATAGGCTTTCTTTACTCTGGTCATATACACACCGAGACCCTCAAATCCGCCGAGCCATTCAGAGATAACGGCTCCTACTACAGCATATGATGCAGAAACCTTAAGTCCCGAAAAGAACTGCTCGAGAGAAGCGGGAAATTTGATATGACGGAAAATCTTCACATTCCCTGCCCCCATACTTCTGAGAAGATTAATCTCATCGGCGGAAACACTTTTAAATCCGTCTAAAAGTGAAACGGTTATAGGAAAGAAGGTAGTAATAACCACCAGGGTAATTTTCGGCGCCATAGAAAATCCCATCCACAGTACAAGCACGGGAGCAATAGCAATAGTCGGTATAGTCTGACTTATTACTAATATGGGGTAGAGTGCCTTATAAAGAAAATCAAATCTGTCCATCATAATCGCAAATATAAAGCCCAGACCCGTACCGAGCAAAAGACCGTAGAGCGCCTCCTGAACAGTCACTGCAGAATGCTCCATAAGAACGGGAAATTCGCTTACAAATGCTTTTACCACCTCTATAGGTGACGGAAGCATATATCCCGGTATCAATCCCCCTTCACTCACTGTCAGCCATAAAAATCCTATAACTGTCAGAGAAATAAAAGGCGCACCCTTATTTATGATGCTTTGAAACTTTTTTGTCAATTGTCAGCACACCGCCTTCCGGTTTCCAGACAGTTTTAATGTAAGCGCAGACCTCAGGCGCACCTGCTTTAACGGCTACCTTACTGCACTCGGAAATAATTTCCATAATCTGTCCGTAATCCTCCCCTTCTACTGTGGTTTCGAAGGGTCCTACATAATAATTTAATCCCTGTGAGGCAATATATGCAATTACCTCATCAACGATTCTTATAAGCTCCTCGTCGTTTTCTGCCTTGGGTAGAATCTGAATAGCCGCACTAACAGTCATAATAATATCTCCTTAATTTTTTTATTTAACATAAGAATATTCAGGACTGATTTTAAAAGACCTTCTGTTTCTGCCGGCAAGAAACAAAAAACACCACCGCAAAAAAACGGTGGTGCTGAAAATTTATCTTTACTCTCCCTACGTCGGTATTATCCGCATCAGGTTATGGGTATAATCTCAGCCGATTTGCCATCAGCACCCCCGGTAATATTCTTTTGTTACGGTGATTATAACACTGCGAAGTTAATCTTGTCAAGAGTTATTTCAGATTCGACGGATTTGCCTCGATAACGATTTCGATGTGATTTTCCGAAGAAGCGAGATTTTTGACAGCCTTTCGGTAATTCGTAAAGTCAACTACGGAAATGTCCGTGCTGAACTGCTTTATCATTTTACCGAAGCTTTCATCGAGAACACTGTCTTCAGTGCTGTCGAACATCTTTTTACCATAGATAATCATAGCCTCCACTAATTTTTCGGGAGCAGTTTCATAATTATCACAGAGATATACGAAATATTTCAGCATTATATCAGCCGACAGCTTCTGTACACCCTCATCGATGATGATCGGAATACCTCTGTGAGTATAGGTTACCTTCTCGGTTATGTTTATTTCCATTTCGCCTAAATTTTTCATAAAGTCGATGAAATTCTGCTCATCGCCGATAACATATCCCTCTATGCTTATATCGGAAAGCTCTCCGACACTCCAGACAAGCTCATTAATTCCGCCGTTTTCCAGATGCTCCTGCAATGTGCCGAGGAATCCGTTTACACTTGCCTTTTCTTTAGGATTAACGAAAGATACACTCACCTTTTTGTTTTCGGAATCAAGCCTTACAAGAGAAAGAAGTTCTATTTTTTCATTACCGTCCTGTGTTAGCACAAAAAGGAAATTTCCCTTTATTTCCTGAAGATCTTTATCCTCTACCGCAGAAGCTACCGCCTGTGTACTGTCAGTTCCGGTGGTTTCGTCCTCATTTCCTCTGCTTTCACTGATAACTGTCAGAGCAGAAAAAACTCCGATAAGTAAAATAATAAGAGTAAAAGCAGTTATTAAAAATTTTTTGCTCGGTGTTCTGTTAAGAAATGAAAGAGAGTCTATTTTTTCAAAAAGCTCCTTTATTTTATCCATAATAACATTAATTTTATCCATTTGTCCTCCGAAGCAAACACAATAAAAAGGAGTTACAAAGGCTCCTTTCAGAAAATGTTTACTTTAAATATATATCAAAAATAAGAAAAAATCATTCTAAGTTCTCATATTCTACCATAATACAGCTCTTAAGTCAATGAACAAAAGTTTACAAAAGAAAAACTCCGCCGAGGCGGAGTTAATCAGAATTCTTTATTTTGGTTTTTGTTGAGCTGCTGAGAAAATTCAGCGTTTTTGTCGGATGCCGATAAGTTCTGGTTCTTTAAACGGAACTTCTGATTGTTCTTATTGTTATTGTTCTTATTGTTCTGAGACTGATTATTCTTATTCTTTTCCATTTTCATAAACTCCTTAAAATTAGTAAGGCTTCTGCCTTATTAATAGTTTGTCCGGGAAAGAAAAATAAATACCAAATAACAATTTTTGTTAGTCAAATCAATTCCGAAAGAAGTAAAAATCAGTAAGATTCCTGTGCGGAATATCGGTAAATAATTTATCATCTTTAAATCGGTGTCTCTTGCCGTCAGGCAACTTCATTATGCCGAAGGCATACTTCATTGTATAAGCACTTCATTTACCTTCAGGTAACTTCATTCGTTTATGTTCGCATAATGAAATACGGATTATCAGCCGTAATGAAGTCAACGTCACAAGTGCCGCTGAATAAAGTTATGTCCTGCGGACACAAATAAAAAACCCCGTTCAAAGAACGAGGTTTTGTGGTGACCCGGACGGGAATCGAACCCGTGTTACCGCCGTGAAAGGGCGGTGTCTTAACCGCTTGACCACCGGGCCATATATGTAAAAGAGGATGGATCGCGTTTCCAACACTCTTTATTGTAAAACTGGTAGCGGCAGTGGGATTCGAACCTACGACCAATCGGGTATGAACCGAGTACTCTAGCCAACTGAGCTATACCGCCACATATTCGTCGCTGTTTACATTCCACTGTCCACAACGCTTGAATAATATATCATAAGACTTTCAGTTTGTCAATAGTTTTTTTGAAAAAAATAATTTTTTCTTTCTTTTCTTTTTTTCACCTTTTTTCAGCAAAAAAATCGCGAAGAATACCGGCACACTCTTCCTCCATAAAACCTCCGATAATATGAGGCTTATGATTGAATCCTTTGTCTGCGAAATTATCCAGTGAGCCGAAGCATCCGCCCTTTTCATCGTAGGCACCGAAAACTACTCTGCCGATACGGGAATTGATTATAGCTCCCGCACACATAGGGCAAGGCTCCAGGGTGACATACATTACCGCATCCGTAAGCCGCCACGATGAAAGAGCCTCACAGGCTTCATTTATTGCACAGATTTCTGCATGAAGAAGAGCATTTTTCTTTTGCTCCCTTTTATTATAACCCTGTCCGATGATTTTATCCCTGTGAACTATAACTGCACCCACGGGCACATCTCCCCTTTCACCTGCTTCCCGTGCAAGAGAGAGGGCAAGACTCATATATTCTTTGTCTTTCATTTTTTACCTTCCGAATGTAACATAATTTGAAGTGATGTAAAGCATAAGAAGAAAAGCGAGTATCATAGGTATATTGAAGAAAAATCCGCTGATCTTTTCTCCGGGACTCAGCACCGTCTCTCCGCTGTAAAGAGGATTGTTTTTATTTTTCTTTACGAAAAGCACTGTTCCGATAATACCTGTCGTACCCAAAGCATAAACAGTCAGAGCAGTTGCCGCAGCACCGGCCTGCTGACCTGCAATTTCCATAACATATGAAAGAGCCAGAGAAATGAAATTATTCGCTCCGTGAATAAGAATACCTGTCCACAGTGTTCCCGTTTTAACGGTAAAATAACCGATAGCAAAGCCTGCAATCAGAGCGAAGGGTGCCTGAATAAGATTTCCGTGCATTATGGCAAAAAGTACAGCCGAAACACTGACGGCGAAGATGTCGCCGTATCTTTTCAGATTACCCATAACATAGCCTCGCAGGGAAAGCTCCTCCGCCATAGCTGCCACCACGGCTACTCTGACGAAGCTCAGAAAAAAGCCTGATGAGCCCTGTGCCATCGGAACGTCGGGAGAGGTAAGACTGAAGCCTAAGCCATCCATAAAAGTAATGAATACGGAAGAGATAAGATTAGCCTCCATGCACAGTCCCACACCCGAAACAACTGCACCGATACAGGCGCCTCTGCTTACTTTACGACTGAAAAGGAGAGGATCCTGTGTTCCCGAATATTTTTTCATAATACGGTTAATTAAGGTAAAGGGCAGAAGAACACCGGCAAAAGTAAGAAATATATCTGCTCCGCTCTGGAAAAACTTATCGGTAGTATATTTATCCCACAGACCCACTGCCTGTATACCTAAAGCCAGAACATTCTGTATGAGAACATAACCTAAAAGAGCAATACCACATAAAGCCCCGATTCTCCTCAGGGTTTTCTTTTCAGTCTCTTTTCTGTAAAAATAATCGGAAGTAAAGTATTCTCCTGAAAATGAAGCCATAACCTTCTACCTTTCATATAGTTAAAATATCAATTATGGGGAAGGTTGCCCTTCCCCGTTTTTTATTCGTCAATTACTTCTTCGCCACTGTCTCTGAGTGCGGTTTTCTGATTTTCATCAACACCCTCAGTGCTCGATGAGATAAAGAGAATTTTAAATGTCATGAGCATAAGCTTGAAATCCTCTAAAAGCGACTGATTAGCCACATACATCAGATCCATCTGCACCTTATCGTAGGGAGGTGTGTTGTATTTACCGTAAACCTGTGCGTAACCTGTAAGACCTGCCTTAACCTGTAATCTTAACGCAAACTCAGGCATATCCTTTTCATACTGAGCAGCAATCTCAGGTCTCTCGGGTCTTGGGCCTACAAAGGACATATCACCTTTGAAAATATTGAAAAGCTGAGGAAGCTCGTCCAGACGGAGCTTTCTGATAATCTTGCCCACGGGAGTGATTCTGTCATCATTTTCCCCTGCCAGCCTCGCTACACCGTCTTTCTCAGCATTCTGAATCATACTTCTGAATTTTAAAATTTTAAATTCCTTACCGTTTGTGGTAAGACGTGTCTGCCTGTAAAAAACATCACCGCCGTCATAAGCCTTGATAGCTATAGCCGTAACAAGCATAAAGGGTGAAGAAATGATAATGGCAATAAGTGAAAGCACTATATCTGCCACTCTTTTTACGAGATGATAGACAAGATTTGAATCGTCAGCTCTCTTACAGCGGTAAACGGGAACATTCATCAGCTGGATGGTTCTTCCGCCTCGAATAATGGTATCGGAAATTTTCGGCTTCACATAAGCAACCTTGCCGTTGGCAATACAGTGCTTGACTACCTCGTTTCTGTAATCCGAAGGAACACCGCAGAGAAAAACAGCGTTTATGTTTTTAATATTTTCGTAAAGCTCATCAAGCGGTATTTTCTCATAGTTATATGTATGTACCACATTAAAGCGTTTATCCATACTTTTGATTCCCTTAAGAGAAAGATAAGAATCGATATTACCGTAAACAACCACTGTCTTTCTCGGCTTGTGAAGTTTGGAGTATATAAAATCGGAAAAATAACACCACAGTGCTGCAAAAACAGAAAATGCAACGAACATTATTATAAAGGGAACGGGAGAAATCAGCTTATAGCTGAGCATAGAGAACATAACATAACATATTCCCTGAAGGAAGCCCACTGCTATTATCTGAGAAAAAATCAGGTCAGCAACCGTTGCTGTACCAACCATAAATCCGCCGTAAACCTTTACGAATGCCACATAAATAACAATAAACAAAACACTCATCAGATAGTTACCCAGACGGAAGAACGGTGTAGGAATATTCTGATTATATAACTCCAGCCAGACATAAGAGAGAACGCCGCTGAAGGTAAGTGTGATAAATATTTTTAAAAAGTAAAGAATAATTTTTTCTTTGACGTATCTGACATTATTCATATTTTAAACCCTCTGAATTTTTATTTATTACGCAGTAGTATAACTGCTCCGTTTTTTTACTTTTCCTGAATAAATATAAGAGAACTACTTTATCTGAACCTAAAAAAATCCGGAATCGTCACCTTCTTATACCTGTACATAATACCATAAAGTTCCGTTTATGTAAAGTCAAAAAAACTTTTTCTTGTTTTCTTTATCGTCCAAAGGCTTATTTTTACTTTTAGGAAATAAAAAACGCTTTCCGGCTATATTTTCACTTTAAAAGGCTAAATTTTTTACCTTTACTATTGAATTTTCTTCATTTTTAGTATAAAATAACTATAAATATTTTAAAAATAAGGTTTTTTGATATATTCAATTGGAGGTTTTGTATGAATTATTCACTTACAAAGAAACAAGCAAAAGATTTAATAACGGGAAAGCTTTCCCATTATTTCGGTGTTTCTGTAGATGAAGCTACCGATGAACAGTATTATAAAGCTGTCGCTCTTATCGTGAGAGACCTTATGCATGACGGTGTCCGTGATTTCAGAGCCGATAAGGGTAATGCTGACTCAAAGAAGATTTACTATTTAAGTATGGAATTCCTTATGGGACGTTCACTTAAAAATAATCTTTACAACCTTAACCTTACCAAGGTTTTCGAGGATGCTCTCAAGGATATGGGCATCAAGCTCGACAAGCTCTACGACTGTGAGCCCGATGCAGGTCTCGGTAACGGCGGTCTCGGCAGACTTGCCGCATGCTATCTCGACGGTCTCGCCACACAGGGCTACTACGGTATGGGCTACAGCATCCTTTACGAATGCGGTATCTTCAAACAGAAGCTTATCGACGGCTGGCAGACTGAGCTTCCCGATTTCTGGCTTCCCGGCGGCGAAGTATGGCTCAGACCGAAAGAGAAGGACACCTTCACAGTTCGCTTCGGCGGTGAAGTAATCGATAACTGGGATAACCACTATCACAGCGTAGAATACAGAAACACCACCGATATTTTAGCCGTACCCTACGATATGTATGTAAGCGGTAAGGACGGTAAGGCTATCTCCATTCTCCGTCTGTGGAAGAGTAAGGCTCCCTCTCTCAATATGCAGTACTTCGATCAGGGTAAATATATGCTCGCTATGGAAAACCAGGCTATGGCAGAGGTTATCAGTAAAATCCTTTATCCCTCCGACGGTCATGCAGAAGGCAAGAGCCTCCGTCTCAAGCAGCAGTATTTCCTCGTTTCCGCTTCCGTACAGGACATTGTAAGCAGACATCTGCGTCACCACAGCACAATGGAAAACTTCGCAGAATGTAATGCTATCCACATCAACGACACCCATCCTACCATGTCTATCCCCGAGCTTATGCGTATTCTTTTAGACGAATGCGGTTACGGCTGGGACGACGCATGGAGCATAGTTACTAAGACTGCCGCCTACACTAACCACACGGTTATGAAGGAAGCTCTCGAATGCTGGCACGAGGACCTCGTAAGAAGCCTTCTTCCCCGTATTTATCAGATTATCAAGGAAATCGACAACAGATACCGCAGCTACATCTGGGAAACAACTCACGATGCAGGCAAGGTAGAAGAAATGGCTGTTATTTCCGGCGGTGCTGTCAGAATGGCTAACCTCTGTGTAGCCGCCTGTCACAGCGTAAACGGTGTTTCCGCACTTCACAGCCAGATTCTCAAGGATACTCTTTTCAACGACTACTACAGACTCACTCCCGACAAGTTCAAAAATGTTACCAACGGTATCGCTCACCGCAGATGGCTCTGCCAGGCTAACCCTGAGCTTACCGCTTACATCACAGAGCTTATCGGTGACGGCTTCATTTACGACGGTGACGAGCTCGAAAAGCTCCGTAAATTCAAAAATGATAAAAAGGTTCTCGCAAAAATTGAGAAAATCAAGCTTGGCAACAAAAAAGCCTTCGCTGACTATGTAAAGAAGCAGACAGGCATCGAGCTTGATCCCAATTCTATTTTCGATGTACAGGTTAAACGTCTTCACGAGTACAAGCGTCAGCATCTCAATGCATTACAGATTATCGCAAGATATCTCGAAATCAAGGATAATCCCGACGGAAATTATGTTCCTCACACCTACATTTTCGGTGCAAAGGCAGCTTCAGGCTACTTCGTGGCTAAAAAGATTATCTCTCTTATCTGCGCTCTTGCCGACCTTATCAATAACGACCCGGATATGAAGGGCAGACTCAAGGTAGTATTCCTCGAAAACTACAATGTTACCATGGCTGAAAAGCTTATGCCTGCCGCAGACATCAGTGAGCAGATTTCTCTCGCAGGTACTGAGGCAAGTGGTACAGGTAACATGAAGCTGATGATTAACGGTGCGCTTACTCTCGGTACTCTCGACGGTGCTAACGTAGAAATCAACGAAGCAGTAGGCGACGAGAATATGTTCCTTTTCGGTATGAAGACTCCCGACGTTATGGAGCTTCAGAGAACAGGCTATACTCCCATCAATTACTTCAATAACAACGCTGAGCTCAGAAGAGTTATCGAATTCATCCAGCAGGGCATCGGCGCTAAGCAGTTCCCCGAAATCGGTAACTCAATCATCCACCACGACCCCTATATGGTTCTGGCTGACTTCGCCGACTACAGAGCAAAGCAGAAGATGATAGACGAGGTATGGAAGGACAGAACAAAGTGGAACAGTATGTCACTTATGAACATCGCAGGTGCAGGCCGCTTCGCAGCTGACAGAGCTATCAACGACTATGCCCGTGATATCTGGCACACCAAACCTGTAAGATAAGATGTATAAAAGTGTAATTTTTGACCTGGACGGAACACTCCTGGACACTCTCGATGACCTAATGAATGCGGTAAACTTCGCTTTAAGGGAATTTTCCTTTCCTGAAAGAAGCAGAGATGAAATACGCTCTTTCATCGGTAACGGAGTAATTAAGCTAATGGAGCGTTCCACTCCCGAAGGCACAGACGATGAAACCCAGGAAAAATGTCTTAATGTTTTCAGAAAGCATTACCTTGAGCACATGGCGGACAATACTGCTCCCTATGAGGGTATTATCACTTTACTCGAAAAACTCAAAGAACTCGGAATTAAAACAGCTGTAGTTTCCAATAAGCTTCATTCTGCTGTTGAGGGTCTTTGTAAGGACTATTTTCCCTCCCTTGATGTGGCACTTGGTGTAAGCGAAGAGAAAGAAAGAAAGCCCGCACCCGTAAATGTTTATAAGGCAATGGAAATAATGTCTTCCGATATAAGCAACACTATTTATGTCGGTGACAGTGATGTAGACGTAGAGACAGCACACAATGCATCTCTTAAATGTATCGGTGTCACATGGGGCTTCCGTGACAGAGAAGATTTACTCGCTCATTCCTGTGATTTTATCGCAGATACAACCGATGAGGTTTTAAACTTAATACTCAGATAAAAATAAACAGCCACCCGTCAAACGGGTGGTTTTTCACATGCGGGCATAGCCCTCTATTCCTCGCGGGACGCGTCAACGCGTAAGTTTAACTGCCAACCGCGTTTTGACTAGTTGAAAATTCTAAAGTGATGCTTGATTTTCACTACTCAAAATTTTTTATATTTTGTTTTTTATCACTAAAGTATAATCCATTATTATATTATTTTAATTTGTAACTATACCCAAATGTTTTACTTTTATATTTTGTTATGGTATAATATCATAGTTATTCAAACACACCGAATAACTCCCTTTGTATTCTCAGTTGTCGTTGGCAGACTGCAACTTTGTTATATACGAAGGGTTCTTTTCTATTCAACTATATAATTTGTCCCGAACCACGCGTCCAACGCGTGGTTTTACATTACAATAAAAATACCCACCGTAATTGAATACGGTGGGTTAATTTTTTCTCTTTAGGAATTATTTAATAATATCAGTTCCCATATAAGGAATAAGTGCCTCGGGGATAGTAACGCTGCCGTCAGCATTCTGATAATTTTCGAGGATAGCAGCTGTAGTTCTGCCTACTGCTACGCCTGAACCGTTAAGAGTATGAACAAGCTGTGCCTTATCCTTAGGTCCGTTCTTATATCTGATAGAAGCTCTTCTTGCCTGGAAGTCCTCGAAGTTAGAGCAGGAGCTGATTTCTACATATCTGCCGTAAGAGGGCATCCATACTTCGATGTCATATGTTTTAGCAGATGAAAAGCCGATATCACCTGTGGAAAGAGCAACCACACGGTAAGGAAGACCGAGAAGCTGAAGAACTCTTTCTGCATCAAGTGTAAGCTTTTCAAGCTCTGCATAGCTGTCTTCAGGCTTTGTGAACTTACCAAGCTCTACCTTATTGAACTGATGCTGTCTGATAAGACCTCTGGTATCACGGCCTGCTGAGCCTGCCTCTGCTCTGAAGCATGCTGAATATGCACAGTAGGAGATGGGAAGCTGACTGCCGTCGAGAATTTCATCACGGTGCATATTTGTAACGGGAACTTCAGCTGTAGGAATGAGGAAGTAATCGTTAGTTACCTTGAATGCATCCTCTTCGAATTTAGGAAGCTGACCTGTACCTGTCATAGAAGCACGGTTAACCATATAGGGAGGAAATACCTCTGTATAACCGTTTTCTGTATGTGTGTTAAGGAAGAATGATACGATGGAGCGTTCAAGTCTTGCGCCGAGTCCCTTATAGAAATGGAAACGTGCGCCTGTTACCTTAGCGGCTGTTTCGGGATCAAGAATACCTAAATCAGCACCGATATCCCAGTGAGCCTTAGGCTCGAAATCAAAGTTTTTAGGCTCGCCCCAGCGACGGATTTCCACGTTTTCACTGTCATCCTTACCAATAGGAGTAGCATCGGAGGGAACGTTGGGGAATTCGTACATCATTGTCTTCTGCTTTGCTGCAAGATCGTTTCTTTCAGCATCAAGAACCTTTACTTCTTCCTTGATAGCGTTCATTCTTGCCATAATTTCGCTGATATCGCCGCCTTCTTTTTTAATTGCGGGAATCTGCTTGCTGGCAGCATTCTGCTCAGCCTTGAGAGCATCAGCCTTCTGTGTGATTTCTCTTACCTTTTTGTCAATGTCAAGGATTTCATCAACAACTGCATCCATATCCTTGTTTCTGGTTTTCATTGCATCCTTGACCTTCTGGGGATTTTCTCTGATAAGCTTAATATCTAACATTTTTATTTCCTTCTTTCAAATATCTCTTTTTATTATTCACCTGCAAGACTTTTTAAAATCTTCTTCAGGTCATCTTTTCCGAAAAATTCTATTTCTATTGTGCCCTTGTCACCCTTGGCAAGATTAATATTAGCCTTTCTGCCGAGAACCTCACGGATAGAAAGCTCACATTCATCGTAATAAGGGTCTCTCTTTTTAGGCTTCTTTTCCTTTTTCTCCTTCTTTTCTGAAAGGAGATTTTTTACTATTCTCTCTGTTTCACGGACGGAAAGGTCTTTTTCTTCGATTTCTTTACAGAGTAAAAGCATCGTTTTTTCGTCTTTAAGGGGTAAAAGAGCTCTTGCGTGTCCCGATGAGAGTTTACCTTCCTTAAGAAGCAGGATAACCTTAGCGGGCAATGAGAGAAGTCTCAAGGCATTTGCTACTGCAGGTCTTGATTTACCGACTCTTTCTGCCGCCTGCTCCTGTGTGAGGGAGTAGGTGTCCATCAGAAGCTTGAAGCCTTCTGCCTCTTCGATAGGGTTAAGGTCCTCTCTCTGTAGGTTTTCGATAAGTGCCAGCTCCATAGCCTCACTGTCGGTCATTTCTCTTATTACGACGGGAACCTGTGTAAGTCCCGCCATACGGGAGGCACGCCATCTTCTTTCACCGGCGATAAGCTGATAACCGCCGTCAGAAATGGGTCTTACCAGAAGAGGCTGAATAACGCCGTGCATTGCGATGCTTTCTGAAAGCTCGGAAAGAGCAGCTTCGTCGAAATGCTTTCTCGGCTGTTCTCTGTTAGGTTCGATTTCATTAAGACTGAGCTGTGTAACGGAGCCCGACTGATTTTCCGTAGAATTATCGAGGAAAAGAGCATCGAGTCCTTTACCCAGACCGCTTTTTTTCTTCGGTGCCATATTATTTCTCCTTAGGTCTTCTATTATTCTTTTTTAGAAATTCTCTTGTAAATTCATCATAGGCGATACTACCCTTGGATGACTTATCGTAATAGTACACAGGCTGACCGAAGGAAGGTGCCTCCGAAAGACGCACATTACGGGGAATTACCGTGGCATAAACCTTCTGAGGGAAGAACTTTTTAACCTCCCCTACTACCTGCTGTGTAAGATTAAGTCTGCCGTCGTACATGGTAAGAAGTACACCTTCAAGCTCAACTAAAGGATTATAGAGTCTCTTTACCTGTCTGATGGTATTCATAAGCTGTGAAAGTCCCTCGAGAGCGTAATATTCACACTGAATGGGAACGATTACACTGTCTACAGCACAGAGAATGTTTACCGTAAGAAGTCCCAGAGAAGGGGGACAGTCGATGATGATGAAATCATACTTTTCTTTTATGGGAGCGAGAGCATTTTTAATTCTTGACTCTCTTTTATCGAGATCTACAAGCTCAAGCTCTGCACCGGCAAGATTCATATTAGACGGTAATGCATCGAGATTTGCGTAGTCTGTCTTTTTTATTATATCTTCGGCTTTTACACCGCTTACTATCATATCGTAGGTGGATTCGCTGACATCTCTCTTATTGATACCTAAACCGCTGGTTGCATTACCCTGGGGGTCAGCATCCACTAAAAGGGTTTTATAGCCGTAATGACCTATTGCCGCGGCAAGATTTATTGCCGAAGTAGTCTTACCGACGCCGCCCTTCTGATTAACAATCGCTATGGCTTTACCCATTTTACTACCCTTTCTTTTAAAAAATTCCTTTAGAGTAGTATTATATCACAAGAAAACTGTTTTTTAAAGACCTGAACGGCATTTTTTTAAATTTCTATGTTTCACGTGAAACAATTTTAAAATATACGCAAAAACACCCGTCAGGGCTTACCTTAACGGATGTCTTTGCAAAGTGGGGTGTGAAAGAGAAAGATATGATGAAAGCAAATTAATATAGGATAGCGATTATGCAGAGGGGATTTTTCTTTCGGGAAGTCTGTACATCCTGTTTTTAGGAATTTCTATAACATATCTGTAGCTGTCCCCCGTGTCCTCTCTTTTTACATCTGCCTTAATCCCCGCCCTGTTCATTGTATCAACGGCATTATTAATGGTATTAAGAAAGATTTTTACATCGCTGAACATTATTTTAGTTTGTCTTTTCGGTTTATCCTCCCGTGAAAGGAGTTCGTTTATATAATTTTCCGTCTGACTTACATTAAGCTTTCTTTCGATTATTACCTCTAAGCAAGGCAGAACGTCTTCCTTATCGACTCTCAGTAAAGCTCTGGCATGTCTTTCGGAAAGTCCTTTTTCTAAAAGAAGCTCTCTTGCCTTTTCGGGCAAGGTAAGAAGACGGAGCTTATTTGAAACGGTAGAGGGTGCCTTTCCAAGCCTCCGTGCCGCATCCTCCTGAGAAATTTCGAAATCCTTCATCAGCTTTTCTATAGCTACAGCCTCTTCGAAGTAATTCAGATTCTGTCTCTGCAGATTTTCTATGAGAGAAAAGATTGCGGATTTGAGAGTATTTACCTCCAGAACTATGCACGGAACGGAAACAAGTCCCGCAAGTCTCGACGCACGGAGTCTTCTCTCCCCTGCCACCAGCTCATAGCCTTTATCTATCTGCCTTACGGTGAGAGGCTGTAGAATGCCGTTCATTCTTATACTTATGGCTAAATTTACCAACTCCTCCTGATTGAAGGCTTTTCTCGGTTGATTCGGGTTCGGGTAAATCATTTCATTCGGTATGAGTAATACCTGACCTGCCGTTCTCGGCTTTTCACTTATGAGCATAAAATTAACCTCCCTATGTCAAGATAATACCACGGCACAGAGAGGTTGTCCAGCAAAACCGTTCTTCGAAAAACACGGTTATTCTACATTATATTATTTTATTTTAAGGGAAACTTTGCGATTTTTGCCGAAGGGCGAGGATATTTGGCAGGAGTTGACGAGATCTTTTTGATTAATATTATGGTTCTTTCCCCGCTATCCCCTAATTCGAAGGTCTTTTTCTCAGCTATTTCGCCGCCGAGAATCTTTATAGCTCCCTTAGCATCAGCTATTTCTTCGTCAGCCTTAGCACTTTTCATAGAGATGAAGGTGCCGTCTTTTTTTACGAAAGGCAGACAGTATTCAGATAAATCTCTTAAATTAGACACCGCTCTGGCTGTAGAGAAGTCAAACTGCTCTCTGAAAGCCTTATTCTGACCTGCATCCTCTGCTCTGATGTGAATTACATCGGCAGTAAGCTCTGTCTTTTCGAGAATATCTCTTATTACATTGAGCTTTTTATTTGTGCTGTCGATAAGTGTAATCTTAAGGTCAGGACGGGCAATAAGCATAGCCACACCGGGGAAACCTGCACCTGTCCCTACATCGATTACACTTGCGCCCTCGGGAATATCTACAGCAGAAAAGACCGTAAGAGAGTCTACAAAATGTTTTATAACTATCTCATCAGGCTCTGTAATTGCCGTAAGATTTATTTTTTCGTTCCATTCCACTAATAAGCGGGCATAAGTATCGAAACGTTTGAGAGCTGTTTCATCTAAGCTAACACCATATTCAGCGGCTTTTTCTTTTAATAAATCCAATGAAATAAATGTATTATCCATTATTATCACCTTTGTTTAATTCTGTGCTCGGACCTTGGTCCTTTACTGTTTCACGTGAAACATCATTTATTTTTAGAGAGATATATGAGAAGAACAGAAATATCCGCAGGACTTACACCGCTTATTCTCGATGCCTGACCGAGATTAGCCGGTTTAATCTTATTCAGCTTTTCCTGTGCTTCCATTCGAAGACCTACTACCTTCGTGTAGTCGAGACTTTCGTCGAGCTTTCTTACCTCGAGACGGCGCATTTCCTCTACCTGTGCCTTCTGTCTTTTGATGTAGCCTTCATATTTTATGCTGATTTCCACCTGTTCGAATACTTCACGGGGAAGGTCGGGTCTGTTTTTATCAAATGGCTTGAGACATTCATAGTCAAGCTGAGGTCTCTTTATAAGCTCTATCATTCTGCAACCTGTGGTTAAAGGTGATGTTTCACGTGAAACAAGCACCTTATTAAGCTCTTCCGAAGGAGGTACGGAAACGAGAGATATTCTTTCTCTCTCCTCTTCTATAAGACGGAGCTTCTCTGTAAGTCTTGCCATTTTATCTTCGCTAACGAGACCTACCTTATATCCGTACTCAGTTAAACGGATGTCAGCATTATCCTGGCGGAGAAGAAGTCTGTATTCAGAGCGTGAAGTCATCATTCTGTAGGGGTCTGAACAGCCCTTGGTTACAAGGTCGTCAATGAGAGTACCTATATAAGAAGAGGCTCTGTCCAGAATAAGAGGCTCTTTACCCTTTACCTTCTGCACTGCGTTGATACCTGCAATAAGTCCCTGTGCGGCGGCTTCCTCGTAACCGCTGGAGCCATTGAACTGTCCCGCACCGTAGAGACCTTCGAAATCCTTGAATTCGAGACTCGCCTTAAGTGAAGTCGGGTCTACACAGTCGTATTCGATAGCATAAGCCGTTCTCATAACCTGGACATTTTCAAGTCCGGGAATGGTACGGAGAAATTTAAGCTGTACATCCTCGGGAAGAGATGAGGACATTCCCTGTAAATACATTTCTTCCGTGTTCTCACCGCAAGGCTCAATAAAGAGCTGATGCCTTTTCTTTTCTGCGAATCGGACTATTTTATCCTCAATGGAAGGGCAGTATCTCGGTCCTACACCGTCAATCTTACCTGAATAAAGGGGTGAACGGTGAATATTATCTAAAATTACCTGCTTGGTTTCTTCGTTGGTATATGTAATGTAGCAGGGGAGTTTGTTTTCGGGAGTGTACTCTCCGTCGAAGGAGAAAGGTACTACCACGTCGTCGCCGTTCTGTATTTCGAGACCGGAAAAATCCACGCTTCGTCTGTTTACTCGTGAAGGTGTTCCCGTCTTAAAACGGCGGGTCTTAACACCTAATTCATTAAGAGAAGCCGCTAATTCCGTAGATGCAAACATACCGTCGGGTCCGCCGTCATAGGCTACATCGCCTACATAAATTCTTCCGCCGAGAAAAGTACCGGTAGCCAGAATAACACATTTAGCCTTATAAAGAGCCTCAAGTCTCGTCTTTATCTGCCACATACCGTCAATTCTGACTAGAGAAACTATCTCAGCCTGTACAAGCTCCAGGTTTTCCTGTCTCTCCATTATGTGCTTCATATATTCACTGTAGCGTCTGCGGTCAATCTGCGCACGGAGAGAATGAACAGCAGGACCTTTACCTAAATTAAGTATACGGCTCTGCAGAGTATTGGCGTCAGCCGCCTTACCCATTTCACCGCCGAGAGCATCTATCTCACGGACCAGATGTCCCTTCGATGTTCCGCCGATAGACGGATTACAGGGCATATTACCTACCCAGTCCATATTGATGGTAAAAACGCCTACCTGTGTTCCGAGACGTGCGGCAGCAAGACCCGCTTCAATACCTGCGTGGCCCGCACCGATTACAATTATGTCATATTCTTTCGCAAAATATTCCATCGAAAACTCTTCCTTTTGCTTTATATAAATCGTAAAAGTTTTCCACACTCACAGCTATTTATGTGGAAAATTATATCTGTTTTTATGCCTGTTTCTGTTGAATGGAAATGCCTTTAATGATACATTCATCATTTTAAAAATTTCTATTCAACAGAATTAAGTTTGTGAATTATTTTCACTTTTTATGGGGTTTATTTTTCTATTTTATAATTATAACACTAAATTTAACAGCTCATCTGTGTCGGAAACGATATTAGTGGCATTATGCTCCTCAAATTCCTCTTTACTTCCGTATCCCCACAGTACACCGCAGGAATCTACCTCTGCTCCTGCCGCACCGTCGATGTCATAACATCTGTCACCGACCATAAGAACTTTACTCTTATCCTCTGCACCTAATTTTTTCATCGAGTCGAGAACGAGACCTGTTTTAGAGCTGTGATTACTGTCATCGAGCTGTACTCCGACGATAGCATCGAACTTTTTTGTGACACCTAAAAAATCAGCTACATCGTAAATCAGGCTTTCGGGCTTTGAAGAAGCGATGCCAATTTTAACACCCTTTTCGTGAAGGGTATCGAGAACCTTGGGAAAGCCTTTATAAAGAGCGCATTCGTAAATTCCCTTGGCTCTGTAGCGTTCACGGTATTTTTTAATGTACATCCCCACCTCTTCTTCGCTAACACCGTAATAAGTGGTGTAGCTGTAGTGAATAGGCGGACCGATAAATTTTTTAAGGTCATCAAGGTCGGGAATCTCCCTTCCCATCTCTTTAAAGGAATACTGTAAGCTTTTCAGTATACCCTCCCCCGTATCGACTACCGTACCGTCGAAATCGAAAATTACATAATCATACTTTCTCATAGAAAACTGAGCCGATTTATTTTTAAAACAAACCGGCTTTCCTTTCAGTATTTAATTATTCGGCTGTGATGCTTTTTCTTTCCTCAGCCTTAAGCATAAACTTATCGATTTTTATGCTGAATCTTTCGTGAGTACCCTTACCGATGAGACCTGCATTATCGTAAGCCTCTACATCGAAGGTAACCTTTCTGCCATCACAGGACATGACAGTAGCCACAGCCTTAACCTCAGCGCCTACAGCTGTAGCAGCCAAATGCTGAATGTTAAGCGCAGTACCAACAGTAGTAATACCCTCTTCTGTATATTTTTCACAAAGCTCACTGGCAGCCTGCTCCATAAGAGCAACCATAGCCGGTGTAGCAAAAACAGTTAAAGAACCGCTACCCATTTCGGCGGCAGATAATTCTTTGGTTGCTGTTTTGATTACTTCATGCTTTGAACCTGTTTCTATATTCATCTTTTGTCTCCTTAACTGAATCTTTGAACGAATGAGAAAAGTTTTACCCTGTCATCGGGAAGCTCGATATTACTGTCCCCGTAAATGGCAGTCTGAACTCTCTGTGCCGCTAAGGGGAAATCCATAAATACTACAGAGCTGCTTCCCACATATCCGCCTCTGAAAACATCTTCATCACTTAATGTAAACTGCTCTATATCATAGGTAACCCATCCGTTTGTAATAGCTTGAGTGCCGTAAGATAAAATCTGCATCTTAGTCATATCAGTTTTAATATATTTAAAGAGCATGTCAAGAGCATCGTTAAGCTGTGAAAGAGAAGCAGTGGTAGCACTCTTTATGAAGGATTCGATAACCTGTCTCTGTCTTCTTGTTCTGCTGACGTCACTGTCAGAGTCGCTCTTTCTTATACGGGCGAAAACGAGAGCCTCTTTGCCGTTAAGAGTTACGGCAGGACCGCTTTCGATGGTATGCTTTGTGGTACGGTTAATATAATTCGCTTCATATTCCTGAACCTCTACGGTAATACCGCCTAAAGCATCAATTATATCCACAAAGGAAGAGAAGTCAACGGCAACATAGTAATCTATATCGATTTTGAAATTCTTTTCTATAGTGTCAATGAGTGCTACAGGACCGCCGTAAAAATAAGAGGAATTAAGCTTGGCATATCTGTCCTCACCGCCGATATTCATATAAGACCAGGTATCACGGAAAAATGAGGTCATATTTATTTTCTTGGTTTTCTTGTTAAGAGAAACGAGAATAAGAGAGTCCGAACGACCGCCGTTTTCCAGTGCATCACTCGAGTCAAGACCTACGAGAAGTACATTCAGCACATTTTTGCTGGAATAAAGGGTACCGCCGTTATTTGCCCACTGATAAAGATAATCATTAAGAGAGCCTGCACTGTCGATGGAGGTCATAATCTCTATTTCTTCTTCATCGTAAATAGGCTGTGTAGTCTGTACCTGCTCGGGGCTGTCGCCTGTATCTATAAGCTCTAACTTTTCATTGATAAATGCCATACCAACAGCAAAAATCACTATAAAGGCAGTAAGCAGAAAATAAAAATTCTTTGCTCTTCTTCTTTTATTTTTCCAAAGAAATGCAGCAATCGGATTGGATTTTTTTTGTTTTTTCTTCTTTTCCATTGTCTCACTTCTTTCTTTTTATCTTCACCGTTATTAACGGATTAAATTCATCTTCAAGGGGGAGATATACTCCCCCGTTATAATTATTCTTCTGTATGCTGTGCAGTTTCTTCTGCTTCTGCGGGTGCTTCTTCACCCTCAGCTTCCTTTTCCTCTACCTCGCGCACTGCGATGGCGGAAACTACCTTTTCATTTTCGGAAAGTCTCATTACACGTACACCCTTTGAGGTACGGGAAACAGTGTTAATCTGAGAGGCGGACATTCTGATGATAATACCGTCAGAGGAAATAAGGATAACGTCGTCACCCTCGTAAACATTAGCCACGGCGGCTACCTTACCATATTTTTCGATGTGGTAGTTAAGAACGCCCTTACCTGCACGGGACTGGATGCGGTATTCGTCGAATTCGCTGAGTCTGCCGAGACCTGATTCGGCGATAGTGAGAATCTTCATGGAATCATCCTGATTTTCACCGATGATACACATACCGACTACTTCGTCCTCTTCTTTAAGCTCGATAGCCTTAACACCACGGGCTGTTCTGCCTATAGGACGGCAATCGTTTTCATTGAAGCGGATGGACATACCGTTTCTCGTAGCGATAAGAACATCGTCATTACCGTCGGTAAGTCTTACCCATGCGAGCTCATCGTCTTCGTCAAGATTAATGGCAATAATACCGTTTTTGCGGATATTCTTATACTGTTCGAGATCAGTTCTCTTAATGATACCCTTTCGTGTAACCATACAGAGATATTTTACTTCTTCTCCGCCGAAATCGGGCACTCTAATCATAGAGCTTACCTTTTCGTCGCCCTCGAGGGGAAGAAGATTTACGATATTCATACCCTTACTCTGCTTACTGCCTTCGGGTATTTCATAGCCCTTAAGACGGTAGGTTTTGCCGTAAGTAGTAAAGAACATAATATAATCGTGGCTAGAGCAGGTGAACATCGTTTCAGCGATGTCCTCTTCTCTTCTCGTCATACCCTTAACGCCTCTGCCACCTCTGTTCTGAATAGAATAGGACTCGACAGGCTGACGCTTGATATAACCGAGAGTGGTAAGAGTGTAAACACACTGCTCCTCGGGAATGAGAGATTCGATGTCAACCTCACCGCTTACTGTGGTGATTTCTGTTCTTCTTTCGTCATTGAAACGGTCTCTGATAGCCATAGCTTCACTCTTTATGAGACCGAGAACCTTGCTTTCATCAGCGAGAATTTCCATAAATTCTGCAATCTTAAGCTTAAGAGCTGCGAGTTCTTCTTCGATCTTGGTTCTTTCGAGACCTGTCAACTGACCAAGACGCATCTTAACGATAGCATCAGCCTGAATTTCCGTAAGACCGAAACGCTCGATAAGAGCAAGCTTACCTGAAGCCTGGTCCTTAGATGCACGGAGAATTTTGATAACCTCGTCAATAAAGTCGAGAGCGATCATAAGACCATCGAGAATGTGCTTTCTTTCCTCGGCCTTACGAAGGTCATATCTTGTTCTTCTTACGATAACCTCTTCCTGATGTCTGATATAGTGATCTAAAATCTGCTTAAGAGTGAGGATTTTAGGCTCACCGCCTACGAGTGCAAGAAGAATAATACCGTAAGAAATCTGAAGCTGTGTAAAGGAATAAAGCTGATTAAGGACAACCTGAGGATTAGCATCTCTCTTAAGGTCGACTACGAGACGCATACCCTCTCTGTTTGAATAGTCGTTGATATCGGAAATACCTTCGATTTTCTTATCCTTTACCAGGTCAGCCATAGCTTCAATAAGTCTGCGCTTATTAACCTGATATGGAAGCTCGGTAACAACAATCTGGAATCTGCCGTTTTTGGTTTCAGCAATTTCGGCACGGGCTCTTACGATGATTTTACCGCGGCCTGTACCGTAAGCAGCTCTGATACCGCTTCTGCCCATAACGATACCTGCTGTGGGGAAGTCGGGACCTTTGATGAACTGCATAAGGTCGTCAAGCTCTGCGTCGGGATTATCGATGTAATAACACATACCGTCGATAATCTCACCGAGATTGTGAGGAGGAATGTTAGTAGCCATACCTACAGCGATACCTGTAGAGCCGTTAACGAGAATATTCGGGAAACGTGAAGGTAAAACTGTGGGCTCCTTAAGACGGTCGTCGTAGTTAGGAGCAAAATCGACAGTTTCCTTATCAATATCTGTAAGCATTTCCATAGAAAGCTTACTCATTTTACTTTCAGTATAACGGTAAGCAGCAGGGGGGTCACCGTCGATAGAACCGAAGTTACCGTGGCCGTGTACGAGAATATATCTTGTTGAGAATTTCTGTGCAAGTCTTACCATAGCATCCTAAACAGATGCGTCACCGTGAGGATGATAAGAACCGAGAACAGAACCTACGGTGTCGGCACACTTACGGTAAGCCTTTTCCGGATAAAGACCGTTTTCATGCATAGTATAAAGAATACGGCGGTGAACAGGCTTAAGACCGTCTCTTACATCGGGAAGTGCTCGTGAAGTAATAACTGACATTGAGTAGTCAAGGAAAGACTTTCTCATTTCCCTGTTAAGATCAACATCAATTATCGTCTGATTTTCATAATTTAAATTTTCCATATTATCACCATTTTTTTGTTATTTTGGTTATATGTCCTTAAATATCAACTTTAACTAATTTATTTTTAAAAAGATTTTCAATAAGATTATTTATCATCTGACGGTTTTCGTCACTTAAAGCTCTTTTTGGAATTACTACTGACTCTTTTTCACCGAAGGAAAAAGCAATAGAATTTATACTGTCTATTACACCTGTAACATTACTGAAGGCATAATGCTTTTCAAAATTCCCTTTAAACCTTTCTGTACTTCTGAAATTATAAACTATATGATCACCGTAAAAATCAACTGTTATAGGTCTTTGTGCCATATATGATTCATTACTTTTCTTTACCTGCGAAAATACTGTTATAATATCGGCTATTTTAGGAATTATTATAAAAGACAGGAAAGCGTAATAAATCAATTCATACTGCTGCATAAAAAAGCCAATACAGATAAATGCACATATAAACAGAAGCTTTGAAAGCATTTTATTTTTATTGTCACCGAAAAGTATACTTATGAAAATAGCTTTTTTATTTACGTCCTTTTTTTCCGGGAGAAAGCTTACTGAAAAATATTTCATATACTCTTACCCCCTACCGTGTTTTCGAAAAAATATCTTTCTCTCATTTTTTCTTTAAGAATTAGAATGAACTTTTCTGCTTCACCCTTTAAAACTCCGCTTTTTGAAATACAGATGGGAAGATTTCCTTTTTCAACGATAATATTAAGAGAATTTATTCCTTCTATAACCATTTCTATTTCTTCATAGAAATAATTTGATTTACTGTAAGGAGTGGAGAATTCCACATCATTTTCTCTGAGAACAGCCTGCTTTAAATTACCTGAAGAAGTGGTTCCGAATACATTTCTTACATTTCTTCTTAAACTTGACTTTAAAAGAAAAGAAACAGAAATAATTTCCATCACTGTAAGGATAAGTGTAGAAGTAATATAAACATCCTTATCCTCTCTGAAATTAAAAATAACCAGGTTTACGGCTATAATTGAAATGGCAGCGAGAATAATACTCAGGATACAGTATTTTTTTTTGATAAATCCTGACCTTTTTCTCCATATTTCTGCCCCTTCATTAAGAGCAGGAACCTTATCCTTATAAACAATACCGTAAGGTGTCATTTTATCAATTCCTTAAATATCAAGATTCTGAACGTACTTAGCGTTCTTTTCAATGAAATCACGTCTCGGCTCGACCTTATCACCCATAAGAATGGAGAAGGTTTCGTCTGCTGCGATAGCATCCTCCAAGGTAACACGAAGCATAATTCTGTTTTCGGGATTCATAGTGGTTTCCCAGAGCTGTTCGGGGTCCATTTCACCGAGACCCTTGTAGCGCTGAATATCTGCACCGGGCATTTCCTTCATTTTTTCATCTCTTTCTTCATCGGAATAAGCATACTCGTGCTTTTTACCCTTAGAGAGCTTATAAAGAGGAGGCTGTGCGATATAAACGAAGCCGCCGTCTATAAGAGGCCTCATATATGTGAAGAAGAAGGTAAGAAGAAGTGTTCTGATGTGAGCACCGTCAAGGTCGGCATCGGCCATAATAACGATTTTATGATAACGGAGCTTTTCTACATCGAAATCCTCATTGAAGCCTGCACCGAGAGCAGTAACAACGGGAAGAAGCTTTTCGTTTGAAATAACCTTGTCAGGTCTGCTCTTTTCTACGTTAAGCATTTTACCCCAGAGAGGAAGAATAGCCTGAATGGTTCTGTCTCTGCCTTCTTTGGCAGAACCGCCCGCAGAGTCACCCTCTACGATGTAAATTTCAGTTTTAGTGGGGTCTTTTTCTGTACAGTCAGCAAGCTTACCGGGAAGAGAGTTACTTTCGAGAGGAGACTTTCTTCTGGCAGCTTCTCTTGCTCTTCTTGCAGCTTCTCTTGCACGGGAAGCATCCAGAGATTTAGAAATAATAGCTTTAGCGATAGAGGGATTTTCCTCGAAGAAATCAGAAAGCTTTGTATAAACGGTGTTGCTTACGAGCTTTGTCATTTCAGTGTTACCCAGCTTACCCTTAGTCTGTCCTTCGAACTGTGCTTCGGTAAGCTTTACGGAAATAACAGCTACGAGGCCTTCACGGCAATCTTCACCTGCTAATTTGGTGTCTGCATCCTTGATATATCCGTATTTTTTACCGTATTCGTTGAATACCTTGGTAAGTGCTGTTTTAAAGCCTGTTTCATGAGTACCGCCGTCTACGGTGTTAACATTATTTGCATAAGAGAAAATTCTTTCTTTATAGCCGTCATTATACATAAGTGCTACTTCTGCACTCTTGTCACCGTCAACGGATGAGAAATGAATTACCTTTTCGTGAATAGGAGTAAGACCGTAGGTTTCACCGATATGTTCTACGAATGAACCGAGACCGCCCTCATAACAGAAGTAATCCTCTACGATGTTTTCTTCATCACGCTTATCTGTAAGAGTAATGGCAAGACCTGCATTAAGAAAAGCAGACTCACGGAGATGATTTTTAAGAATATCATAATCATACTCTGTGGTTTCCTGGAAAATAAGAGCATCAGGCTTGAATTTAATGAATGTACCCGTAATGTCTGTGTCACCGATAACTGTAAGGTCAGTAGCGATGTTACCTCTTTCAAATCTCTGATGATGAATGTGGCCGTTCTGTGAAACCTCAACCTCCATCCATTCGGAAAGAGCATTAACTACGGAAGAACCTACACCGTGAAGACCGCCTGATACTTTGTAACCGCTTCCGCCGAATTTACCGCCGGCGTGAAGAACGGTGAGAACTACGGTAACTGCGGGAAGACCCTGCTGTTCATTTATACCTACGGGAATACCACGGCCGTTATCTCTTACGGTAATTACATCACCGGGTAAAATCTCTACCTCGATGTGAGTACAGTAGCCTGCGAGTGCTTCGTCGATGGAGTTGTCAACGATTTCATAAACGAGGTGATGAAGACCTCTGGGGCCTGTGGAGCCGATGTACATACCGGGACGCGTTCTTACAGCCTCAAGTCCTTCAAGAACCTGAATGGCATCAGCATTATATTCCTCGGTAACAACAGTGTCCATAGTTTCGATTATTTCTTCTTTTACTTCTGTTATTTCCTGATTTTCAGCAGTAGCCTTGATTTCATCCATGGCTATTACCTCCGTTTCATTTTTTTACATATTTAATCTATATAAATCGGTTTTACCCTATTAATATTTCATATCCTGTGTTCTCTTTAAAAGAGTGGTAGTGGAAATCTGAGAAAGATAAACTTTATTTTTTTCTTCCTTTGAAGAACATACGATAAAAGATTTAGGCAGTTCTGTCGATACCACATTTACATTACCTTTTTTTTCAGCAAAGGAAAGATAATCTCTCGTTTTTTTAGAAACAGTAGTATTATCGAGATCAAAAATACCTACTATTTCATCGTGGGTAATAACCGTGTTCTGTCCTAAATGAAGATACATAAAATTACCTCTTATTTCTTTTTACAGATACCGTCTTTCATTTCCAGTCTCATACCGTATTTTAAATTTTTAACAGCAGTCGGGTCACAGCAGGTAATGAAGACCTGCCAGTCCTTGATATGATTAAGAATATAATTCTGTCTTCCTGTGTCAAGCTCACTCATAACATCATCAAGAAGTGCTACCGGCTGAACATCGGAAAAATTCTTTATCACTGCTGCTTCACCTAATTTAAGAGAAAGAGCCGCAGATCTCTGCTGACCCTGTGAACCGTAGGTACGGGCAGGAAGACGGTCAATTTTTATGGATAAATCATCTCTGTGAGGTCCTACGGATGTAAAACCTGTAACAAGGTCAAGCTTTCTCGACTGATAGAGCTGATTTTTCATATTTTCATATAATTCCTGCTTCGTATCACCTACAACCAGTGTCTGCTGATTATATGAAATGTCGAGTTTTTCTTTTCCCGATGAAAGACCGCTGTAAATTTCATCAGTATAAAAAGACAATTTATTTATATAACCTAATCTTTGTCTTATAATTTCAGAAGCAAAAAAGGCTATTCTTTCCTCCCAGATATCGAGAGTGTCATAAAGCTCGCTGTGAAGCTGAATATCCTTTAAAAGAACATTTCTCTGTGCTATAGCTTTATTATACTGAGAAAGAGTAACTGCATATTTAGGCTTTAACTGACTGATGGCTATGTCGAGGAATCTTCTTCTTTCATAAGGTCCTTCCTTTACAAGTGAAAGATGAACAGGAGAAAAGATAACAGCTAAAAATTCTCCCATTATCTGATTGGAAGATTTCATTTTAACGCCGTTAAGAATGAATTTTCTTCCCTCGCCTATTTCGAGATAAGCATTCTGATCTCTGTCACGGGCAAAAAAGTCCATAGAAAGATTGGCTGTTTTACTGTTAAAATTTATAAGCTCGCTGTCCTTAGAACTTCTGAAGGAGCGACAGCCTGTAAAAAGCCATATACTTTCCAAAAGATTTGTCTTGCCCTGTGCATTTTCACCGTAGATGATGTTTACTCCGTCACAGGGGTCGATAGTTGTTCTTTCTATATTTCTGAAATTTTTAACTTCGAGATGCTTTACATTCATTAAAGGTCACCAAAAATTATCTGACTATTTTATAAAGTTTCTTTTCAAATTCAAAGGTATCGCCGTCTGTAAGCTTTTTACCTCTTAAGGTGCATACTTCACCGTTTACCTTAACAAGACTGTCCTGAATAATCATCTTTGCCTGACCGCCTGTAGAAATGGCATTAGAAAGCTTTAATGCAGCGTCAAGTCTTATATTTTCAGTGGTGATTTTTACTTCTTTAGTTTCTCTGTTTGCTAATTTGACTTTAATTTTCATAATATCAACTCTTTATTATATTCTTACGGGGAGGATAAGGAAGAAGAATTTCTCACCTTCCAAGGGTTTGATGATAATAGGCTGATTAGCACTGCCCATTTCTATTCTGATTTCTTCCTCATCACATACTTTAAGTGCATCGAGAACAAATCTGTTATTAAAGCCTATTTCGATGGTATTACCTTCGATTTCAGCAGCAATTTTATCAGAAGCAGTACCGATGGCAGTTACTGAAGAAAATCTCATAATACCGTTTTCTACGCTACAGCGTACAGGACTTGATTTATCGGTAATGATAAGTGAGGTTCTTTCGATACATTCAATAAGACTTCTGGTATTTACCTTGATCTGAGTAGAAGAGGTAAGAGGAATAGCAGCCTTATAGTTAATGAAGTTACCTTCGAGAAGTCTGGAAATGATTTCGCAGTTGTCGTATTTAAAAACAATATGTCTTTCACCTACGAGAATTTCTATTTCTGATTCATCGTCACCGCCAAGCTTTGAGATTTCATTAAGAGTCTTAGCGGGAACAACAAATTCAAGCTTATTATCATCGAAAGTATAATTAATGTTTTCTCTTCTGATGGCGAGTCTTGCACCGTCTACTGCTACAAGAATAAGAAGACCGTCACCTATTTCAAACTTTACACCTGTGTGTACAGGATTTCTTTCGCCTGTAGAAACGGAGAAAATAGTCTTTCTTATCATATCCTTGAGAGTAGCAAGATTAAGTGAAATGGGAGAAAATTTAGTAAGAGTGGGAAGCTCGGGATATTCATCGGCAGATGTACCGATAAGAGAATATTCAGCCTCACCGCTTTTTATTTTGCAGATATTTCTGTCATCACAGTCTACTGATACAGTATCAGCAGGTACCATTCTTAAAATATCGCAGAGATTTTTTGCAGCGAGAACGATTTTACCCTCACCTATTACATCTGCATCGATTTTTATTTTGGAGCCTACCTCCAGGTCATAACCTGTAAGAGTTACGGTTCCGTCTGCAGCTTCAATAAGAATACCTTCAAGTGAAGGAATGGTTGATTTGTTTGATACTGTTCGCTGAACATTCATACATGCTTTTGAAAATTCAGCACTGTCGCATATTATTTTCATAGGAAAGCTCCTTTTCAAAAAATTCGTAAAAATAAAATATTAAGAATAGTAGTATTAGTAGTGTATGCGGAAAATGTGGAAAAAAGAGGAAAGTCCAGATTTCAAGGATATTCAGAGCATTTTTCAACTGTTGAATCAGATGTTGAAATCTGAAAGTTTTTAACACAGGTCTTTTATTTAGTGTTAATAATGTTGATAAGCTGATGTTAAATGTGTAAAAATAAGTGGAAAACTTCAGCTTTCATTTATGTTTTTGATTATGTCATCTATTGTTGCTTTAAGAGAAATATCCTTTTCTATTTTGTTTTTTATTTCCTTAAGAGCGTATATAATCGATGAATGGTGCTTATTACCGAATTCGATACCGATAGCTTTAAGAGAAAGGTTTGTAACCTGTTCTACTACATAGATAGCTACCTGTCTTGCCTGAGAGATGTTAGCGCTTCTTTTATCAGAGCGTATATCTGCAGGTGAAACATCGAAGGTTCTTGAAACTTCATTGATGATATTATCTACCGTTACGGGAGTAGGCTGATCATCGTTTATGAGGTCGCTGATGGCTCTTTTTGCCACAGCTACAGAGGGTCTGACACCTTCTACATCCTGAAATGCCTTTATCTTTTTAACTGCACCCTCGAGCTGACGGATGTTTCTTTTTATGTTTTCACCGATGAACTGGATTACTTCATCATTAAGGTCAAGACCGAGGGCCTCAGCTTTATTTTTAACTATAGCCATTCTCGTTTCGAGAGTGGGAGGCTGAACATCAGCGATAAGACCCATTTCAAATCTGGTACGGAGTCTTTCCTCGAGAGTCATCATTTCCTTCGGAGGACGGTCTGAGGTAAGAACTATCTGACTTCCGTTATTATTAAGAGCATTGAAGGTATGGAAGAATTCCTCCTGAATGGTTTCGCCTCTTGCTATGAAATGAATATCGTCTACTAAAAGAACATCGCAGTTTCTGTATTTTTCATGGAAATCGTAGGTGTTATGATTTCCGATGTAATAAATGAGTTCGTTGGTGAAATGCTCACCGCTTGTGTAGATTATATTTGCGTTGGGATTATTTGCCTTGATTTCATTCATTATAGCTAAAAGGAGATGGGTTTTACCTAAACCTGAATGACCGTAAATGAAAAGAGGATTATATGCTTTACCGGGATTACTCGCTACGTTTATGGCAGCAGCGTGAGCGAAACGGTTAGAAGGTCCGGTGATAAAATTCGAAAAAGTATAGTCATATTCATTGATATCTGACTTATTTGTATTTTCGATATCGGGATTTTTAGCATGCTCGTTAGGAACTATATATTCGATAGTGATAGGGAAACCCAAGACAGCTTCAAAAGCAGAATTAATTATTTCTGAAAATTTATCAACAATAATTCTTTTTTTGAATTCAGTTATAGAAAGATAAACGGTGTCGTTCTGAAATTTTACAAAATTAAGGGGACTTAACCATACATTGTAAGCAACCTCTGTAACGGAAAGCTTAAGCTGTTCCTTCACGAGTTCCCATATTTCGTCAAAAGAATCCATAATTTTACCTCCTTGATTTTTAGTTAAAGCTTGATTGAATAATATTATTATATTAATATATATATAAATAAATATAGATACAATTATACATAATGCAACACTTTATAAGTGTACCATAATTTTTTATTTCTTTCAAGTCTTT
>JAZTZH010000050.1:0-44660 GCA_045637365.1 Acutalibacteraceae bacterium
GACAGAGTATGCTCACCGGGAGGCACTACCATCGAGGGTGTGGCTTCCTTACAGAGAGACGGCTTCGAGGCGGCGGTTATGAATGCCGTTCAGGCGAGCTTCGATAAGGATAAGAGGGTTTAAATTTAATATAAGGAGATGGATGTTATGAAAAGAAGGATTATAAAGTACGTTTCAGTTGCAATTTTTATTGATTTTGTACTGGATATTTTGTGTAATCTTTTGAGAATTAACATCCCTCTTTTTTCTCAGTCTGTTTCAGCCTCAAATGCATTGGACTTGTTCGTTTCGTGCATAACCTTAGCTCTGTGCTTCCTTTTAGGGTATAATCTCAGCAAAGATAAGACGAGTGCGGTCGTTTTCAGCGGTGCGATGTATTTTGCAGGCTATTTACCGAATATTATTTCGACTTTAGTAGGCGTCGTAGTATCTTATTTTTCTTCCAAAGCTGGTATGTCTCCTTTGCTTACTGCTGTCGAGTCTGTGTCAGGTTTTCTCTTATTGCCGATAGAAATTTTTATTGGTGTTTACGCTTATACTGCTTTCGTAGGAATTAATGATAAGCAGTCACCCAAAGGTATGGCAGACTTTGCAATGTCACTTCCGAGGGCAAGAAAAAGATTTATTGTCTCCACCGTTGTTCAGATACTTGTAGCTTCTTTGATTACGAGTATACCTGTTTTTGTTTCTCTTTTTGTAGAGGATATGAATTCGGTTTTTTCAGAATTTTTTGTGAAGATATGTGCCTGGGTTTCTTCGGTTGTTATTTCCTTAATCATTTATTATACGGGATACAAGCCAGGTAAAAACCACACAGAAGCTATGGCTTTTTACAGCGCATATGCTTTAGGCGGAGGAATATCTTCTGTTATTTCAGCTCTGTTTTCAGTAGTCATTGCGCCTGTTATTTCGAAAGTTCTTATGAGCGGCATTGGCGATGAATTTACACAGGAAGCGTTAAATGAAATGTTTTCTGTAATAGATGTCGATACTTTTTCATTGGCGGCGGCTTCACCGATACTGTTGATTTTATCTGTTATTATTGATGTTTATTTGTTCAGATTTTTCTTTGAGAGAGAAACACAGGACAGCGAGTTTTATGCTCAGTAACTTATAAGAATACATAGAGGCGGTTTTTACTGCCTCTTTTTTTATGCCTTTGAAAAAAAATAATTTTTCTAATCATTTTTTAATCATTAAAGTGTATGATGTAACTGTAAAGAGAAACACATCTCTTAAAAAACACACAGAAAGGTGGATTTATAAATGAAAAAATTATTAAACGTTTTATTAGCAGCAGTTCTCGGAGCTTCCGTATTTTCGGCGGCATCACTCACAGCCTCGGCGGCAACTCTTCCGAGGGTGACATCAGTTAAGGCCTATAACATTGACGATGATGAAATCAATCTCAAGTGGAAAAAGGTAAAGGGAGCAGACGGCTATCAGGTAAAGATTTACTCTAAAGGTGAATGGAAAGCCGTAGGTCTTACAAAGAAAACTAATTTTGAGGTTGACGACCGTAAGAGTGCCACGAACTATAAGTTCAAGGTAAGAGCTTACGAATTGAAAAAGGGTAAAAGAGTTTACGGCAAATACTCTTCCGTAGTCGTAGCAGCCACAGAGCCTGATGAAGTAGATAACCTTAAGGTTTCCTCAAAGGCTAAAACTACTGTTACTCTTAAGTGGTCTAAGGTGCCCCGTGCATCAAGATATCAGGTTTACATCTACGATTCAGCTAAAGGTAAGTATGTGAGAAAGGTAACCGTTAAGAAGAACACGGCCACGGTCAAAGAGCTTAAGTCAGGTACAAACTATAAGTTCAAGGTAAGAGCTTATTTCAGCGGTGACGCAGGAAAAGAATACGGCAATTTCTCGGATGTGCTTTCCGTTAAGACAAAAAGCTCATCTTCAGCTGCCTCTTCAGCTTCAACAGGTGCTGTAACAAGGTCGAAGGCTGAATCTGTAGCCCTTAATCATGCGGGACTTAAAAGGAATCAGGTGTGGGGCTTTGAGTGTGAGCTCGATTACGAAAGAGGCGTAAAGGTTTACGAGATCAGTTTCGAAAACGGAAGATACGATTACGATTACACTGTCAATGCAAGCACAGGTAAAATCCTTCATTGGGAAAAAGAGAGAGATTAACATATAAACAATAAAATTTAATCTGGTTATATAAAAATGTAACATTTTGGTCATTTTAATATAGTCAAAAGGGTGTATAATCTGTACTGTAATTTAATTTAATTAGCGAGGTGTTCACCTATGAAAAGAATAGTTACAGTACAGGATATCTCCTGTGTGGGAAAATGCTCCCTTACCGTCGCCCTCCCCATTATTTCCGCTATGGGTGTGGAAACGGCGATTATCCCCACCGCAGTTTTATCCACTCACACTATGTTCAGCGAATTTACCGTAAAGGATCTGACTGATCAGATTCAGCCTATCTCCGATCACTGGAACAGAGAACAGTTTAAGTTCGATGCTGTCTATACCGGCTATCTCGGTTCATTCGAGCAGATCGACCTGATGAAGGATTTCTTCGACAGATATAAGACAGAGGATAACATCATCTTCGTAGACCCTGCCATGGCAGATAACGGAAAGCTTTATCCCGCATTTAATGAGGAGTTCGCTAAGTATATGGGCACTCTCTGCGCCAAGGCTGACATCATCGTGCCCAATATGACCGAAGCTTCCTTTATGACAGGCATCGAGTATAAGGCAGAATATGATGAAGAGTATGCCAAGACTATGCTCAAGGCTCTCGCTGACCTCGGTGCGAAAATCTCCATCCTTACGGGTGTCGGCTTCGAAGAAGGAAAAACAGGTGTTATGGGCTACGATAAGGAGAAGGACGAATACTTCTACTACTGCCATAAAAAGCACAGCCGTTCCTATCACGGCACCGGAGACATTTTCTCCAGTACATGTATCGGTGCTATAATGAACGGTCTCAGCTGGAAAGAGGCTGTCAAAGTAGCCGCTGACTACACGAGCGAATGTATCCGCATTACTGCCGAAGATCCCTCATCTAACGACTATGGTGTAAACTTCGAAACAGTAATTCCCGACTTACTTAAGATGTTAGGTAAATAAGAATATAAATACAAAACCATTGTACGAAAATACAATGGTTTTTTGTTATCTTATAGCATCGATAGGGTCCACATTCTTTCCGTCTTTCAGCACCTCGAAGTGAAAGTGCGGCTCCTGTCCGCTCTCGCAGGGTAAATCTCCTGTCTTGCCTACGGTGTCGCCCTTTTTAATTATCGCATCAAACTTTACGGTAGTGCCTTGCTCCAGACCGCAGTATCTCCCTATGAAATCCCCGAAGTCGATTTCGATGCAGTAGCCGTAGGAGGTGTCGGCGTAAACCTTAGTCACTCTGCCGTTGCCAACAGCATAAACGGGTGTTCCTCTTTCGCAGGTGAAGTCGATGGCTCTGTGGACTCTCCAGTCGTCCATGGTCTCGTCGTAAACGGGAGTGGCAGAGTAATCCTTCAGAATTTCATCCTCGCAGGGAAGAATGTAAGAGGTGTTTCCGTAGTCAGCCTTTGTCGTCTCAGCTGTCGTGGCAAGAGTGGTGGTTTCCTTCGGTGCTTCAGAGGTAGTGGGGACAGTGGTGGACGGTGCCCGGGTTGTCTTTTCCTCATTCTCGGTTTTTTCGCTGGTCCGGGTTAATCTCGGGTCGGCCTCATCTTCTTTATTCGCTTTCGCTTGCTCGGTGGCGAAGGAGATGCTCGTGTTCGTATCGTAGGCGATTTCCGAGATAAGATTTGTAGAGGCCTTGTAGATAACACCTATGGCTAATGCTATAAGTGAAAGACAGACAGCACTTGTAATATAAAAGCCTTTACCGGTGTAGATGGATGAAAAACGCTTCTTTTTATCCTTCATAAAATTTCCTCATTTCAAAAAAAGTCTTTTCTTTGTTTTTATTATGGATGGAGAAAGTATTTTTTATCCTCGTACAAGAAAAAATTTTTTATAAAAAATCAGAACAAATGTTTGCATTTTTCGGAAAGATGTGTTATACTGAATTCAGCGAACATTTGTTTTTTATTTCTATATAAAAGAAAGAGGTTGTTTTTATGAAGCCTTTAAGTGAAAACCAGCATCTTATTCTCGAGTATCTTAAGGAAAGAATGGGCGACGGTGTGCCTCCTTCAGTCAGAGAAATCTGTCAGGCTGTGGGACTTCGCTCCACTTCGTCGGTGCAGGCTAATCTGGACGCTCTCGAAGAAAAGGGTTACATCGTAAGAGACCCTATGCTTAAACGCTCCATCCGTATCGTAGGCCAGGCTGAAAATGTCCGCCATGTTCCTCTCTTAGGTACGGTTACGGCAGGTCTGCCCATTTTAGCCGTAGAACAGGTGGAATGCTATCTGCCCTTTACGGGAGGTCACCTTTCGAAGGATAAGGACCTTTTCGCACTGCGTGTACGAGGCGAAAGTATGATTAATGCGGGCATTTATGACGGGGATATTCTCTTCGTGGAAAAGACACCTACCGCCCGTAACGGTGACATAGTAGTCGCTCTTATTGAGGATGAAGCTACCGTAAAAACCTTCTACAAAGAAAACGGTCACTTCCGTCTTCAGCCGGAAAATGACGCCTTCGAGCCAATTATCGTAAATGAGCTTATCATTTTGGGTAAGGCCGTGGCGATGATGAGGTACCTTTGATTAATTCGGAATGCGGAATTCATTAAGAAACTTAAATAAGGAAGATTTTTATGATTATTCTTATTTCGGGAGCATCTCATACAGGTAAAACTGCCCTCGCTCAAAGACTGCTCGAAAAATATAAATATCCCTATCTGTCCATCGACCATCTGAAAATGGGACTTGTCAGAAGCGGAAATACAGAACTTACACCGATGAGTGACGATGGGGATTTGACGGCATATCTGTGGCCCATTATCCGTGAAATGATTAAGACAGCCATGGAAAACAAGCAGAACTTAATCGTAGAGGGTTGTTATATACCTTTCGACTGGCAGAATGATTTTACGAAGGAATACCTTACGGAAATCAGATATTATTGCCTTATTATGAGTGAAAATTATATCAGAAACCATTTCGATGATATAAAGGGTTATGCCAATATAATAGAAAACCGTCTTGACGACAGCTGCTGCACTATGGAAAGTGTGCTTAAGGATAATGCGGAGATGCTGACTCTCGCTGAAAAGCACGGGTTTAATTATGTACTGATTGATGACAGGTATGAGATTGATATATAAAAACATATAAGAGCTGACACTTTATGCGTATCAGCTCTATATTTATCCTCATTTCACCGTAAAAAATTACCGACATCTCTGCCGGTAATCATTTAAGCGATATTAACTCTTATAAGAATATTCTTTTTGTAGCTTTTGCCCTTCTCATTAAGGAATTTGAATTTCTTAACCATAAAGAGCTGTCCTGTACAGAAAAGCTTCGGGAAGATGATATGTAAGGGCTCGAGTGCACCGTCGAATTCGAGAACTCTCTCTGCGCCTGTATCTGCTTCTTCTTCAGTGATTTCTACTTCTCTGAAAAGAAGGGGATTTCCGTCGTCAGGTTTTCCTTCTACAGTGACGGGTTTTACTTTTTCGACCTTAGCGCCGCAGTACTTACAGTAATTGCTGTTCTTTGCTATCGATTTTTTACATTCGTTGCAGACCATAATTACTCTCCTTCGTATTTTTATAAACTTCATTATACTACATTTTTCCGAAAGTATCAAGTTTTTTCAGAAGAAAAATGTGATTTTGCAAGAAAGGGAAAAGTGTACAAAAATTCAGGGATAGTCACCCCAATATATTGTATATTATTTTTTATCGAAAAATACAATAATTTGTGCTGTTGCTATTGCAATTCACTATATTTTGTGTTATTATTAGTCCTGCACCCGTTCCTTGAAGGGCGAGAGGCCCTATATATGGTGGTTTGGGATTTATCACCGCAAGGGAACGGAAACTAAAACATGTAATTACCAAGGAGGAAAAATTATGTATACCGTTTTAAAAAGAACAGGTAAAATTATCGACTTCGATTTAAAGAAGATTACACAGGCTATCACTCTTGCCTTCGAAGCACAGGGCAGAGATTTCAACCCCGACATCATCGATTTTCTTGCTCTCAAGGTTACAGCTGATTTTGAACCGAAAATCAAAGACGGCCATGTAGCAGTTGAAGACATTCAGGACAGCGTTGAAAACGTTCTCGTTCAGGCAGGTTATTCCGATGTAGCCAAGGCATACATCCTTTACCGCCGTCAGCACGAGAAGCTCCGTGACATCAATACCACTCTTCTCGACTATAAGGAAATCGTAGACAACTACGTTAACGTTAACGACTGGCGTGTTAAGGAAAACTCCACCGTTACATACTCTGTCGGCGGTCTTATCCTTAATAACTCAGGTGCCATCACCGCTAACTACTGGCTTTCAGAGGTTTATGACGATGAAATCGCGAACGCTCACCGTAATGCCGATATTCATCTTCACGACCTTTCCATGCTTACCGGTTACTGTGCAGGCTGGTCACTTAAGCAGCTTATCCAGGAAGGCCTCGGCGGTGTAACAGGCAAGATTACCTCTTCACCTGCTCCCCACCTTGCTACTCTCTGCAACCAGATGGTTAACTTCCTCGGTATTATGCAGAATGAATGGGCAGGTGCTCAGGCTTTCTCATCCTTCGATACCTATCTTGCTCCCTTCGTAAAGGTGGACAATCTCTCCTACGATCAGGTAAAGAAGTGCATCGAATCCTTCATCTACGGTGTAAACACACCTTCCAGATGGGGTACACAGGCTCTCTTCTCAAACATCACTCTTGACTGGACAGTTCCCAATGACCTTGCAGAGCTTAACGCTATCGTAGGCGGCAAGGAAATGGACTTCAAGTATAAGGACTGTAAGAAGGAAATGGATATGATTAACCGTGCCTTCATCGAAACAATGATCGAAGGTGACGCTAACGGCAGAGGCTTCCAGTATCCTATCCCCACATACTCAATCACAAGTGATTTTGACTGGTCAGAAACAGAAAACAATAAGCTTCTTTTCGAAATGACCGCAAAATACGGCACACCCTACTTCTCAAACTACATCAACTCTGATATGGAGCCCAGCGATGTACGTTCAATGTGCTGCAGACTCCGTCTCGATCTCAGAGAACTTCGTAAAAAGTCAGGCGGCTTCTTCGGTAGCGGTGAAAGCACAGGCTCTATCGGTGTTGTAACCATCAATATGCCCAGAATCGCTTTCCTTGCAAAGGATGAAAAGGACTTCTACGACCGTCTCGATAAGCTTATGGACATCTCTGCACGTTCTCTTGCTATCAAGAGAAAGGTTATCACAAACCTTCTCGATGCAGGTCTCTATCCCTATACAAAGAGATATCTCGGCACATTTGCAAACCACTTCTCAACCATCGGTCTTGTCGGTATGAACGAAGCTGCTCTTAATGCAAACTGGCTCAGATGCAACCTTATCGACGATAAGGCACAGCAGTTCGCAAAGGATGTTCTCAACCATATGAGAGAAAGACTTTCCGACTATCAGGAAATGTACGGCGACCTTTACAATCTTGAGGCTACTCCCGCTGAGTCTACCTCTTACAGACTTGCAAAGCATGACCTCAAGCACTATCCCAACATCATCACAGCAGGTGATACAAAGAAGGGTGAGACACCTTACTATACAAACTCCTCACACCTTCCCGTAGGTTATACAGACGATATCTTTGAAGCACTTGACAAGCAGGATGAGCTTCACACTCTTTACACCTCAGGTACCGTATTCCACGCTTACCTCGGTGAAAAGCTTCCCGACTGGAAGAGTGCAGCTAACCTCGTTAAGAAGATTGCAAGCAACTACCGTCTTCCCTACTACTCGATTTCTCCCACATATTCCGTATGTAAGAACCACGGATATATCGCCGGTGAAGAGTATACCTGTCCCGAATGCGGTGAAAAGACAGAGGTTTACAGCCGTATCACAGGCTACTACCGTCCCGTACAGAACTGGAACGACGGTAAGAGCCAGGAATTCGAGCACAGAGTTGAATACAGCGCTGCAAAGCTTGACAAGGACATCACAAAGAACATCAAGGAAGCAAAAGAAGAATGTGCTTGCTGTGAAAACGACGACAGAATCATCCTCTTCGCATCAAAGACCTGCCCTAACTGCAAAATGGCAGCTAAGTTCCTTGATGATGCAGGTATTAAGTATGAAAAGGTTTTAGCTGACGAAAACCCTGCTATGGCTAATGAGTTTGATATTCATCAGGCACCCACACTTGTAGTTATCAGTGGCGGCACAGCAGAAAAAATTGTAAACCTTTCAAATATCAGAGCATATACAGAAAGATAAATAACAGAAAGCGGACATTCTGAAAATTGTCCGCTTTCTTTACGATAATGTATGAGGTGAAAAATATGTATGACGTTATAATTATCGGTGCAGGCCCTGCAGGTCTTACAGCATCTGTTTATCTTCGCAGAGCAGATAAAAGTGTGCTTATCCTCGAAAGAGAGACCTTCGGCGGTCAGATTACCCATTCCCCCAAGGTTGAAAACTATCCCGGTTTCGTTACTATGACAGGCAGTGAGCTTGGTGACAGACTCGTGGAACAGGCTATGGCACAGGGCGCAGAGTTCGAGCTTGACAGGGCAGTGGCTATCGAAGGCACTCCCGGTGACTACACCGTAAAGGGTGAAAGAGGGGACTACAAGGCTAAGGCCGTCATCATCGCCGTAGGCAGTGAACACAGACGCTTAGGTCTTCCCAAAGAAGATAAGTTCACGGGTGAAGGCATTTCCTACTGCGCAGTGTGTGACGGAGCATTTTATGCAGGTAAAGAGGTAGCCGTTATCGGCGGCGGAAACAGCGCTTTACAGGAGGCTGTTATGCTCTCGAAGCTCTGCACGAAGGTTACCGTAGTTCAGAATCTCGCCTTCGTGACAGGCGAGCCGAAGCTTAAAGAGGACCTCGACAGTAAGGATAATGTTTCCTTTATTTACTCCACTGTGGTTAAGGAAATCAAGGGCGATGACAAATTCGAGGGCATCGTTATTCAAAACACCGAAACAGGAGAAGAAGCTGTTCTTACCTGTGATGCGGTATTCGTTGCCATCGGTCAGAAGCCGATGAATGAGCCCTTCGAAAAGAATGTAAGCCTTAACGAATACGGCTACATAAATGCTGATGAAAGCTGCCTTCCCGAAAATGCCTCAGAAGGTATCTTTGTGGCAGGTGACTGCAGAAGCAAGAGAATCAGACAGGTTGCCACAGCAGTGGCTGACGGAGCAGTAGCAGCACTGGCTGCAGTAAGCTTTACGGATAGAGTATAAATAAAAGAAAAGCAATAAACGAGCGATGTGGAAAACTCCATATCGCTCGCTTTTCTTATGTGGAACCCCACTTGATTATTATGCACTTTTATGCATTTGTATACACTTGTAACATTTATATATAAATAAGGATAAGAATAAAATAATGATAATAAACAAAATGATAAAAATGTTAATGCTAAGGAGAAGGGTAAGGGGATTTTTCCGCAGTGTGGAAAACTTTTCAAGCCTCTCCTAAAAGGGGAGGTGTCACGAAGTGACGGAGGGGTATGATGTAGCTGTTTAAACCAGCGGTTTCATACTCCTCTCGAGTATACCGTTCATTTTTGCTATCGCCATACCGTAATTAACGATGGGTACATTCTGATTAAGACACCGTTCGGTTCTCGACTGCATCTCCTTTTCATTCAGCATACAGCCGCCGCAGTGAACGACTAATTTGAAGGAGGTTAAAGCCTCGGGAAACTCACCGCCGCTTGTGAAGGAAAAGTCAGGCTTGGCATCCGAATAATCCTCAATCCATTTCGGCATTTTTACCGTGCCGATGTCGTTACACTGCCTGTGGTGAGTACATCCCTCGCTGATAAGAACCTTGTCACCGTCTTTTAATTCGGAAAGAGTATCTGCACCCTTTAAGAGTGAGGGTAAGTCACCTTTATATCTTGCCATAAGAATAGAAAAAGAGGTGAGGGAGATGCTTTCGGGTAAAGCTTTCGAGATCTTGCCGAAAACCTGTGAGTCGGTTATGACGAGGGCGGGTGGTTCTTTTAGTTTGTCAAGAGTAGCCGTAAGTTCACTGTCACGGCAGCAGATTGGAATTGCCCCCTTGTCTAAAATGTCACGGAGTGTCATCTGCTGAGGGAGAATAAGTCTACCCTTGGGAGCTGCCTTGTCAATCGGGATGACGAGAAGCACTGTGTCGCCTTCATTTATCAGGTCGCTGACGATAACCTTTTCATTTTTTGCTCCCTTAGCGGTTTCAGCCATAAGCTCCTTAAGAGCGTGTATGCCATCACCCGTAAGAGCACTGACGTAAATCTCATTACCTTTTTTTTCGGGAACGGTGCCGAGGGTATCGCATTTGTTGTGTGCGAGAATGAAGGGTGTCTTTTTTTCAGTAAAAAGGCTTATAAGCTCCTTTTCAGCTTTGGTAAGACTTTCCCTTACATCGTGAACGAGAACAGCTATATCTGTCTTCTGAAGGATTTCCTTAGCCTTCTGTACACGCATCTGACCGAGAGTGCCTTCATCGTCGATGCCCGGTGTGTCGATGATTACCACAGGGCCTACAGGTAAAAGCTCCATGGTCTTTCTGACAGGGTCGGTGGTAGTTCCTTTTACATCGGACACCACGGCGAGATTTTGTCCTGTTACCGCATTTACGAGACTTGATTTACCCGCATTACGAAGGCCGAAAAATCCGATGTGTATTCGCTCTGAGGAGGGAGTAGAGTTAAGGCTCATAATTTTTGTCCTTTCATCAGAATCTGAAATCTCTGCGATTTGAGTTCTTTATATCTTCGATGTTCTGCTTTGCGATGGCTTTTACCTTGTCCTTAGTGACTCTTTCTATTTCCTCGTCGATCATCTTAAAGCCGATTTCTTTTGTTCTGTCACTTGCGTAGTCCACGAGATATTCTGTGAGAGTCATAAGTGCGTTGGGGTGACAGCAGTTGATAATCTGTCCGTTTTTACACAGCGCCATAAAGCGGTCGCCTGTTCTGCCTTCACGGTAGCAGGCTGTGCAGAAGGAGGGAATGTGACCGTTTTCCATAAGCCAGGCTACGACTTCATCGAGTGTTCTCTGGTCGGAAACGTCAAACTGCTCTGTATCGTGAGGTCTTTCCTCCTGTGTATAGCCGCCGACGGAGGTTCTCGAGCCGCCGCTTACCTGAGAAATGCCCAGACGGAGAAGCTTTGTTCTTGTCTCTTCTGTTTCTCTGGTGGAGATAATCATACCTGTGTAGGGAACTGCCAGACGGATACAGGCTGTGATTTTAGCGAAGATGTCGTCAGAAATGGAGTTGTCGAAGGCTGTGGGGTCGATGTCATCAGCCTTTTTGATACGTGGAACACTGATGGTGTGAGGTCCTACGCCGTGAACTGCTTCGAGATGCTCGGCGTGCATAATGAGACCTGCGAATTCGTATTTGTACATTTCGAGACCGAAGAGAACACCGAGACCTACGTCGTCGATGCCACCCTCCATAGCTCTGTCCATAGCCTCTGTGTGATAGTCGTAATTGTGCTTCGGTCCTGTGGGATGAAGCTTTTCGTAGCTTTCCTTATGGTAGGTTTCCTGGAAGAGAATGTAAGTGCCGATACCCGCATCCTTAAGCTTACGGTAGTTTTCTACGGTGGTAGCGGCGATGTTTACATTTACACGGCGGATGTCACCGTTCTTGTGGTGAACACTGTAGATAGTCTTGATACATTCGAGAATGTACTCGATGGGGTTATTTACAGGGTCCTCGCCTGCTTCGATGGCAAGACGCTTATGCCCCATATCCTGAAGTGCGATAACCTCTGCCTTGACCTCTTCCTGGGTAAGCTTTTTACGGGCGATGTTTTTATTTTTGATGTGGTAGGGGCAGTAAACACAGCCGTTTACACAGTAATTGGAAAGATAAAGGGGAGCGAAGATAACGATTCTGTTTCCGTAGAAGGCGAGCTTGATTTCTTCGGCTGCCTCGTAGATTTTTTCGATTAATTCCTCGTCCTCACAGGCTAAAAGCACACTTGCTTCACGGTGGGAAAGACCTGAACAGACCGTGCCTGTTTCTGTTTTACGGGGACGTGCTTTTTCGATGATGCTTAAGATAAGCTCACGGTTGTTTTTGTTTGCTTCTGCATATTCGAGAGTGGCACGGATTTCTCCGTCATTGATGAATTCTTCTGCTTTGAGTGATTTTGGATTATAGATTGCCATATTGTTACTTCCTTTCTTGGTAAATGCAAAATGCAGAATGCAAAATGCAAAATTATGGTCGCGGATTTACTACGGTGTAATAGTTTTATGTTAGCTCCGCAGAGAAAAGTGCGGAGTAAAAAGCAAAGAGTAGATTATAATGAATTGTGTTTTTAGTTGTACAAGGCAGTTTGGCGGAATAAAGTTATATTTTAGTAATAACCTTACACGGATATAATCCGGAGCGAAGCTCCCCTTTATTTTGCATTCTGCATTTTGCATTTTGCATTTAAAAGGCGGATATAATCAGAACGTATATAACAGCACCGACAGGTGGCACGCTTTGCCGTGACGGAGAGGTTCTGACCCTTTATTTTGCATTCTGCATTTTGCATTTTGCATTTACAAAATCTCCTCTTTCGCACACTATACTGTAGCCTATGCTTTTCATTTTTTCTTTCAGCTCATTCAGCTTCTGTGCCGATTCAGCACCTGTGGAGAGCTTATTGTTATAGAGCATATATTTGTCTCTTACATCGGTAGGTGAGAGGTTCGGCATAATGACATTCGCACCGTGAAGTATACCCTTTTCTCTTCCGCCTTCCTCGAGAGTACCAAGGGCGGTGGTCGAGGGGAGAAGAACCGGCGGATGAATAATCCTTATTACCGAGAGAAGAAAACAGGTAAGCTCTGCACTTCCCGGGGGATAATCTCTGAAGGGTGTGTCACTGTGTGGGATAAAAGGTCCGATTCCCACCATATCGGGCTTGAATTCTTCGATGAATTTAAGATCCTTCGCCAGACATTCCGCAGTCTGGAAGGGTGAGCCTACCATAAACCCGCAGCCTGTCTGAAAGCCGATTTCTTTGAGATTGTGAAGACATTCCATACGGTTTTCGAGGGTCAGATTTTCGGGGTGAAGACGGGAGTAGTGTTCGCTGTCAGCTGTTTCGTGGCGGAGAAGATAGCGATCTGCACCTGCTTGGAAAAGCTTTTCATAGGACTCACGGCTTCTTTCACCAAGAGAGAGAGTAACCGCACAGTCAGGGTAGAGGCTTTTTATTTCTCTTATGACATCGCAGAGAAAACTGTCGCTGAAAGCTCCGTCCTCACCGCCCTGCATAACGAAGGTTCGGAAGCCGAGCGCATAGCCGTCCTTACAGCAGGAGAGGATGTCTTCTTTTTTTAGACGGTATCTGTCGCAGTTTTTATTGCTTTTGCGTATGCCGCAGTAATAGCAGTCGTTTTTACAGATATTGCTGATCTCGATGAGGCCTCTAATATAGACCGAATCACCGTAATTCTCTTTACGGAGTCTGACGGCTTCCTTCTGCAGAAGGAGGGCGGCTTCTTCGTCACGAAGGTCGATAAGCTCTTTATATTCACTTTCCGTGAGGCTGTGAGAGGTAATAAGTTTTTCTGTGAGTTCTGTAATACGTTTATTCATTGGAAATCACACCCGAATAAGCAGTCTTGACGCTGATGCCGTCCAGTCTGCCTATCTGTCCCGAAAGGGCTGAAATGGTGTTCTGGGGTGCGTCAATGGCTATGCTTATGATATTTATATTCTTCTGTCTGTAGGGAATACCCATCCGTCCGATAATATATTCACCGTAATGATGCAGAAGTGAATTGAGCTTTTCCACCGTTTCGCTTTTTTCCACGATGATGCTCATAACAGCTACTCTTGTTTCCATAGCTACCTCCTTGATTAAATGCAAAATGCAGAATGCAAAATTCAAAATTTTGGTCGCGGGTTTACCATGATATAATATTTTTAAGTTATCTCCGCAGAGAAAAGTGCGAAGTAAAAGGTAAAGATAAATTATAATAAATTAAGTTTTTTAGTTATACAAAGTATTTTGGCGGTGTAAAGATTAATTTATAATAATAACCTTACACGGATATAATCCGGAACGAAGTGATCCTTTATTTTGCATTTTGCACTTTGCATTTTGCATTCAAAAGGCGGAGAGTTATTATGCCCTCACTCATACCTCAATAAAAAGTGCCACACCCGACTAAAGGGTATGGCAACAAAATTTATATGCAGATAAAAAATCAGAATATATTCTATGACAAAAATGTGCTTTCGGGATGCCTTTTCAGATGTAATCGGAAAAATCCTTTTATTCTGCATTTTGCATTTTGCATTCTGCATTTAACTGTTGCCTTATCCTCAGAGGGTAAAAACCGTCTTTATGTCAGGTCACATTTATTATACTATATTTCTTTTATAAAATCAACTCCTGCATTATGGTAAAAGTAAAAAAATAAATAAATTCATTTGAAAAAATGCAGTGTTTTTCGTCAATATGGTTGTTGACTTTGACAGAGCACAGGTCTATAATATCACCTTGGATTTTATAAAAAAAGAAGGAATAAAAAATGGAAACTCTTTTATCTATTGCCATCGCTTTAAGTGCGGGTCTTTTTATGTCAAGAGTGGTAAAACCCCTTAAGCTTCCTGCTGTTACAGGCTACTTAGTGGCAGGTATTCTTATCGGACCTTACTGTCTGGGCAGACTCGGAATAGACGGCTTCGGCTTCTGCAGCACCGAGCAGGTAGGTGCTATGAGCATCATAAACGACGTGGCACTCGGATTTATTGCTTTCGCTATCGGTGACGAATTCCGTCTCGAGCAGCTGAAAAAGACAGGTAAAGCCGCTACCATTATCGGTATTTTACAGGCGGTATTCACTACGGCTCTCGTGGACGTGGCTCTGGTCGGACTTCACTTCCTTTTAGGTGAGGACAAGTTCCCTCTCTCCTCGGCTATCATCCTCGGTGCTATCGCTTCGGCTACGGCACCTGCAGCTACACTTATGGTCGTAAGACAGTACAAGGCAAAGGGTAAGCTTACTAATCTGCTTCTTCCCATCGTTGCTCTCGATGATGCAGTAGGTCTTATTATTTTCGCTGTATCCTTCGGCTTTGCCAAAACTCTCGTAAGCGGTGAGTTCAATATCTATTCCGTTCTCGTTGACCCAATAGTGGAGATAGTATTCTCTCTCATTTTAGGTGCGGTTTTAGGTTATCTTTTAGCCTGGGCGGAAAAGTATTTCTTCTCACGCTCCAAGAGACAGGCTATAGTGGTTACGGCTATTTTTATGGCTGTAGCTCTTTCTAAGCTTAAGTTCCACCTCGGTCCCGTGGAATTCGGCTTCAGTCCTCTTCTCGTATGTATGATGCTCGGTACGGTTTTCTGTAATGTATGTGATTTCTCAGCTAACCTTATGGAAAAGACTGACCGCTGGACAGCACCTCTGTTTATCCTCTTCTTCGTTTTAAGCGGTGCAGAGCTTGAATTCTCAGTGTTCGCTGAGCTTTCGGTAGTAGGTATCGGTGTGGTATACATCATCGTCCGCTCCTTAGGTAAATGGCTCGGTTCGAGAATAGGTGCAGACATCGCAAAGTGTGAGCCTAACATAAAGAAATACCTCGGTATTACTCTTCTTCCTCAGGCGGGTGTGGCTCTCGGTATGTCCGTCAGTGCTCTGGAAATCGGTGAGACTGGCGTGGTAATCAGAAATATCGTTCTCTTCGGTGTTCTTATCTATGAGCTCTTCGGTCCTCTTATGACCAAGATAGCCCTTACCAAGGCAGGAGACATCAGACCCAAGGAGGAAAAGGTCAAGGTTGCCGCTGAAAAGGGCAGAGGAGAGTAATTTAATTCGGAATTCGGAATGCGAAATTCGCAATCGCGGGAGAAGCTTCGTAAATGAAGAAGCATTATTCCGCTGAATACAAAAAGATTGCAAAAGGACACGGTTTGCCGTGTCCTTTTAGCAAAACATCCCACAGGTTTCTGCCTGTGGGATGTTTACGTTTCCAATATAAAGAGATTTTCAACCGTAGTATTGAGATATTTTGCGAGTTTCATCGCCAATTCAAGGGTAGGATTATATTTATCGTTTTCGATGGCTATAATTGTTTGCCGTGATACATTCAGTGCTTCTGCAAGGTCTTCCTGTCTGTATCCCTTTTCTTTGCGTAATTCTTTTATCCTGTTTTTCATGACATTATCACCGAATGAACAAATACACTCATAACCGCTGCCGTAACAGCCGCAACAGCCAGACACAATAAAATCGTCTTAAACAGTGGAGAGGCTTTCGGGGAGTCTTCATCACCCTTAACTGCATTATGTGTCATTATCAGCTGTGATATATTCTGAATAGTTAATGCTCCTATGGCAAGCATAGAGGGGAGAATATTAAGCTTGGTGTGATATGTCAGAACCTTATAGCTTTCATAAAAAGACCATATTATCAGAGAAAATTCGAGAAAGAATAAAGCGTTTCTTTGTGCTTTAAATAAAATGCTTTGTTCCATTTCGTCTGGTCTGCGAAAAATGGATTTTTCAAAAAGTTTTTTCATATAAACACCTCCAAAAAAGTAAAGAACTCTTTACATTTGTATTATATGCTATTTCCTTTTGAATGTCAAGAAGTTTTTACATTTTTGATTCTATAAAAACAAATCCCACAGAGCTTTCATTGTCTCTGTGGGATTTGCTTTTATTACGGTAAAAGTGGCGGGATGTCAGTTGTTTTTATCTGAATCTTGCCCGCAATTGCGCATTCCGCATTATCTTACATAATTCAGCGGATTTACCTTACGGCCGTTAACGAGCACCTCGAAATGAAGGTGAGGGCCGGTGGAGTTACCGGTGGAGCCGATTCGGCCTATCTGCTGACCCTGGTATACATACTGACCTGCTCTTACACAGATAGAGCCGGGCTGCATGTGTGCATAACGGGTGGTGATGCCGTTTCCGTGGTTGATTACTACCGTGTGTCCGTAGCCTGACCAGCCGCTGTAGGCTGTTACTACCGTACCCGATGCGGAAGCTACTACGGGAACGCCTGTGGAACCGCCATAACGGATGATATCTATACCGCCGTGGAAGCCCCAGCCTGAAATGCCGGGATTTCTGTAGCCGTAGCGTGAGGAAATGCTGTAGGCACCTCTGGTGGGCCAGGTGAAGCCGCGTGAGGTTACCGAACCTCCGTAAACGGGTGATGAATAGGTCTTTGTACCGATGAGAACAATCTTGTTGACAGGATTCTTCGTTACCTTTTCCGAAAGGAAGGAGGTGTAGGAGATTTCGCCGTTGATGTAAGTGACGAGCTCGGTGATAACCTTCTGTCCGTAGGCGCCGTTCTGTGTGGTTTTCTTTGTCCCCTTGGCCAAAGAGGAGCTCTGTCTTTCTACAGTTTCGTAGGGGATGGAAACCTTTCGTGTACGGGTTTTCATAACCTTGACTCTGACGTAGTTTTCCTCTTCTGCTACGAGAAGCTTCTTTATGGAAGAGAACTCAGAGAAATCCTTGCCCGGGTTAAGTGCACGCAGCTGCTTACGGGTAAGACCGTACTGTTTGGCTACCGAAGCCTGAGTGTCACCCTTCTTTACACGGTGGTATTTGGCTGACGATTTAGGTTTGGCGAGCATATCCTGAAGCTTCGTCGTGTCCCAGATAAGGTCACTGTTTTCTTTGTAGTAGCCCTGAATATATTCTATTTCCTCTACGAAGCTTACCATTGTGCCTTCCTCGGCCTTGCTTTCGTAGGGGGCGAGAATTTTAGAAAAGACCGCAACTGCATCGGATTCGTTTTTAACGGCACAGATAAATTCACCGTTGATGTAAACACCGCAGGCACGGACATAGTTTTCACCGCTTCCCGAAATGATGCCCTCACTTATCATCTGTGCGTTGCTCAGCTCGTTAATTTTTACTCTGCTGAATTTATACTGAGGCTGTTTGTTTAAATTTACGGCGTCGCTTTCCTGTGAGGAGGAGAGAAGTGCCAAAGCCTGACTTCTTCCCTTTTCGAAGGTGTCGGTGTTTTCGATGTAACCCAGTGAGTTGCCGTTATAGATTACCTCCAGGGCAAAGGTGCTGTCTTTGGTTAATGCCTTGCCCGAAAGGAAGATAACAAAGCAGGTGGCAAGGGGCAGAGAAATGTTCAGAAGGGTTTTCCAGAAATGACTGTGTCTTCTGAAGGATATAAGGAAGTATTTTCCCATAGCCTTAGTAAAAACGAGGCCCCTTTTTTTCTTTACTGCCTTGGTGGCACTGATGATAGCCTTTATTTCCAGTGCTATTCTTTTTATGTCATCGTTTATGATCAGATGTACCCTTCCGGGCAGTAAGCTGACTTTTTTCCGTAAGGAAAGGAGAAGATTACGTATGAGCAGATAAGGTATGATAAACAGGGGTGAAACCTTTGAAAAAACATATCTGAAAAGACGGACTGTCTCTTCGCCTATATATTCGATTTTATATTCTGCCTGATAAAGGAGCGATGTAAGGTCCGTAGCGGAAGGCTTAAGCTTTTTTTCGTGATGAACTGCTTTTACGGCTGAAGGTATTTCCTCCACATCACGGGGTATTACTTCCGGGTCAGAGCTTTCCGCTTCTACAGGAAGGATAATCTCTTCTGCCTCCTCACCGCAGAAGGGTGAATAGGGGACATCATCGTCGAGAAAGTAGGTATCGTTAAGATTAAAGGACACCGTATCGGACAACTCTTTTCTGAAGCTTTCTTTACTTTTTTCCACAGGCTCACCTCACCTTCTTTTTAATCAGGAGCACACAAGACCGTATTTCTGAGGAGCTGATTTCAGAATACGGTAACGGCATTCTGTAAGATCTGAATTATTCTATCATAAAACCCGTTCTGTTTCAAGACTTTGCTTATTTCACAGGGTATACAAGTTTTTCCTCTGTCCAGTTTTCGAGAACCTTAACCATTTCGGCAGCCTCAGCCTTGGCTACGGGCAGATTATGGTCACGGTAGTTTCCGCATTCCTCGGCAGAAACACCGGGTACCTCGCCTTCAAAGGCGGCACAGAAGGCGAGAGCTTCTCTGGTAAGGCTGATGGCTTCTGACTTCGGAAGGGTGTCGGCAGTGATGAAGTAAAAGCCTGTTCTGCAGCCCATAGGTCCGAAGTAGATGATTTTATCAGAAACGGTGCTGTTTCTTACGAAGGTGGCGAAAAGATGCTCCAAGGTGTGAATTGAGCCATTTTCCATTACCTCCTCCACATTCGGACGGCGGCATCTGATGTCGTAGGTAACAGTGTTCATATCTGTTCTGGAAAGATACATACCCTTATGTAATATAGTGTGGTCAATTGTAAAGCTTGCTATTTTTTTCATACTGATATTTTTCCTTTCATTTTTTAATTGAAGGTAATATATTTCTGCGAGGCGAAGAGCCGTGCTATGCCCTGTCTTATGCCTCGGTTTTCTTCTTTGGAAAGTGTGGGGTCATCTCTGAAAAGATTTTCACAGGCCTGCCTGCTTTCTCTCACGATGTCCATATTCTCCGTAAGGTCAGCTATCTTAAGGTCGGGAAGACCGTGCTGACGTGAGCCGAAAAAGTCACCGGGTCCACGAAGCTCCAGATCCTTGTCGGCTATTTTAAAGCCGTCGGAGGTTTTGCACATTATATCTAGTCTTGCCTTAGAGGTTTCGGTTTCTGCGTCACTTACGAGAACACAGTAGGATTTTTCAGTACCTCTGCCCACTCTTCCTCGGAGCTGATGGAGCTGTGACAGACCGAACCGTTCTGCATTTTCGATAACCATAATGACAGAGTTCGGTACATCGACGCCTACCTCGATTACGGTGGTGGCTACCAGAAGTCCCGTCTCACCCTTAGAAAAGCTTTCCATCACCTTTTCTTTTTCGGCACCTTTCATTTTTCCGTGTAAAAGTCCTACGCTGTAGTCACGGAAAATCTCACCTTTAAGCCTTTCTGCATATTCCGTGGCGGCGGTAAGCTCACTGTCACCTTCCTCTACGGCAGGGCAGACAATGTAAGCCTGGAGTCCTGCATCGAGATGCTTTTTAATGAAAGCGTAAAGTCTCTGACGGTAGGAGGTATCCACACAGTAGGTGGAAATCTTCTGCCTTCCCTTAGGAAGCTCGTCGATAACGGAAAGGTCCAGGTCTCCGTAAATGATAAGCGAAAGAGTACGTGGGATGGGTGTGGCACTCATAACGAGAGTGTGCGGGGAGTTACCCTTAGCGGAAAGGGAGCCTCTCTGATTTACACCGAAGCGGTGTTGCTCGTCAGTGACGATGAGACCGAGACGGCTGAAAAGAGTGTCGTCGGTAATGAGGGCGTGAGTGCCGATAATGATGTCGGTTTTGCCCTCGGCGAGTCTCTCTTTTGCTTCTTTTTTCTTTTTAGGTGTAAGAGAGCCTACTAAAAGGTCTACGGTTATTCCTGTGTTTTCAGTGAGTTTTTTTACTGTTTCGTAATGCTGTCTTGCCAGAATTTCCGTAGGAGCCATAAAGGCACTCTGCAGACCGTTTTTAGCCGCTACATAGGTGAGTGCACAGGCGATTACGGTTTTACCCGAGCCTACGTCACCCTGAACGAGACGGTTCATGGGTACATTCTTCTGCATATCCTTTACAGCCTCACCGATAACTCTTTTCTGAGCACCTGTAAGGGTAAAGGGAAGAGAAGAGATAAATTCCTTACTGCAGTCCTTTTCTATTATGCCCGAGGTCTGTTTTCTGTTTCTCTTTCTGAGCATTTTCATTCCTGCCTGCAGAATAAAAAGCTCTTCGAAAATCAGACGGCGGCGGGCGATTTCATATTCTGCTCTGCTTTTAGGAAAATGGATGTTTTTAAGAGCGAAGCTTTCGTGACAGAGAGAATACTCTTTTCTTACACTGTCGGGAAGGAAGTCCTTTTCCTTTTTCTCCATATATAGGGGCAGAGCATTATTTATAATCTTGGTCAGAATGTTCGAGGTAAGTCCTGCCGTAAGGGGATAGACAGGCATCATGGACATATCCTCGCTGAAAGGCTCTACGAGAGGGTTGGTCATTTCGAAGGAGCCTCGGTTTACGGTAACTTTGCCGTAGAAAACGTATTCCTCGCCCTGCTTCATCTTCTCAGCGAGAAAACGGTTATTGAATATGGTTATGTGAACTCCGGCTTCACCGTCGGTGACGAGAGTTTTATAAACAGTCATACCCTTTCTTATCTGATGCTCCACCGGGTCATAGCCTACCACGGCAGAAAAACAGCCGATGCTGTCGGGAACGAGCTTACAGATAGGGGTAAGGGAAGTAAAGTCGATGTAGGTGCGGGGATAAAAATGCACTAAATCGTAAAGTGTTTCTATGCCGAGCTTTTTCAAAAGTGCTGCTCTTTTTTCACCTACACCCTTGATGTACTGAACAGGTGTCATTTTTATCCTCACTCCTTTCGATAAATGCAAAATGCAGAATGCAAAATGCAAAATTGCGGTCGCGGATTTACCGCTATATAATATTTTAAGTTGTCTCCGCAGAGGAAGATGCGGAGTAAAAAGCAAAGAGTAAATTATAATTAATTGTGTTTTTAGTTGTACAAGGCAGTTTGGCCGTGTAACGGTATATTTTAAAACAACCTTACACGGATATAATTGGAACGAAGTGACCCTGTATTTTGCATTCTGCATTTTGCATTTAACAGAAGCCTTCAGCTTCTGTTACGCTTCCCAGCTGTACACATTCTTAAACGGCTCATATTCGTTCACATTTCCCTCATAGGAAAGCTCACGTGAATAGTAAGCCATACCGTCACGGTAGCACAGAGGGATGAAGGGGAGGGTGCTGTCGAAGACCTGTACGAAGGTGGAAACATCTATAGCGCCCTTAGTGAAATCGAAATAGGCTTTGGCAGTCACGCTTTTAGTGTCTATTCCGTAGCTTGCATTTCCGCCTGAAGAGAAGAAGGGCGAAAGAGACATATTGGGCGAAAGCTTGATTTCGCCTACATAAAGGTCAAAATCACCGTCTTTGAGACAGCTGATATATTCACTGTATTCTTTTTCATAAAGCTCCACACCGATGCCGATGCCTTCCAGAGACTTTTTTATCTCTTTGGCAAGAGCAACTTTTGCTTCGGTATCACTGCAGACGAGAAGCTTTATGTTTAAAAATTCGAAATTCTTTGAGCGGTAAGCGTTATGTGAGTAGGCATAAATGTAGCCGCTTTTTTCCAGAAGGCTTTCCGCTTCCTTGGTGTTATAAGGATTTTCGCTGACGGGCAGGTCGGAGACAATATGCCAGTCGGGATTGAATACACTTTTTGTTCTGCGGTACATACCCTCATAGACACTGTCACACAGACCTGTTCTGTCAATGGCGAGGTTCACCGCCTTTTTAAGTGCTTCATCTGCGAAAACACCTTCGCTGTTAAAGGAAATAAAAACTAAATTATTAAGGGGCATTTTTACCATATTTGCACCGATTTTAGTATATTCTCCGTCACTTAAATCGTCGAAGAAATAGGTGAGATCACCTGTCTGAAGGAGATAAAGCTCACCTTCATCGGCACTTACGGGAACGAGATTTATTCTGTCGGTGGCCATTTCCTCTTTTCTGGTGGTACTTTCGTTAGATTTAAGGAAGTAGGCACCGTCCTTCTTTTTCAGAATATATCTTCCGCTTCCCACGGGAGTTTTTTCTCCTGCGTCACCTGCTCTTATGATGGGGAAGGTGAGACAGCCTTCAGCGAAAATATCCTCCTGTCCGAGGGCGAAAACAACCGATGAATCCGAAGCTGTGGCGGACTTTATGTTAGAAAGTCTTTTAGAGTAAAAGGAGTTATCCTTAGCCATATTGAAAGAGTAGACCACATCAGAAGGGTCTACGAGGCTTCCGTCGGAAAAGTACAGCTCTTCCTTTAACGTGACGGTAAGCTTATTACCTTCGTTAGTGAAGCTCTCTGCGATGAGAGGGGATACGGTATAGCCGTCTTCTATGAGAAAAAGACTGTCATAAACGAGGGTGAGCAGGCTTCTGTTAAGAGGACTGTCTGTCTTGTAGGGATTGAAGCCCTTGGACTCGAAGTAGCCGAGGGTGATTTTTTTTTCTGTTACGGGTGAAGCTGTGGTTTCGGCTTCGGCAGTGGTTTCCTGTGTGGGTTCGTCCTCGTTCTTTTTACAGGCGGAGAAAATACAGAACGCTGACGTAATGCACAGCAGAACACATATAAGCTTTTTCATCGTGAAATACCTCATTCCAAACAAACTCTTTCGGCTGAAAGGCATTTACCTGTTTTTTCGTCAACGGTAAAAATGCAGCCGTTAATCATACAGTCGCCCTGTGCACTGTCGAAGCGTACGGGCATACCTGTGAGAAATTTAGAGATGACTATATCCTTATCCACACCTAAAACGCTGTCCTTTACTCCGCACATACCGATGTCGGTAATGTAGCCTGTGCCCTTCGGAAGGACTCTTTCGTCAGCAGTAAGCACATGGGTATGGGTACCGAAAACAGCGGAGACTCTGCCGTCAAGATAAAATCCCAGAGCTTTTTTCTCACTGGTGGCTTCTGCGTGAAGGTCCACGAGGATGATATCGGTTTTTTCAGCCGCTTCCTTTACAGCCTTGTCTGCGGCACGGAAGCTGTTATCACAGCTGTCACTGAACATATTGCCCATAAGGTTGATGACAGCTACGGAGTATCTTCCCATATCCATTACAGCTACACCTCTGCCGGGTGCAGAGGGTGAGAGATTATAGGGTCTTACGATAAATTCGTTTTCGTCTAAATAGTCATAGACCTCTTTTCTTCTGAAAACATGGTTGCCTGTGGTGATGAGGTCCACGCCACTAGTGAAAAGATGCTCAGCAGAGTCGGGTGTAATGCCGTTTCCTGTGGCGGAATTTTCACCGTTTGCGATGCAGAGGTCTATATTTTTAAGCTTTTTGAAGGAGGGGAGCTTTCTTCTTAAAAAGTCGCAGCCTATACCGCTGACTATATCCCCTAAAACGAGAATATTCATATTATTTCTTCCTGTCAGTCTTTAAAGTCATCAAGATATTCGCTGATGTCGAAATCGTCATCGTCGGGATAATAGTCCCAGCCGTCGTAGTAGTTTCCTTTGTCGGATGCATCGGGATTTTCGGGAATTTCCTTTATTACCTCGACCTTTTTACCGCTCATCCATAAGAAATGGGAAACGAGAAGAGTGTAGCCGCAGCAGGAGGGTGTGAGCCACTGACTTACACTCGCCTCGGGAATTCCGAAATTAGCGAGGATTGTGGAGATAACACCGCCGTGAGTGACGATGGCTACGGAGTCGGTGCCTGATTTTATGATACCGTCCACCATTTTTTCGAAGCAGCTGCAGACTCTGTTTGCAAAGTCAGCGTTACTCTCACCGAAGGGAGGCTTTATACCCTCTTCACCTCTTATCCAGCGGTCAAAAAGAGGCTGCTTTTCGTGAAGCACCTCGGCTGTCTGTCCCTCGAATTCACCGAAATTATATTCCGTAAGTGCATCCATAATTATAGGCTTGAGATGGGGATAGATAATCCCGGCTGTTTCGGTGCAACGCTTTAAGGGTGAAGAAAAAACGAAGTCCGCCTGAGGATAGATATATTTTTCTACGGCGTCTTTTAACTGCTCTATACCTTCTGCACAGAGAGGGGAGTCTGTTCTGCCTGCATAAACGCCGTCGAGGTTGTCCTGTGTGAGGGCGTGTCTGATAAGATGTATACGGTAAGTTTTCATAAATTCATCTCCTGAAAGTAATACATTTCATTATAACTCAAAATTAATAAAATTTCAATATTTTTAATGTAATATTACTATATAATAAGATTGTAAAAAAAGAAAAAGGCGGTGCTTTTATGGAAAAAAAGAAAATCCCGTGTAACAGTCCTCTCGTACATACTCCTTTCGGCGGACTCCGTAAAGAAATGCTTCAGCTTATCGCTGTGGCACTCATGCTCTGTGACCACATCTGGGCTACATATATGTCCTTAGGAGACTGGCTTACATATATCGGCAGACTTGCTTTTCCGATTTTCGCATTCTTTATCGCAGAAGGCTTCTGCCGTACCTCTGATGTGAAAAAATATGCATTGAGACTTTTAGGCTTCGGTATTATTTCCGAAATACCCTTTAATCTTTTCTACAGCAGCAGAGTCTTTAATCCTTATCATCAGAATGTTATGTTCACTCTGCTTCTCGGTCTTTCTGCCATTATTGTTATTGACAGACTGAAAAAGGACAGAAGCGGAAAAAATATTGCCCGTTCCGTTCTTTTCCTTATGCTTATTGCCGTGGCATCGGTAATCGGCTTCGTGGATTACGGGTTTAACGGTGTGCTGATGGTAGTGCTGTTTTATCTTTTCAGAGATTTCCCCTTTGCGTGGGTGCTTCAGCTTATCGGTATGGTGCTTATTAACATCGTATTTTTTGAAGGACAGGTCATACCCGTCGAGTTCTTCGGTAAGGCTTTCGAAATTCCCACTCAGGGCTTCGCCGTATTCTCACTTATTCCTATCTGGCTTTACGGCGGAAAGAGATTCGGAAAAAACAAGCCTCTGCAGTATGGCTTTTATGCCTTCTATCCGGCACATATGCTGGTGCTTTATCTGATAAGATATTTCGCATAAAAGGAAAAGTTGCAGGATAACCTCTTCTGAAAAAGGAGAGGTTTATTTTTTACTGCTTTCTGCTGATTTCTACCGTGAAAAATCCTGTCTCTTGTCTTTCAGCTATTATTGTGCATTCACAGTACGAATATCTTCTCTCTGCTTCTTTCCTGTCTTGCAAAATAAAATCGGTTAATGTATAATAAGTTCATCAAATTTACGGAGAGAATATTATGCTTAATTTTATCATCGGCAGAAAAAATAGCGGAAAGACGACCGCCGCTCATAAAATACTCGGTGAAAGGGTAAAAGAGGGGAAAGAGACTATGCTCATCGTACCCCGTCAGTACACCTTCGAAAGTGACAGGAGCATTCTTTCTCTTTTAGGGCCGAAGGCGGCTTCGGGGGTGGAGGTGCTTTCCTTTACCCGTCTTTCTCACATCGCTCTTTCTCTTTATGGCGGCATTAAAAAGCCTGTCGTTTCGGGTGCGGCAAGATTAATTTATATGTCCCTTGCTGTGGAGAGCATAAGCGACAGACTCCGTGTTTTCAGCAGACATAAGAATGACATAGCACTCTGCGAAAAGCTTCTCTCCTTCGTGGATGAAATGAAGAACGAGGGCATAACAGCCGATGACCTTCTTAAGAGTGCCGAAAGCATTACCGACAGACTTCTCCGTGAGAAAGCCGAGGAGGCCTCACTTATTTACCGTACCTATGAGGCTGTGGTGGCACAGAGTGCCTTCGATGATGCGGATTTACTGTCGAAGGTTTATGAGATACTCTGCGGTGAGGATTTCTTTAAGGGCAAAACTGTAGTTATCGACGGCTTCCCTTCCTTTACCTGTGACGAACTAAAGCTTATCTCTCTTATGATGAGACAGGCAGAGGATGTTTATATCACTCTTTGTCTGGACAAAATCGACATCACGGCGGGTACGGGGCCATTTCCCTACATTCAGCGTGCTGCCCGTAAGCTTATGAAGCTGGCAGGGGAATATAATGTTCAGGTGGCAGAGCCTGTTATCTGTAAGGGTGAAAGCGAATATTTCAGAGACGACATCGCTCACATAGAAAAGAATTTATATAAACCCGATTTCAAAGTTTATGAGGGCAGAAGTGAAAATGTAACGGTCATTACGGCGGGAGATTTCTACGAGGAATGTGATGCCGTGGCACGTAAAATAAAAGCACTCATCCGCACGGGTGATTACCGCTGCAGAGATATAGCCGTGGTTTACAGAGACGGTGAAAGCTACGAAAGACAGCTTCGCTCTGCCTTTCACACCTACGGCATACCTTTTTTCGAGGATAAGAGACAGGAGATTATTCATCAGCCTCTGATGATTCTGGTAAGAAGTCTGCTTAAAATCTGCGGAGAAGGCTTCGACAGCGATTATGTTTTCCGTTATCTTAAGACCTATCTTACGGGCATCGGTGACGAGGAAAGCGCACGGCTGGAAAACTACTGCTTTATGTGGGACATCAGCGGTAAAAAGTGGATCGAAGAGTGGAAATATAATCCCGATGGCTTCGGTGAAAGCCTTAATGAAAAAAGACAGGCAGAACTCAATGTGCTTAATGCTTTAAGAGAAAAAACAGTTCTGCCCATTCTCGCTCTGCGTGAAAAAATCACAGAAGGCAACGCCATCGAGGCGATAAAGGCAGTGTATTACTTCCTAAGAGAAAATAAAATCGACGAAAGCCTTAAGCAGTATGCACTCGCTCTGGAAAAGGAGGGGGATACTGACCTTGCTCTCGAGCAAGAGCAGGTGTGGGACATTCTTATGGAAGCTCTGGACGATATGGCAGGTGCCTTGGGTGAAAGAAAGGTAAGTCCGAAGAGATTAAGTGAGCTTTTCGAGCTGGTTATCGGCGAAAAGACTCTCGGTAAGCTTCCCGACGGTTTCGACGAGGTTAGTGTGGTAAGTGCCGAAAGAATGCTCACTAAAAAGGCAAAGGTAGTTTTCGCTGTAGGTCTTAACAGCGGACTTTTCCCGAAAACTCAGAGCGAAAGCGGGCTTTTCTCCGCCTTCGAAAAAGGCAGACTGGAAAGCACGGGCCTTTCTCTCGGTGACGGCGTAAAGGAAAAGAGCCTGAAGGAACGCTTCATTCTTTACAATGCACTTTCTTCCCCCTCGGACAGACTTTATCTTTCTTACTGCGTTTCTGGACAGGGCGACGAAAAAAGAACGAAAAGCGAAGGTATCACTCTCTGCGAAAAAATGATACCCGGTCTTAAAAATATTACCACGGGAAATGAAGCACTTATCGACCTTATCGAAAGTGAGAAATCCGCCTTCAGACTCATGGCGGAAAAATACCGTGAGGACAGCACAGAGAGTAACACTCTTTATTCCTTCTTCGCTGATAAAAAGGAGTATGGCGGAGTTCTTACCTCTATGAGCAGGGCTGTTTTTAAGGAGCCGTACGAAATCGAAGACAAGGAAACGGCTCTCTCCCTCTTCGGCAAGGACCTGTATTTCTCCGCTTCACAGATGGAGACCTACAGCAAATGCCCCTTTATGTACTACTGCCGTTACGGTATCGGTGCTTCGCCCAGAGTCAAGGCTAAGCTCGACGCTTCTCAGAGCGGTACTGTGGTGCACCATGTTTTAGAGCTGATACTGAAAAAATACAAGGGTAAGGATTTTCTTGCTCTTTCCGACGAGCAGATGAAAGAAGAGCTGCGTGACTGTCTCGAGGAATATATGAATGATAAGATGGGCGGAAGCGACACCAAGGATTCACGCTTCAATTATATCTATTCCCGACTTTTAAAGGTTCTCTCCGACATTATGGAGAGACTGCGCGGAGAGTTCTCGTCCAGTGATTTCGAGCCATGTGATTTCGAGCTTTCTATCAGGCGTGACGGCGATGTGAAGCCTTTTACTCTGGAGATTTCTAAAGGTACGGTGCAGATAAGAGGTGTTATCGACCGTGTGGATAAAATGGATATGGACGGTAAGCGCTTCATCAGAGTCGTGGACTATAAAACAGGCGGAAAAACCTTCGAGCTTTCCGATGTTTTAGAGGGTCTTAATATGCAGATGCTTCTCTACCTTATCTCCATCTGGAGAAAGGGCGAGGGTGAATATAAGGACATTATCCCTGCAGGTATTCTGTATTTTCCTGCGAAAATGAGCACGGTGAATGCGGAGTCACGGGGTGATGATGAACTGCTTCTCAGAGAAAACCGTTACCGTGCCGGCAAAATGAACGGTATGATAGTGGATGATTACGATATGGTAAGCCATATGGACACCGAGGGTAAGGGGCTCTTTATTCCCGTAACTGCCGATAAGAGAAGCGGTAAAATCAAAGGTAAATTCATTTCTCTTTATCAGCTGGAAAGACTCGGCAAAAAGATGGATGAGGTTATAATAAATATGGCAGAGGATATTCAGGACGGTATCATTCCCGCCAAGCCCGTCTGCGGCTCGTCCTACACGGATGTGTGTGACTGGTGCGATTACAGGGAAATCTGTCTGGAGGAAAATCCCGAAAAGAGATATATCAGAAAAATACCCCACGATGAATGTGTGGAATTACTTGCGGAAAAGGAGGAGACAGAATGAGCAGAAGCTGGACAGAAAATCAGAAGGATGCCATCAATTCCCGCAGAGGGGACATAGTAGTCTCCGCCGCCGCAGGCTCGGGCAAAACGGCAGTCCTCGTAGAAAGAGTAATACAGCGTCTTACGGATAGAGAAAACCCAACCTCTGCCGACAGACTTCTTATCGTTACCTTCACTAAGGCCGCCGCAAATGAAATGCTCGAAAGAATAACAGCTGCCGTGGAGGGGCTTCTGCGTGAAAATCCCACGGATGCAAATCTCATAAAACAGCAGATGCTTCTGCCCTCGGCGAAAATCTGTACCATTGACAGCTTCTGTGCTTCTCTGGTGAAGGAAAATTTCGAGCTTCTGGATTTCTCTCCCGACACGGTAAATGCCGATGAGGGTGAGCTGGAAATAATAAAAAATGACAGCGTGAACGAGGCGCTCTGCTTTATGTACGATGAGGGCGGAAAGGATTTCCGTAATCTTTCCGAGCTTCTTTTCAGAGGCAGAGATGACAGCTATTTAGCCGAAACGGTGAAAAAGCTCTACGAAAACTCCCGTTCATTTCCTTTCCCCGATTTCTGGCTGGACTCACTCTGTGACGAGTACAGTAATGTAAAGGATTTCGGTGATAGCATCTACGGAAAGATAATTATTTCCTATGTTTCCGACTGCCTCAGCTATGCCGTGGATATAGCCGACTATATTCTTTCGGAAAGTGAGGGGAACGAGGAATACACCAATGTATTTTACGATGCGGTAAGTGAGGACAGACGGCAGTTCTGTGCCTGTCTTGACCATCTTTCACAGGGCGAGTGGGATGAGGCAAGAGAGAAAATTCTCACCTTCGCTCCCGCCAAAAGAGGCAGAGCGCCGAAGAGTCTCAAGGATGACAGCTTTTTCGACTCTCTCGTTTTTAAAAGAGACGCCTGCACTAAAAGGGTAAAGGCTCTTAAAAGTCATTTCTTCTCTTCGGAAAAGGATTTCAGGGAGGATATGGAGTTCTTTGCACCTCTCGTAAAATCGCTCGTTAAAACCGTAAAGCTCTACGGTGAGATTTATTCGAGAAATAAAAAAGAGAAAAAGCTCGCCGATTTCAGCGACATAGCTCACGGAGCGCTGAAGCTTTTGGTGAGAAAAACCGAAGACGGATATGAGAAAACCGAAAAGGCGAAGGAAATAGCTGAAGCCTACGATGAAATACTTATCGACGAATATCAGGACACTAACGAAGCACAGGATATGCTGTTTACGGCTATTTCACGCAGTAATCTTTTCCGTGTAGGCGATGTCAAGCAGAGCATTTACGGCTTCAGACAGGCTATGCCCGAAATTTTCATCTCTCTTAAGGAGAGGTACGCCCTTTACGACCGTGAAAAGGATAACTATCCCGCAAAGATAGTTCTCGGTAATAACTTCCGCAGTCGTAAGGGTGTAACGGATATAATCAATTTTATCTTCGATGCGCTTATGAGTAAAAGCTGCGGTGCCGTGGATTATAACGAGGAGGAAAGACTCGTGCCCTCTGCATTTTACGAGGACGAAAACCGTCTCGGGGCAGAGCTTCACTTCGTGGAAACGGGCGACCTTATTCTCGAAAGCAGTGATGAAAATCAGGCAAGATATATAGCAAGGCTCATAAAAGAAATGATAGACTCAGGCTTTACCGTAAAGGGTGAAGCGGGTGAAAGAAAGGCCACCTTCGGAGATTTCGCCGTACTCTTACGCTCGGCCAAAAGCAGAAGCAATATTTACGCAGATGCCTTCCGTAAAATGGGTGTACCTTCCTTTACTGAACCTACAGGCTCATTTCTTGAAGCCTCTGAAATCGCTCTCGCTCTTAACATTCTTCGTATTATCGATAATCCCAAGCAGGATGTACCTCTTTTAAGCGTGATGCTTTCGCCGCTGTTTTCCTTTACTGCCGACGATGTAAGTCAGTACCGTATCGATTCGAGAAAGGGAGACATTTATTCCTGCCTTCTCATTCAGGAGGAAAAGAGCAACGAAAAGGTAAAAGCCTTTAACGAAAAGATAAGACACTGGCGCAGAATAAGCCTCTGCCGATGTGTAAGAGACCTTATCGGCGAGGTTTTCGAGGATACGGCTATTCTTAATATCTTCGATGCCGTAGACCCGACGGGAATGAAAAGGTCGAATCTTATGCTTCTGACGGACTATGCGGATACCTATGAGAAAACGGGATCGGGCGGACTTTCGGGCTTTGTGCGTTTCATCGACAGGCTGAAGCATAATAAAAAGGACCTTACCGCCTGTCTCGGTCAGGTGCAGAACGCCGATTCGGTAAAGATAATGTCTATCCATAAATCGAAGGGTCTGGAGTTTCCTGTGTGTATTCTCGGTGCCTGTGGAAGTAAGTTCAATAAAACCGATGAGAGAGAAAATCTCCTTATCAGTCTTAAGCACGGTCTCGGTATAGTCAGAAGAGACATCGACACCTTCGACCAGTTTGACACGGTCTGTCACAGTGCCGTAAAGCTTTCCAAGGGAATGGACGATCTTAGCGAAGAGCTCCGTGTTCTTTATGTAGCTCTCACCCGTGCCAGGGAAAGACTTATTATGGTTTACGGCACCAATAACCTCGAAACAACTCTTAAAAAATGCTACGATAACATAAATCCGAAAAAGGAAAAGATTTCGTCCTTCCTCGTTTCTTCAGCAGGCGGTATGGGCGAGTGGATAGTTACGGCACTTCTTCGCCACAGTGATGCGTCAGAGCTTCGTGATGTTCTCGGCTGTCGGGAGCATATAGTTCTCGGGTGTCCTTCACCTCTCAAGGTAGTGGTTTCCTCTGTGGAAGAGGATGTTATGCCTTCTCATGGCAGAAGAAGAGAGAGTTCCTCCGAGTCTGACGGAAATCTGCTCAGAGCCATAGAAGAAAAGGTGAATTTCAGATATAAGTACGAGGCTCTTTCGGGTGTTCTGATGAAAAGAGCTGCCTCTGAGGTAGATAAAGACTTTGTGGACAGAGAATACTTCGCCTCATCTATGCCGTCGTTTTTGTCAGAAAACGGTCTCACGGGTGCTCAGAAGGGTATCGCTACTCACTCCTTTATGCAGTTCGCAGATTACGGAAATGCTTCCTGCGATGTGAAAGGGGAGATAGAGAGACTCCGTGAAAAGGGTATCATCACCGATATACAGGCACAGGGCATAAATGTTTCTGCTGTTGAGCGTTTCTTTGAAAGCGACCTTGCGAAGAGAATACTCGCAAGTGATAATGTGATGAGAGAAAAGAAATTCACCATAGAGGTGCCTATAAACGAGGTGTACGAGGGTACGGACGAATTTTCCGATGAAAAGGTAATGATACAGGGTATCGCTGACTGTGCCTTCACGGAAAACGGTGAGCTTGTAGTAGTTGACTATAAGACTGACAGGCTTGAAACCGAGGAGGAATTCAGGGAAAAGTATTCCTCACAGGTAAAGCTTTACAGAAAAGCTCTGTCTCTTTGTACCGATTATTCCGTAAAGGAAACGGTGCTTTATTCCTTCCATCTGGGCAAGGCTATAGTAGTAGAGTAAGTCCTGAAAAAACTTTTTCAAAATAAAATAAATTATTTTCAAAAAAATGTTGATTTTTCATTTTTCTTGTGATACAATACCATTCGTTAAATAATGCAAAGAGCCGAAAGAGGTGAACAAAATGAAAAAGGATCTTCATCCCAACTACGAACAGACAGAAGTAAGATGTGCTTGCGGCGCTAAGATCGCTACAGGTTCCACCAAAAAGGATATGCGTGTTGATATTTGTTCAAGCTGCCACCCCTTCTTTACAGGTAAGCAGAAGCTTGTTGATACAGGCGGACGTGTTGACAGATTCAATAAGCGTTTCAATCTCAGCAAATAATTATTTTTTATGTAAATCAGACGATGCAGTTTTTGTATCGTCTTATTTTCATTTTACTGATAACGCAAAGCGTTATCAAATGCGGAATGAGGAATGCGAAATTCGGAATAAACGGTCACTTCGTTCCGATCATATCCGTTTAAGGTTACATTATAAATTTTTCCTTATGCCGCCAAACTGCTTTGTCGTTTTATGTGCAAAGAAAAATCTTTTATAATTTACTCTTTTACCCTCATCGCACGATTTTCTCTGCAGTAAACAACTTAAATATTATATTCAGGTATATCTGCGACCGCAATTCCGCATTCCGCATTCCGAATTCCGCATTTCGCATTAACAAGGAGGTTCCCATGTCCGAATACCGCACAATAAAAAATGAAAACTCCGATGTGTTCATAGAGAAAAAGTCGAGATTTATCGGCTATGTAAAGCCTGTAAAAACTCAGCAGGAGGCTCTGGATTTCATCGGCAGCATAAAATCAAAGCACTGGGATGCCACCCATAATGTCTATGCTTATGTTCTTCGTGAGGGTGGAGTGCGCCGTTTCAGTGATGACGGTGAGCCTCAGGGTACAGCAGGCATTCCCTGTCTTGATGTGCTTTTAAAGGAGGATGTGACTGATTGCTGTGTAGTGGTCACCCGTTATTTCGGCGGCATAATGCTTGGTGCGGGCGGTCTCGTCAGAGCCTATTCCCACGGTGCGAAAATAGCTCTTGACTCGGGCGGAATCATCACTATGTCCTTGTGCAAGATAGTAACTGCTACGGCTGATTATAATTTTTACGGAAGATTAGTGCCTCTCATCTGTGAATGCGGAGGTATAGTCGAGGATACGGAATTTACCGATAATGTCACCGTAACCTTCCGTATGCCTGAGGGGCTGGTTGACTCCTTCAGAGCGAAGCTCATCGATGTTTCAAACGGCAGATTTGACTGTCAGGTTATCGATGAAAAATTTTGTGAAATTTAATTTTAAAAATTTAGGGGAAAAAAGAAAATTTTTGCGTATATAATTATATAGGATAAAAAAAGGGGTGTTTTTAATGTCTCACATCAGACTCAGATCTCTGGAAAATGAAAGAAAAACTATCTCCGAATATGGCTTTCTCTGTGAAAATACCCGTGGAAGACAGATTTCTGAAGAGGAATGTCCTGTAAGAACAGCCTTTCAGAGAGACAGAGACAGGATTATCCACTGTCCCGCTTTCAGACGCCTGAAGCATAAGACGCAGGTTTTCCTTGCACCGGACAGCGCACATTACAGAACACGCCTTACTCATACACTTGAGGTTTCGCAGATTGCCCGTACCATCGCTATGGGGCTTTCTCTTAACGAAACTCTGACTGAGGCCATAGCTCTCGGACACGACCTGGGACACACTCCCTTCGGACATGCCGGAGAAAGAGCTCTCAACGAGGTGTACCCCGGAGGCTTCAAGCACTTTGAACAGAGTCTGCGTGTGGTCGATTTTCTCGAAAATAAAGGCAAGGGACTCAATCTCACCTACGAAGTGAGAAACGGTATCCTCTGTCATACGAGAGGTGAGGAAGCCTCCACTCTCGAGGGCAGAATAGTAAAGCTTGCCGACAGAATAGCCTACATTAATCACGACATAGACGATGCCGTAAGGGGCGGGATAATAACCGAGGGTAATATTCCCGCTGAGGCAAGAAAAATTTTAGGCGAAACGAAAAGTCAGAGAATAAACACTCTCGTGATGTCCGCCATCGAAAACACAAAGGATGAAATAGTTCTCGACAGCGACATTCAGTCAGCCTTTGATATGCTTCACGAATTTATGTTTGACAGAGTTTACACTAATCCTGCCTGTAAAAGTGAAGAAGGTAAGGCAATAAGGCTCATTCAGGCTCTTTATGAGTTTTTTGTGTCAAACCCCAACGAGCTTCCAAACGAATACATAACCATCGCCTGGCAGGAGGGTGCCGAAAGAGCAGCCTGTGATTATATTGCCGGTATGACCGATGATTATGTACTCAAGGTCTACGGTGACTACTTTATTCCTAAGGGATGGAACTATTGATTAAATGCAAAATGCAGAATGCAAAATGCAAAATGGCGGGACAGATTTCAAAATAAATAAGTGATATACCGCCTCTTTATGTAAATGAAGGTATTTCACGAGGTATTATTTATGTATAATGCGATAGAAGAAAAAAGCTTTGATTTTGCTGTAAGGATTGTTAATCTTTATAAGCATTTGACAAATGAAAAGAATGAATATGTTTTATCAAAGCAACTTTTAAGAAGCGGGACAAGTATCGGTGCAAATGTTGCAGAAGCTCAGAAAGGTCAAACAAAGCCTGATTTTAATACAAAGATGAATATTGCTTTAAAAGAGGCAAACGAAACCTATTATTGGTTGAAGCTTTTATATAGAACAGATTATTTGACAGAAAAAGAGTTTTCAAGCGTATCAGGAGACATTAAAGAGATAATATCAATCCTTGTTTCGATTTGTAAAAAAACAAATAAATAATTTGATTTTTCAACTTTTACTGCCCGAGTTTCTGTGCGGTAAAGAATGTAAAAGAAATATTGCGGTAAACCCGCGACCACAATTTTGCATTTTGCATTTTGCATTTTGCATTCTACAGAAGGGACGGTGTAATTATGGCACAAAGATTTTCCGATGAATTTCTCGCAGAGCTTCGTATGAGATGCGATATCGAGCAGATAATATCATCATATACTCCTCTTAAAAGACGAGGTAAAAATCTCGTTGGTCTCTGTCCCTTCCATAATGAAAAAACACCCTCCTTTACAGTTTACCCCGAGAGTCAGAGTTTTTTCTGCTTCGGTTGCGGAGCAGGGGGCGAGGTAATCTCCTTTATCCGCCGTGCAGAAAATCTTGATTACACCGAAGCGGTAAGGCTTTTATGTGACCGCTGCGGTATGGTGATGCCCAGTGAGGGCTACGATAATTCTCTGGCTGAAAAAAGAAAGAGAATGTACGAAATCAATAAGGAGGCCGCACGGTTTTTCAATGCCTGTCTTTTCGAAGAGCAGGGCAAGGCAGGTCTCGATTATTATAAAGAAAGAGGACTGAAAAAGGGTACGATAATCCGCTTCGGTCTCGGCTATGCTCCCGACGGCTGGAGAAATCTTCTCACTTATATGCGAGGCAAGGGCTACAGCTACGAAGAGCTATACGAAGCCAATTTAGCCAATAAGAGTGAGAAAAACGGAAAGGTAAGCTTCTACGATTCCTTCCGTAACAGAGTTATGGTGCCGATTATCGACGTAAGAGGTAATGTGGTTGCCTTCGGCGGACGTGTCCTCGATGATAGTAAGCCGAAATATATTAACTCTTCAGACACTCTTGTTTACAAAAAGAGCCTCGGTGTTTTCGGTCTGAATATGGCTAAAAGCACCAAGGAAAAAAGCCTCATTTTAGTGGAAGGTTATATGGATGCCATCTCTCTGCATCAGGCAGGCTTTGATAATGTTATAGCCTGTCTCGGCACGGCACTGACCAGTGAAATGGCACATCTTTTAGCAAGATATACTGACGAAATCATCCTCTCCTACGATGCTGACGATGCGGGTCAGAAGGCCACGGACAGAGCGATAGGAATTTTCTCCTCCATCGGTATGAAGGTGAGAGTTATCCGTCTCGAGGGCGGTAAGGACCCGGATGAAATACTGAAAAAATTCGGTCCCGAGCGCTACAGAAGTCTTATCGACGGAGCAGCAAACGATATAGAATTTGAGCTTATCAGATTACGGAAGGGCTTTGACCTTCAGACCAGTGACGGTAAGATGAAATATCTCGAAAAAGCCGCAGAGGTTTTAGCTAAAACAAGCGTAATTGCTCAGGATATATATACTTCGAGACTCGCTGAGGAGCTACAGGTGGATAAAACGAAAATCGCTGTTAGAATCGAACAGTTCCGAAGGCGCACCCGAAAAAAGGAAGAGAGTCAGAAGTATACTAAAATTCAGCAGGATGCTATGAGCCGCAACAGTAAGCTTGCTATGAAAAACTCCACTAACATAAGAGCCATAACTGCCGAAGAGCAGCTTCTGGGAGTTCTTTACAGGAGTCCCGATTTTTACAGAAGCATAAAAGAAGCAGTAACGGCGGAGGATTTTTCGGTAAGCACTCACAGAAGAATATTTTCTCTTATGGCGGAAAGAATAGATGAACACAGAAGTTTGGAGCTTACATCTTTTTCGCAGGAAATGACGAGTGAGGAAATGGATACATTTATGCAGATAATAAAGAAGAATGAAAATCTCAGACATACCTTCAAGCTGTGTACTGACTGTATACAGGTTATGAAGGAGGAGGGTCAGAAGCGACAGCAGAATGTTTCTGCCGCAGACCTGAGCGATGAAGATTATGCAGCTTTATTTGATAAAATTAAAAAAGGGATATAACAGAAAGGATAATATAAAATATGGAAATTCAGGAAAAAAATTCATTGATTAAAGCTTTGATTGACAGAGGTATAGCCACAGGTAAGCTTAATTCCACTGACATTGACACAGTTCTGGTTGAGGCTGATGTGGATGTGGACGAAATGGAAAAGGTTTATTCGAAGCTCGAAGCCGCAGGCGTTGAAATTATCGACGACTTAAGCGATGAAATTCTCGAAAATATCTCTATCGACATCGATCTTCCGAAGGATTATGATAATTCTTCTATTATTGCAACCGATCCTAAAAGTGTTATTGATGACCCTGTAAAGGTTTATCTTAAGGATATCGGCAGAGTGCCTCTTCTTTCTCCCGAGGAGGAAATTGATCTCGCTATCCGTATTTCAAATAACGATAAGGAAGCTAAGGAAATCCTCACCAAGGCAAACCTTCGTCTCGTTGTTTCTATTGCCAAAAGATATGTGGGCAGAGGTATGATGTTCCTTGACCTTATCCAGGAGGGTAACCTCGGTCTTATCAAGGCTGTAGATAAGTTCGACCACACCAAGGGCTTCAAGTTCTCTACTTATGCTACCTGGTGGATAAGACAGGCTATCACCCGTGCTATTGCAGATCAGGGCAGAACTATCCGTATTCCCGTTCATATGGTTGAAACAATCAATAAGGTAAAAAAGACAAGTAATATGCTCCTTCACCGTGACGGTAAGGATCCCTCACCTGAAGACATAGCCAAGGAACTCGGTATGCAGACAGAGAAGGTACGTGACATTCTCCGTATTTCGCAGGAGCCTGTTTCACTCGAAACACCCATCGGTGAAGAGGAAGACAGCCATCTCGGAGATTTCATTCCCGACGAGGATGCTCTTTCACCTGCCGACGCTGCAGCTATGACATTCCTTAAAGCCAAGGTAAACGAGGTTCTCGAGACACTTACCCCGAGAGAAGCAGAGGTTCTCCGTCTTCGTTTCGGTCTTCGTGACGGCACACCCCAGACCCTTGAAGAGGTTGGTAAGGCATTCAATGTTACCCGTGAAAGAATCAGACAGATCGAAGCCAAGGCTCTCAGAAAACTCCGTCATCCCTCCAGAAGTAAGCATCTTAAGGATTTATAATATTAAAGGAGTAAAAAATTATGCAAGGAATCAAGAAATTACTTACAGGTGTTGCAGTTATAGCTTTTATCGGTGTTTTCGCTGCATGGATGCTTTCAACGGATATCGAGCATATCGAGGATACCAACGGACCCGATATTTATAAGTTACAGCAGATTAATGACGGCAATATCATAAAAATGGATATAGGTGCTCTTAATCTTGTAGAGGAAACAGAGCTCGGCTCAAGCCTTCCCGTGTACAAATCCGAAAAATACACAGGTGTTTCAGAAATCTTTATGGAGAATATCTACGGTAACCGTTTTGATATAACTCTCTATAATCTGCGGGTGGAATCCGGCAACTTTAAAGTAGTTCTTGTGCATAATGATGAAATCGTACACGAATTTAAGCTCAATGAGCTTTCTCAGTCCTATACTCTCGAAAATCCCCAGGGTGCTGTTTCGCTTCGTATAGCAGGTGAAAGCGCTGATTTTGAGTTCAGCTATGATCTGATCTGATCTGATTGTACAAAAGAACACACTCAACCGTGCGTTCGTAAGACGAAATAGTTCAAAAACAGAAAAAATTACACTCCCTTGCTTTTTTACGGGCAGGGGAGTGCTTTTGTTTTTTAGTGGCAGATGGCGAGGAAAATTTCGCTAAAAAAGAAAAAACCACCCAAAAATGGCGGTAAAACTGATATTTTATGCGAAAAAATCCCGTAAAAATAAAAAAATACAAGGAAACCCCTTGACAATAAAAACACAGATATGTTATCATAGCAAAACATATAATGTGAAATTATGCCTTAGTGCCCCTTTCCACATTTGAATATTAACATTTATTTGTGGGAATGTCAAGACATTTTTTCAAAAAAATATCGTAAAGCAATTCCTCGCCCGAGGAAAATAATAAAGATATGGAGTGATAAGCCAATGGTAAACGTAACCGACGTAAAACTCGGAACAAACGTAAGAAAGAGCTTCGGTAAAATCAAAGAAGTTATGCCGATGCCCAATCTTATCCAGGTTCAGAAGGATTCTTACAAATGGTTCATCGACATCGGTCTTAAGGAAGTTCTCAAGGATATGTCCGACATTACCGACTATAGCGGTAATTTAGTCCTTTCCTTCGTTGACTACCGTATGGATGACAAACCAAAGTACACCGTAAAGGAATGTAAAGAGAGAGACACTACTTACTCTGCTCCCATGAGACTTACCGTGCGTCTTTATAATAAAGAAACCGGTGAAGTCAAGGAAAGCGAAGTTTACATGGGTGACTTCCCCCTTATGACCGAAAGCGGTACCTTCATCATCAACGGTGCTGAACGTGCCATCGTTTCACAGCTTGTCCGTTCTCCCGGTGCATATTTCGGAATGACTCATAATGTTACAGGTAAAAAGCTTTTCACTTCAACCATCATTCCCGGCCGTGGTGCATGGCTCGAATATGAAACCGATCAGAACGATCTCTTCTTCGTAAGAATCGACAAAAACAGAAAAATCCCCATCACTACACTTATCCGTGCTTTAGGTGTTTCTACTGACACAGATATCCGTGAGTTCTTCGGCTACGATGACAGAATCGAAGCTACTCTCGAAAAGGATAACTCAAAGAACAGTGACGAAGCACTTATCGAAATTTATAAAAAGCTCCGTCCCGGTGAGCCTCCCACGCTTGCAAGCGCACAGAATCACATTGAAGGTATGTTTTTCGATGAGAGAAGATACGACCTTTCCAGAGTAGGCCGTTATAAATATAATAAGAAGCTCGGTATCTCCCACAGAATCCGCGGCTTCAGACTTGCTGCTCCCATTATTAACGAGCTTACAGGTGAAATCATCGCCGACGAAGGCGAGCTTATCACCAAGGCACGTGCTCTCGAAATCGAGCAGGCAGGTGCTAAGGTAGCTTATGTTTCCGTAGAGGGTCTCGAAGAGCCTGTAAAGGTTATCTCAAACCAGATGGTAGACATCAAGGGCTATCTTCCCGATTACACAGACGAAGAATTAAAGAGCGTAGGTATCAACGAAAATGTAAGATACACCGTTCTTATGGATGCTCTTACCGAAATGGAAGGAATGAGCAAGGAAGAAGGTCTTGCATATCTCGAAGCCAAGGCTGACGAGCTTATTCCCAAAACCATCATCGTTGACGATATCCTCGCATCAATCAACTATCTCAACTGTCTTGCTAACGGCGTAGGCAGTGCTGACGATATTGACCACCTCGGTAACCGCCGTATCAGAAGCGTAGGCGAGCTTTTACAGAATCAGTTCCGTGTAGGCTTCTCACGTATGGAAAGAGTTATCAAGGAAAGAATGACTCTTCAGGCTCAGGAAAGCGAAAAGGTTACTCCTCAGGCTCTTATCAATACAAGACCTGTTATCGCTGCTGTCAGAGAGTTCTTCGGTTCATCACCCCTTTCACAGTTCATGGACCAGAACAACCCCCTCGCTGAGCTTACACATAAGAGAAGACTTTCAGCCCTCGGCCCCGGCGGTCTTTCCCGTGACCGTGCAGGCTTCGACGTTCGAGACGTTCACTACTCACACTACGGCCGTATGTGTCCCATCGAAACTCCTGAAGGTCCCAACATCGGTCTTATCTCCTATCTTGCTACCTTCGCAAGAATCAACGAATACGGCTTCATTGAAGCTCCCTTCCGTCCCATCGACAAGGAAACAGGCGTTGTTCTTGAAACATTCGAATATATGACAGCTGACGTAGAAGACGAATACACTGTCGTTCAGGCTAACGAGCCTCTCGATGAAGAAAACCGCTTCATCAGAAGTAAGGTTAACGCACGTCACCGTGACGAATTCCTCGAAACCGATCCCTCCAGAGTCGATTACATGGACGTTTCACCGAAGATGGTTGTTTCTGTAGCTACAGCACTCATTCCCTTCCTCGAAAACGACGACGCTAACCGTGCTCTCATGGGTTCAAACATGCAGCGTCAGGCAGTTCCTCTTCTTACCTGTGATTCTCCCATGGTCGGTACAGGTATGGAATATAAGGCAGCTACCGACTCAGGTGTATGCGTACTGGCTAAAGCTGCTGGTACCGTTACCTATGTAAGTGCTGACAAGGTTGACGTTCTCACAGATGACAACCGTGTAGATACCTATAACCTTATTAAGTTTATGCGTTCCAACCAGGGTACATGTATCAATCAGAAGCCAGTTGTAAAGGTTGGCGACCGTGTAGAAGAAAATCAGGTTATCGCTGACGGTCCCGCTACAGACCACGGTGAAATCTCCCTCGGTAAGAATGCCCTTATCGGCTTTATGACCTGGGAAGGTTACAACTACGAAGACGCCGTTCTCATTAACGAAAAGCACGTTCGTGACGACGTATATACATCTATCCACATCGAAAAATACGAACTCGAAGCCAGAGACACCAAGCTCGGACCCGAAGAAATCACCAACGACATTCCTAACGTAGGTGATGCTCTCAAGGATCTCGACGAAAGAGGTATCATCCGTGTAGGTGCTGAGGTTCACGCAGGTGACATCCTCGTAGGTAAGGTTACACCTAAGGGTGAAACAGAGCTTACTGCAGAAGAGAGACTTCTCCGTGCTATCTTCGGTGAAAAGGCAAGAGAAGTAAGAGACACTTCTCTCCGTGTTCCTCACGGTGAATACGGTATCGTTGTTAACGTAGAAGAATTTACCAGAGAAAACAGCGATGAGCTTTCTCCCGGTGTAAATAAGGTAGTACGCTGCTACATCGCCCAGAAGAGAAAGATTCAGGTCGGCGATAAGATGGCAGGTCGTCACGGTAACAAGGGTGTTGTTTCCCGTGTTCTTCCTCAGGAGGATATGCCCTTCCTTTCAGACGGTACTCCTCTCGACATCGTTCTTAACCCCCTCGGTGTTCCTTCCCGAATGAACATCGGTCAGGTTCTCGAGGTTCACCTCGGCTTTGCCTGCCGTCAGCTCGGCTGGAAGATTATGACTCCCGTATTCGACGGTGCACACGAGAAAGACATCAGAGAAGCACTCGAGATGGCTAACATCAGCACCACAGGTAAGTCTGTTCTTTATGACGGACGTACAGGTGATAAGTTTGATAACGAAGTTACCGTAGGTGTTATGTACTATCTTAAGCTGCATCACCTCGTTGACGATAAGATGCACGCCCGTTCCACAGGTCCTTACTCACTCGTTACACAGCAGCCCCTCGGCGGTAAAGCTCAGTTCGGCGGTCAGCGTTTCGGTGAAATGGAAGTTTGGGCACTGGAAGCTTACGGTGCTGCTTACACTCTTCAGGAAATTCTTACAGTTAAGTCAGACGACGTTGTCGGTCGTGTTAAGACATACGAATCCATCGTAAACGGTGAAAATGTGCCTCAGGCAGGTGTTCCCGAATCCTTCAAGGTTCTCGTTAAGGAGCTTCAGAGCCTCGGTCTTGATGTAAAGGTTCTCGACGCTGATGATCAGGAAATCGACCTTAAGCAGAACATTGACGGTGATGAAGGCGTTTCACTTCATAAGTACCGTGCTCCCGAAGCTGAAGAACTTCACGAGGACGACAATGAAGATGATCTTGATCTCTCCGAGGATGATGATTTCGCAGGAGACGATGAAGAAGACCTTGACATCGATTCTATCTTCGGTGATGCTTTCTCAGATGACGAAGACGAAAACTTCGATGTTAACGCTTTCTTTAACGAAATGAATCCCACCATCAACGATGCGGGCTTCGGAGCAGGTTTTGTTCCCGACGAAGACAATATGTAATTATCCCTATGCTGTCAGGGCTGAGTCCCTGACGGCACAGGACATATATGACTGACATTAAATTTTAAATATACGGAAAGGGCTGGCTTAAATATATATGGAAAATATAACCTTTGAATCAATTAAGATTGGTCTTGCTTCTCCCGAAAAAATCAGAGAATGGTCTTACGGTGAAGTAACTAAGCCTGAAACTATAAATTATCGTACACTCAAGCCCGAAAGTGACGGACTTTTCTGCGAAAAAATCTTCGGACCTCTCAAGGACTGGGAGTGTCACTGCGGAAGATATAAGAGAATCCGCCATAAGGGTAAGGTATGTGAACGCTGCCATGTTGAAATCACTAAGGCAAAGGTTCGCCGTGAACGTATGGGTCACATCGAACTTGCTACTCCTGTTTCACATATCTGGTACTTTAAGGGTATTCCCTCAAGAATGGGACTTATCCTTGACATTTCTCCCAGAGATCTCGAAAAGATCCTTTACTTTGCATCTTATGTTGTCATCAATCCCGGCTCTGTACCCAGCGTAAAGAAGGGTCAGGTTATCAACGATAAGCAGTATGACGACATTAAAGAATACTACTATGATGACGAAGAATTCAGAGTAGGTATGGGTGCCGAGGCTATCAAAGAGCTTTTACAGGAAATCGACATTGAAGCACTCAATGATGAGCTCCGTGAACAGCTTGCTACTGCCAGCGGTCAGAAAAAGGCAAGAATCCTCAAAAGACTCGAAGTTGTCGAAGCTTTCAAGGCATCCGGCAACAAGCCTGAATGGATGATTCTTGACGTAGTTCCCGTAATTCCTCCCGATATCCGTCCCATGGTACAGCTCGACGGTGGCCGTTTCGCTACAAGTGACCTTAACGACCTTTACCGCCGTGTTATAAACAGAAATAACCGTCTTAAGAAGCTTCTCGAGCTTGGCGCTCCCGCCATCATCATCAGAAATGAAAAGAGAATGCTTCAGGAAGCAGTAGATGCCCTTATCGATAACGGCAGACGCGGCAGACCTGTTACAGGTCCTAACAACAGACCTCTTAAGTCTCTTTCAGATATGCTTAAGGGTAAGCAGGGCCGTTTCCGTCAGAACCTTCTCGGTAAGCGTGTTGACTACTCAGGCCGTTCAGTTATCGTTGTCGGCCCCGGACTCAAGCTTTACCAGTGCGGTCTTCCCAAGGAAATGGCACTCGAGCTCTTCAAGCCCTTCGTTATGAAGCGCCTTGTCGAAACAGGTGTAGCCGCACACATCAAAACAGCAAGAAAGACTGTCGACAGACAGGAAAAATGCGTATGGGATGCTCTCGAGGTAGTTATC
>JAZTZH010000051.1:0-8556 GCA_045637365.1 Acutalibacteraceae bacterium
TAATACACATTTAACCGTTTCATTTCCTTCAAATATAAAAAAGAAAATTATATTATTTTTCAGATTTTAGCTTAACTATAACATTGATTTTAATAACAAATCAAATTAACTTTCAAATATGATTTTCATCTTCATTCATAATTTATATCTTATGTAAGAATTTCACGGATTACAGTTAAATTACACGAATATGTATAAATTTCCGTTTAATCAGTTTTTTCATAATGATACTTACACTGTTTAAAAATAACTGGTTAAACGTGTATATTCAGAATATTACATAAATTCAAATTAAATCAGAATTTACTTGACAAACAGCAGAATAATTTTGTATAGTTGATATATAATAATTCAGGAGAAAAAAATTATGGCTGATTATATTGACAGAAGCTTACTTCCTGACCTCGTAAACGAATATATAAGTGAGCTCAGCGTAGTTAAAGGAAGAAGTACACAAACCGTAAACGAATATATTTCTGATCTGAGACTTTTTTTCAGATTTTTAGTAGCAAAAAAACAGAATCTCCAATCCCCCGATATTTTAGAAAAAAATTATGATATGTCTTATATTGACACGAAATTTATTTCTCAGATCACTTTAAAAGATGTTAACGAATTTTTAATATATTGTGCTGGATCCCGTTCAAACAACACTACTACCAGATCAAGAAAAGCTTCTTCCGTACGAGGTTTTTTTAAATACATTTCCGATAAAATGCATTATATAGATGTAAATCCTGTTTCACAGTTAGAGGTAGCCAAAAGAAAAAGAGAACTCCCCCGTTATCTCACGCTTGAAGAAAGTCTTAAGCTTCTTGAAAGCGTGGAAGGACCGAATAAAACACGTGATTACTGTATTCTGACTCTTTTTCTTAACTGCGGATTAAGATTGGCTGAGTTAGTCGGGCTCGATGTACGTGATGTAAACCTTAATGAAAAAACGATGGTTGTTACGGGTAAAGGTAACAAACAACGAAAAATCTATCTCAATAAAGCCTGTGTAGATGCGCTGACAGCATATCTGCTTATAAGACCGCAGAATAATCTTAAGGGCGACGACAGAAATGCACTGTTTATCAGTAGGCTTAACAAGAGAATCGGCAGACAAGCTGTACAGCTTATGGTGTATCATTATCTTGAGGTTATAGGGCTCGACGGACAGCATTATTCCTGCCATAAATTAAGACACACTGCAGCAACATTGATGTATCAGCACGGAAATGTGGATGTTCTCGTACTTAAAGAAATGTTAGGTCACGAAGCTATTGCCACTACCGAAATATACACACATCTCGAAAATAAGCAGCTCCGTGAGGCTGCCAAAAGAAATCCGCTCAGTAAAGAATTCAACTCATCAGAAGCTGAATAAGGACGAAAAGCTTACAGTGAGGATGCAGTCAATCAGCGAAGATAACGTCAGTATTATAACCGCAACAGTGATTCTTGCTCCGTAAAACCCGGAGATATTTTCTGTTCTGCTCTCCCCTTTTACTATGTTTTTCATATTTAATGAATTCTCCATACAGCACTGCATAAGAAATATTACTGAAAAAAGCATTAAAAATTTCCCGGGAATAAATACCAGCAAGGAATATTCTACGCCTTTCAGACCGAAAGCAGAATATAAATATGTGTTCAGAAAACCGATACCGATAATTTTAGTAAAGCTTAAAACAGGAATCACCGTATATCCCACAGAACTTTTCCCAAAAATTATCATCAAAATCACATAAGGAATATGAGCTGAAAGAATACCCGTAAAAATCTCAGCCTTGGATTTAGAACTGAAATCCGAATAAAAACCGAAAAAACTGTTACTGATTTCTTCAGTAAGACTCTTATCTGACAAAACAAATAAAACCGTACCCGAAAGAAGTGCCAAAGCAATCACAATGAAAACTGTGAAATTCAGTTTATTTCTGGCTATGTCGCTTCTTTTAATTATATCTTTAGATATTACTGCACTTATTTTCATAATCACTTACCCTTTATCTAAGTCGGACATTTACTGCGATTATTCCGCCTAAGGCAGCCGTTAAGATGCCTGTCAGAAAAGTTATCATCATACTTATATCAGTCTTAAAGCTGTTGAAAATCAATGAAAAAACGAGTAACAGTGTGTTTAAGGGCAAGACACTGACTATTCCGCAAATAATACCCTTTCTTCGTTCTCTGAATCCTGCAGCACAGCCTGAAACAAACGATGATATACCTATAAAAGCAAGCGAAACATAAAGCATTGATTCTGTACCGACGTCACATCCGAGAGATATAAAAACCGCTGCAAGAAAAACCAACAAATATACTGATGCATTTATAATCTGCATTTTAAAAAAATTCTTGATTCTGATATCTTTACTGTTTATATTTTTTCTTTTTGACATACAAATACCCCTTTCATACTCACTACTAATGAATATGAAAGGGGTTTGCTTGTTATGACGGATCAGTTATCCTTATTTTCTTTTGCTGCTTTCTTTTCTTCCTTTGCTTTAGCAGCGGCAGCTTTAGCAGCTTCTCTTTCAGCCTGCATTCTTTCAGTTGCAGTATTGTTAATCTGAACTGCCCAACGCTTAATCATCATTCTGTTTCTGTCAGCGCCTGTTTCGATAATAAGAGAATCCTCTTTAGTGGTAACAACCTTACCGCAGATACCGCCGATAGTAGTAATTTCATCGCCTACTTCTACAGAATCACGCATTGCCTGTTCTTCCTTCTGTCTCTTCTTCTGAGGACGGATCATAAGGAAGTACATAATTGCAAACATACCAACGAGCATAATGATCATTGAGCTTGATGAGCCACCTTGTGCCGGTGCAGCAGTTAAAAAATTCATTTAAATTATCCTCCAATATTTAAAAATGCCATAATATTATAACAGAACAAATCCCAAAAATCAATAGTTTAAAGGAATTATACAGATTTTATACGAATTGCTCCATATTTTCAGTTAAAAGCTGTTTACGGATAAGAATATAGGGTATTCCGCCTGCTCTTTTTTGTATTTCATCGGCCAGAAGAGACGGATTAACATTAGTGGTACTGCCTGCGGGAAGTACCACAGTAAGCTTGACTCTGTCACCGAAGGATGATACGGAATATGATTTAATAAACTCGATAAGATTAATATCCTTAAGAACCTTATGTCTTCCTTTTTTGCCGAGCTTCTGGACTATAAGCTCGTCCTGTGTCAGCATACTGTTAATCACAGATACGATTTCATCAGCTTTTTTATCACATTCGAAGAAGACATCAAACTCACCGTAAGAGATTTTCTTAGGATCAAACACAGGCTCCGAAACCTTGATAATATCAATCCCGGGAGGCATATTATCCTTCAGCATAGAGAAAATATCCTCGTTAGTGCACTCCCCTTCTATCCGCATATCCATACTTTCACAGAGACTTTCCATACCGAGGGAAAGAGGTAATGCGAAGGTAATATAAGGATGCGGATTATATCCTTCAGTATACCAGAGAGATACCTCAGCTCTACGTAGAGCTCTCGTCATAGAACGCATAAGGTCAAGATGTGACACATAACGACTCATGCCCATTTTTTTAAACCATACTCTTACGCATCGCATCGCATTTACCTCCGTTAAGCATATTTGTACCGCATCCTGCACACTTGATTTTACAGTGCGGGGTTGTCTCGTTTTCGTAAGCCTTTTTGCTTTCAGAAATAAGAAACTCCTTTCTTATTCCGTAATCAAGGTGATCCCAGGGAAGAATTTCTTCATAATCTCTTTTTCTGCTCGAATAAAACAGCGGATCTACATCACATTTTTCGAAAGCTTCAAGCCACACATCGAAAAGAAAATTATCGTCCCATGAATCGAACTTACATCCGTGTCTCCATGCATATTCGATTACATCGGAAAGACGACGGTCTCCTCGGGCGAATACGCCTTCAAGGAAGCTTATGTTAACCTTATGATAGCTTACACTGATTTTCTTTGTTTTTACTGAAGAAAGAAGATGATTCTGTTTACTGATAAGCTCATCCATAGTATCCTGTGCTTCCCACTGGAAAGGAGTAAAAGGCTTGGGTACAAAAGAAGATACGCTTATGCTTACCTGAACGCCCTTGCCCTTAGGCTTATCCGGATTACGGTAGAACTCATTGACCACCTTCTGAGCCAGATCAGCAATGCCGGCAACATCATCATAGGTTTCTGTAGGAAGACCAAGCATAAAGTAAAGCTTTACAGCTGTCCATCCACCTGAGAAAGCCTGTCTTGCCGTGTTCATAAGCTCTTCTTCGGTTACATTTTTGTTAATGGCATCACGAAGACGCTGAGTTCCTGCTTCAGGAGCAAATGTCAGACCGCTTCTGCGAACTTTTTTAAGATAGCCCATCAGTTTTTCTGAGAAATTATCTACTCTGAGAGACGGAAGAGCTATATTAACCTTATAATCCTCAGTCCAGGACAGAAGCTTTTCCATAAGCTCTTCAAGATGTGTATAATCACTCGTGCTGAGAGAAGAAAGAGAAATCTCATCATATCCCGTAGTTTCACACAGGCGTTTGCACTGTGTATTAATAGTATCTGCAGATTTCTCACGGATGGGTCTGTATAAAAATCCTGCCTGACAGAAACGGCAGCCTCTTATACATCCACGAAGTATTTCGTGAACTACACGGTCGTGTACAACCTCTATGAAGGGTACTATGAATTTATCGGGATAATGCACCGTATCAAGATCGGAAATAATTCTCTTTGTGACCTTTTCAGGTGCAGTTTCTGTGGCTTTTATTGCTTTAACTGTTTTATCCTGATTATATTCAATCTCATAAAGTGAAGGCACATAGACACCTTTTATAAGAGCGGCACGTTTGAGAAACTCTTCCTTGCTTACATTTTCCTTTTTACAGTCGATAATAAGATCAAACAGCTCATCGGAAACCTCTTCACCGTCACCGAGCATAAACAGATCAAAGAAATCTGCGATAGGTTCGGGGTTACAGGCGCAGGGACCTCCGCCTACGATAATCGGAGTAAGAGATTTTCTGTCTGCTGACCTCAAAGGAATTCCTGCCAAATCGAGCATATTAAGAATGTTTGTGTAAGAAAGCTCATACTGAAGTGTGAATCCGATAAGATCAAACTCCGTGAGAGGATCACCGCTTTCAAGAGCATACAGAGATATATTTCTTTCCCTCATCTCTTTTTCCATATCTGTCCAAGGCGCAAAAACTCTTTCACACCAAACATCATCTCTCTCATTTGCGGCAGAATAAAGTATCTTTATTCCGAGATGAGACATACCTATCTCATAGCTGTCGGGAAAACAGAATGCGTAACGCAAATCCACCTTCTCCTTATCCTTGACGATGCTGTTAAGCTCCCCGCCTGTATAGCGTCCCGGCTTCTGTACAAGAGGGAGAATTTTTTCTACTTCTTTACTGATCATTTTTAACTCCATTTCTTTATGACGGTTATAAAAATTAAATATAAATTAATGACTATAAGACTAATGTTAATTCCGTGTATTGATATGTGTATTGCTGATAAAAAAACGAAAATAACTGTACAGACATAAGAAAATATTTCAGGATATCTTTCGTTAAGTTCCATATATCTGAAGACATATCTGACGGCTCTGCCTAAATCAAGAGCAGATACAGGTATGGAATTTACTGCGGCAACTATAAAGTTTACAGCTGATATCATCATTAAGTCATAATTTCCGCAGAGCTTGTATGCAGTGAAAAACACGACGCCAAAAATCAGATTAAAAATTATTCCGCCCAAGGCAATAAGTATTTCCTTTTTATAAGAAATACAACTCACTTCAGCACGGTCTATTCGCATACCGAAAACGGTTATCTCTATTATTCTCGTCTTTTCACCCGAAATAACCATAAAAAACAGATGACCGCATTCGTGTATAACCGACGAAACAAATGACCAGAGAACAATTTCTTCATTACAAACAAGAAGCATCACTACAGTAAGTGCAACGAATGAAAAAGATAGTTTTATCTTAGTGCTGCCTGAACGTAAAATCATTTATCCAAAAGCCACATAGGATTATATCTTATGTTATCTTTTCTTATTTCAAAATGAAGGTGGGGACCTGTGGAATAACCTGTCGAGCCTACAAGTGCGATGGTTTCACCCTGTCTGACAACCGTTCCCGGTTCTACAGTAATTTCACTGCAGTGACAGTAAAACGTAACCAGACCGTCATTATGAGAAAGATAGAGATAATTTCCTGCTTTCTCGTCGTAGCCGCTTTTCAGCACCTTTCCGCTGAATGCAGCACGGATTTTCGTTCCTTTCGCTGCTGCGATATCTAAACCTGTATGAAATCCGTATTCACCGGTAATCGGATTAATCCTGTAGCCGAAAAAAGAGGTGTATCTTCCGTTTTCGACAGGATTCAGAATCTTCACTGTAGAAAATACAGGCGCAAAGGTCGCATTCTTTACAGCACTGTGGAATTCCATATCTTCTCCGCCTGTTCCTTCATAATTCTGAGCAGTATTTCCATCATCAGATGAAAAATCGTCCTTGATATTCAGAACAGTAAAAATATCTCCGGTGTACAGATGCCTGCGAAAGGTTTCTACAGCACCGTTTATCTCGGCAGATTCGAAATTATCATTAAGAAGTCCGAGATAATCATTCTTAAAATCTCCATCTGCTCCGAAAAGGTAGACAAGTAAGCTCAGTAAAAGAAAAATTACAGTCTGACTCAGAAGTACAGGTAAATAATAGTCTTTTTCCTTAGTTTCATTCATAATAATCACCGCTAAAATATATGCAACAGATAAGGTGATTATTATCATATTATGCATACTGATATATTATAACACATTTCTCAGCTATGTAAAGTTTTTCTGTGATATTTTGTTGACTATTTCACTGTAAGATGATATTATTACAGTAAAATAATGCTGACAAGCATAAAAACTCAAAAACGGAGGAAAGAAAATGTTCACAGATTTCAAATCAGACGGTTTTATGTACCTCATTATCCTGGCCGTAATCATTTTTGTATGTGCACAGGCACTCTTTTTTATGAAAAAGTCCTGGACAAGAGGTCTTGAACTCGGAATCACAAAGGAAAAGCTTAAAAATGCAGTTACATCAAGTGCCATTTTTTCATTTGCACCGGCTATAGGAATAGCTGTTACTGTTATTACTCTTTCGGTAGCACTCGGTTATGTTCTCCCCTGGATAAGACTTACTGTTATCGGTGCTATCCAGTATGAAACCACTGCAGCTATTGCCGCTCTCGAAGCAGCGGGAATGACAGGCGGTATTTCGTCACCCGTTACCGACCCTCAGATTTTCTCTGAAATCGCTCTCGTTATGACTATCGGAAGCTGTCTGCCTCTGATTCTTATACCGATTATTCTCAAAAAAATCCAGAAGGGTGTTACTGAGGCTGCAAATAAAAACTCAGCCTGGATGGATGTAATGACTGCAGCTGCTTTCATCGGACTTATTGCCGCCTTCATCGGCAGAGGCCTCGCAGGTACCGGTTCAAGCAAGGAAGTAATCATCGGTGACGGTGCAGGTGTCCTTTCTCTTACAGCTCTTTTAGCTTCTATAGGCTTTATGCTTTTATTTACTCTCGTAAATAAAAAGCTCAAGAAAAACTGGATTGAGGCTCTTTCTATGCCTTTAAGTATGGTTCTCGCTATGGTAGTCGTGGTTCTCGTTAATCAGTTTCTTCCCGAGCTTGCAGCCATTGAGTGGCGCTATTAATAGGAAAGGAGAATGACATTATGAAAACATATATGGATAAAGTTCATACATGGGGCAGAATTTGGATTATCGGTGCACTTATTTTCTTTCTCAGTATCCCTGTCGCCATCTGTCTTCATTTTGATGTAACACCGAGAATGGATATTGTAGGTAAAGGTCTTGCTTCGATTGCATTCTTCTTTGCTACAGGTATCATTGAGGTTATCGCTTACTCCCCTATGCTCGGCGCTGGCGGTACATATCTCTCTTTCGTTACAGGTAACATTATGAATCTTAAGATGCCCTGTGCACTTAATGCTCTTGAAAACTGTAAGGTAAAGGCAAACACCGAAGAAGGTGAAGTAATTACAACTATTGCTATTTGCTCGTCTATCATTGTAACGACAATCGTTATAGCAGTCTTCGTTGTTATCTTTGCACTCAACCCCAATTTCTCAAAACTTATGTCAAGTGAAGCCTTTGCTCCCGCTTTCCAACAGGTTACATACACTATCTTCGGTTCACTTGCCGCTACGTATTTTGTAAAGCATTGGAAGATTTCCATCTTCCCGATTGCCGCTGTCACACTTCTTCTCCTCTTTGTGGATCCCGGTATCGGTGTGCTTATCCCTGTCGGAGTTGTGCTCTCAATGCTCGGCGCACACATTATGTTCAAGCTTAAAAAGGTTTAAGACTTCAAATCTAACAAATGACACCTTCCTGAAAAGGAAGGTGTTTTTTTGTATAAATTTAAGTCGGATTTCACAAAGAAACCCGACTCAATAATTATTCTACGATAATCTTATGGAATATTTTTTTACCTTTTTTGATGATAACATGACCTTTTTCGAAG
>JAZTZH010000052.1:0-101896 GCA_045637365.1 Acutalibacteraceae bacterium
TACTATTATACTTGGAGGTTTTATATATTATCAAGTGAGTTGGGGCTTGCTTTAAGCTCGCCCGTTTCGGCTTTGCTAAAGCCTTCTTTCACCCCTGGTAGAACCAGGGGTTTATTTCCACGCATAAATGCACCAACAAAAAAGTCTCCCCTTTCAAAAAGGAGAGACTTGAAAAAATTATTATTTCTCGTACTTTTCCATAAATCTTTCGCCGCAACCGTACTGCTCATAAACATAGTCGATATCCTTGTCGCCTCTGCCTGAAAGTGAAACGAGAATAGAGCCTGACTTATGCTCCTTTGCATACTTGATAGCGTAAGCTACTGCGTGTGAGGATTCGATAGCGGGAATGATACCCTCATATCTTGACAGAAGGAAGAATGCCTCCATAGCTTCCTCGTCAGAGATAGTGTCATACTGTACTCTGCCCATATCACGGAGATTAGCGTGTTCGGGGCCTACACCGGGATAATCGAGACCGCTGGCGATAGAGTAAACGGGAAGAGGTTCGCCATTTTCATCCTGGAGAAGATAGCTTTCGAAGCCGTGAAGTCTTCCCTTGGTGCCGAATGCCATGGTAGCGGCGTGGTCACCGACCTTTTCACCTCTGCCGAGAGGCTCTACACCGATGATATCCACAGGGTCGGCAAGGAAGGGAACGAACATACCGATTGAGTTTGAACCGCCGCCTACACAGGCACATACGGCATCGGGATGATGTCCTGTCATTTCCAGGAACTGCTCTCTGGCTTCGATACCGATAACTGCCTGGAAATCTCTTACCATTTTCGGGAAGGGATGAGGTCCGAGAGCTGAACCGATGCAGTAAATAGCGTGATCATATTCCTTAAGATATGCTTCGAATGCGGCATCGACTGCCTCTTTAAGAGTTTTGAGTCCATGAGTTACAGGGATAACATTAGCACCGAGCATTTTCATTCTGATTACATTGGGATGCTGCTTAGCGATGTCTACTTCACCCATATAAATGTCACATTCCATACCGAAGTATGCCGCCGCTGTGGCAAGAGCGACACCATGCTGACCTGCACCTGTTTCAGCGATGAGCTTCTTTTTACCCATATACTTGGCTAAAAGACCCTCACCCATGCAGTGGTTAAGCTTGTGAGCGCCTGTGTGGTTAAGATCTTCACGCTTGAGATAAATCTGACAGTTGCCGAAGAGCTTGGAAAGTCTTTCACAGTGATAAACGGGAGTAGGTCTGCCCTGGAATTCCTTTCTGATTCTGCGAAGCTCGGAAATAAACTGAGCTGACTGACAGATAGCTTCGTAGGCATCGTCGGCTTCCTTGAAAGCAGGCTCCAGCTCAGGAGGAAGGAAAGCACCGCCGTGCTGACCGAAATAGCCGTTTTTATCGGGATACTGTTTGAGATAATTGTCGAAATCTTTATAGCTTGTGTTCATTTGAAATTCTCCTTATATATAATAGTATGATAAATTTTTAATAAAATCTGAAATATTAAAGCTTCAGTTCTGAATAAAAGTAAAAATCATAAGCTACGCCATCGTTCACCTGAATAATACATAAATAACACTTCCTGAATTATTTTTTCCATAAAGGTCACAAAATCAAAAAACTTCTGCTCCACAAAGGAACAGAAGTCTGTAGCCACCTTAATGGTTTTTCACGTACTGACATACGCTCTCAGCATAACGGCAGAGTTTCCGTCGACACCTACTGCACTTTTCGGCATCGCCCTCACGAGTCCATTCGCACTGCCTTCCACTGCTGTATTCCACCGTTCACAGCTCTCTGTAAGGTTCCGACAATGTTACTACTCTCGTTCATCGGTTTAAAAATATTATGTTAGAATGATATATCAGTTTTTCTCTTTTGTCAAGAGTTTCGGTAAATTTCCTGTATGGTAAAATTTTACATTACCACCGAGTCGAGAACCGCTATAGCCTCAGAGTACTCCTCAAAGTCCTTTCTCTGACTTCTTCCTCTGAACTGATTCCACTTCTCCTTTATGTCGTTCCAGTCGAAGGTGTTTTCTGTTTCTTTTTCGCTTTGCGGCTCCTGAACCTTTTCCGTTTCCTCAGTTCTTGCCTTTTCGAGAGCCGCTTTAGTGGCAGTAATGAACTCATCCTTAGAGTAAATACAGATCTTTTCCACCTTTAATTTATGGGCGAGCTCCTCCAGCTCATAAATAGCATCTGCTCCGTACTGTTCTACCATTCCATCGAAAACATCGGGAGTGAAATAATAAATATTTCCCGACAGATGCCCGAAGGCCTTTCTCGTGTCAAGATAGCCGAGCTGTATTCTTCTGTCAATCATCGGCCCGCTGAAATCGAAGGAGGGACCAAGATCCTCCAGGTCATAGGGACGGATATATACCACCTGTGAGTTATTGAAATTAAGATTATGAGCCACACCCTTGATGTTCGAAATGTCGATAACAATAAGCTTATTATAGCCTCTCTTTTTCAGAGTCATTACAGGAGTGTTATCGTAAACACCACCGTCGAGGAATTTTTCACCCTCGGGACCGATATTTGTAGCTAAAGGAATGTTTGATGAAGCAAGAAGATAATCCACTAATTCCCCCTGAGGAATATCATCAACAAAGATTTCCAGAGGAGTGGCACTCTGCGACAGATGTACCGTCACGATACCGAGAGGAATTTTCTTTTTTCTCACCTTATCTTCATCTACATAAGTTTTTATATAGTCTGCAGCAGGCGAAGCATCGAAGCCACCGTTTTTCAGAAATTCCTTAAAAAGAACACTCCAGTTTTTCTTACTGAAAAGATTTTCCGGGTCTACAAGCTCGTTTTCGATTCTGATGCCCTTTTCCACGGAGACATTATGCCAGAAATCTATGGCTTTATTCATATCTCCCGCCGCAATAAGTGCACCGTTAATGGAGCCGATAGATACTCCGGCTATGGCATCGAAGGAAATACGCATTTCCCGCAGAGCCTTCCACGCACCGATCTGATAAGCTCCCTTACCTCCGCCACCTGCGAGGACGAGACCGTACTTTTTAAAAATCATAGTTACACCGCCTTTTACAATAATCAATACAATAAATCACTGATTATACTGTTAGAAAGAAGAAAACCCTCATCTGTGAGATGAATTTTGTCTCCTTCTATTTTCAGTAAGCCGTTCTTTTCGTATTTTTTCGCTTTCAAAAATACGGATTCATCTAAATCCCTGCCGTATTTTTCTCTGAATTTCTCCCCATCGAGACCTTCCTTAAGTCTCAGAGCAAGCATAATATATTCCTCTTCACTGCCGCCCTCACCGTCAGAAAGTGGCTCTTTACCCGAAATAAAATCCACGTAGGAGCGTGAATAATAAAATCTTTTACCTTTATAACAGGAATGTGCCGAGGGACCGATGCCTATGTAATCCTCACATTTCCAGTAGCGTGTGTTATGCCTGCTGTGAAAGCCTTCGAGAGCAAAGTTTGAAATTTCATAGTGAATGAAGCCTTCCTTTCTCAGTCTTTCCGAGGTGCGAAGGTACATATCTGCTACCGTATCCTCATCGGGCAGAGACAGACTTTCCTCATCTTTTTCAAAGGGAGTCCCCTTTTCTATTTTAAGCATATAGGCGCTTATGTGTTTCACTCCCAGAGAAAGAATAAAACCGATGCTTTCATCGAGACTTTCCATCGTCTGATAAGGCACACCCAGCATAAGGTCGAGGGAAATATTATCTATACCCTCATTTTTAAAGAGGTTTACCGCTCTTTTTATGTCTTCTCTTCCCGAAGGTCTGCCGAGCATTTTTCTCTCTTTATCCACCGCAGACTGCATGCCCATAGAAACACGGTTAACTCCCGCTCTTTTTACCGCACGGACGAAGGCTTCATCCGTAGACGAGGGGTTACATTCTACGGTAATTTCTGCTTCTTCCTGCAAATCGAAATTTTCCCTTATGTAAGAAATTATCCTTTCTATTCTTTCACCGCCGAAGACCGAAGGCGTACCTCCTCCGAAGTAAACTGTATCAACCATTAAGGCTTTATCAGAGTATCCCTTCAAGCATAAAAGGACAGCCTTAAGATAGCTGTCCTTTTGTTTTTCGTCACCTTTAAAGGAATAGAAATCACAGTAAGGACATTTCGTTCTGCAAAAGGGAATATGAACATATATTCCTGTCATACTGTTATCCGTTATCGTCCAGCTTAAGGACAGCCATAAAGGCCTCCTGAGGTACTTCGACAGTACCGAACTGACGCATACGTTTTTTACCTTCCTTCTGTTTTTCGAGAAGCTTTTTCTTTCGTGTGATGTCACCGCCGTAGCATTTGGCGAGAACGTCTTTTCTCATAGCCTTGACTGTTTCACGGGCGATAACCTTACTGCCTATGGCTACCTGAATGGGAATTTCGAACATCTGTCTCGGAATGTGCTCCTTGAGCTTTTCGGCTATCTTTCTGGCTCGTGACATAGCCTTTTCCGAATGGATGATGAAAGAAAGTGCATCGATAATGTCACCGTTAAGAAGAACATCCACCTTCTGAAGTGTTGAGCGTCTGTATTCGAAAATCTCATAGTCAAAGGAAGCATAGCCTCTCGTTCTTGACTTAAGAGCATCGAAGAAGTCATAAATGATTTCATTGAGAGGAAGCTCGTAATGAATATCCACACGATCCGGTGTGATATATTTCATATCCTTGAAAATACCGCGTCTGTCCTGACAGAGATCCATAATGGAGCCTACATAATCTGCGGGAGAATATATATGAGCGTTAGTAATAGGTTCTTCGCAATAGTCAATGGATGCCTGTTCGGGATAGTGAGTAGGATTGTCGATTTCTACTACACTTCCGTCAGTGAGATGAATTTTATAAACTACGGAAGGAACGGTAGTCACCAGGTCAAGATTATATTCTCTTTCCAGTCTTTCCTGGATAATTTCCAGATGTAAAAGTCCGAGAAAGCCGCAACGGAAACCGAAACCGAGAGCACCCGAGGTTTCAGGCTCGTAGGAAAGAGAAGCATCGTTGAGCTGTAATTTTTCCAGAGCGTCACGGAGTGCTTCGTAATCCGCTCCGTCAGCGGGATAAACACCGCAGTAAACCATCGGATTGACCTTTCTGTAACCGGGCAGAGGCTCAGCGGCTAAATTCTGCACCTTGGTTACGGTGTCACCTACCTTAGCATCACGTACAGTTTTAATGGAAGCGGTAATGTAGCCAACCTCACCTGAGGAAAGCTCCTTACAGGGCTCGAGTCCCGTAGCTCTCATATAACCTACCTCGACTACATTGAATTCTGCACCTGTCGCCATCATACGCATAGTCTCTCCGGCTTTAAGTGTACCCTGCATAACACGGACGTAAACGATAACACCCTTGTAGTTATCGTAAACCGAGTCAAAGATAAGAGCCTTAAGGGGAGCCTTGTCGTCGCAGTCCGAAGGAGCAGGAATGTCTGAAACGATTCTTTCCAGCACCTCGGCTACATTTTCACCTGTTTTAGCTGAAACTCTCGGAGCGCCCATACAGTCGAGACCGATAACCTCCTCTACCTCAGCGGCTACTCTGTCGGGTTCAGCGGCGGGAAGGTCGATTTTATTGATTACGGGAACGAGCTCGAGATCGTGATCGAGTGCAAGATAAGTATTAGCCAGAGTCTGCGCCTCGATGCCCTGGGAGGCGTCGATGATAAGCACCGCACCCTCACAGGCGGCGAGTGAACGGGAAACCTCATAGTTAAAGTCAACGTGACCCGGTGTATCAATGAGATTAAGCTCATATTCTTCGCCGTCCTTAGCTTTATAATTAAGCTTTACGGCATGAGCCTTTATGGTAATTCCTCTTTCTCTTTCCAGATCCATATCGTCGAGAATCTGAGCAGACATATCTCTTTTGGCTACAGAATCGGTAATTTCCAGAAGTCTGTCGGCAAGAGTGCTCTTACCGTGGTCGATATGTGCGATGATAGAGAAATTTCTTATGTTTTCTTTTTTAGCTGCCAAAATATCACCTCATACGGGGTAAAATTATTATATCGATATATTTTAGCATAAAATATAATTTTTGGCAAGATTTTTTAGAGTATTACTTTTTGATTAAATGCATCAGAATGATTTTTCTGTTTCATATGTTGCATTTTACAAAGATTAATGATAAACTGTTTCCATAAACTTAAGGAGGTAAATAAAATGAAAAAAATAAGTTTATTATTAACTACAGCCGTTATGCTTATGCTGTGCGTTTTTTCAGCAGGTGCGGAAACATCCAACACAGACGGATACTACACCTATAACGTTAAAAACAATGAAGCAACCATAACTCATTTTGACAATGCAATCGGTGGTAATGTTGTTATCCCAGATACATTAGGCGGATATCCCGTAAAAGCCATCGGTTCGAATTCCTTCAGATGGTGCAAAAACCTCACTTCCGTAACCATCCCCAACACTGTAACTTCAATAGGCGAGGAGGCATTTGCTTATTGTGATCTTCAGAGTATAACTATACCTGACAGTGTAACTTCAATAGACAAAGGAGCTTTTTCTTTTTGTGACAACCTTGAAACTCTAACATTCGGAAACGGTTTGACATTAATAGACTGTGAAACATTCATTTATTGTACAGGTCTTGAAAATGTAACTATTCCTGACGGTGTAGTTTCAATCGAAAATAGCGCCTTTGATAATTGCAGAAATCTGAAAAATTTAACAATCAGCAGCACTGTAATATCAATAGGTGATTATGCATTTAGTGATTGTTGGAATCTTAAAAACATAACAATAGGTGACAATGTAGCTTCAATCGGTTTTGGTGCTTTTGGCGGTTGTGAAAGTATTGAAGAAATAATTCTTCCCGATAGTGTAACTTTAATAGGTCAGTCTGCATTTGGCGGTTGCACGAGTCTTAAAAGAATAACCCTCCCTGACAGCATAACACATATAAATTATTGTGCATTTGGCAGGTGTACAAGTCTTGAAGAGATAACAATTCCTGATAGTGTAACATCAATAGATGATAAGGTATTTGACTATTGCACAAGCCTCAAGAGTGTAACAATCAGCAACAGCGTAACCTCAATAGGCTCTTATGCCTTTTCTGATTGTACAAGCCTTACGGGTGTAACAATTCCTGACAGTGTAACCTCAATAGGTTCTTATGCTTTTTCAGGTTGTACAAATCTCAAGAGCATGACAATCCCTGACAGTGTAACCTCAATAGGTTATAGTGCTTTTTCTAATTGTACAAACCTTTCGGATGTAACGCTATCCGATAACATATCTGCAATAAGTTCCGGTTTGTTTTCCAGTTGTACAAGTCTTCGGAGTATAGCAATCCCTGACGGAATATTTTCAATAGGTGATTATGCATTTTCCGACTGCACAGGACTTTTAGACATAACGATTCCTGACAGTGTAACCCTAATAAACAAATGGGCATTCTACCAATGCAGTGCTCTCAAAAGCATAACAATTCCCGACAGTGTAACCTCAATAGGTTATAGTGCTTTTTCTAATTGTACAAACCTTCTGAGTGTAACGATCCCTGACAGTGTAAGTAATATAGGCGGCTTTGCTTTCAGCTACTGCGATAACCTCAATAACGTCATACTATCCGACAGCATGACAAGCATAGATGAGTTTATGTTTTATGGTTCCTTCAGTCTTGCAAGTATAACTATTCCTGACAGTATAACAACAATCAACAAATATGCTTTCGGCAGTAACGGCAGACTTACTGACGTATATTACGGCGGCAGTTCTGAACAATGGAACAAAATGACGTTCTACGAAGAAAACAATTATTTAGCACAAGCAAAAATCCACTTTTCATCTTCTTACCTGAATCATCCTTATTTGCCTACAACCACAACATCCCCCTCCTGTGAAAATTTCGGCTATACCGTTTACCTTTGCGGATGTGGTTACAGTTATCTTAGCGATATTATACCTGCCACGGGACACAGCTATAACAGCGAAAGCATTTGCATTCTATGCGGTGAAGACGCAGCGGAAAACTGTTCCTGCAATTGCCACAAATCAGGCTTTATGGGCTTCTTCTGGAATATAATCAACTTCTTCAACAAGCTCTTCAAAAACAACAAAACCTGCGACTGCGGTATAGCACACTATTAATCTTTCAACATCATAACTAAAGCCACCTCAATGGTGGCTTTTACTTTTCGTATATCACTTCTTGCCCTTATCAAAACTCGGGTTAAACGCATAGAAATTCTTTTCATTCATTTTATCCGTTGCTATTCACAGACCCTCACCGAAGCGCTGACAGTGAACTACCTCTCTTGCACGGAGGAACTTAATTACGTCGCCCTTACTCTGAAGATATGCCGCAGAAAATGGCACGCCCGCCGGAGAACCGACGGGTCAGTGAAAATAAGCTTCTTATTCGATTTCGGAAAGTCTCTGTCTGAACTCTTCAATCTTTTCCTTTGAGTACATCTTGCTGAGAACCACCATAGCCATGTTAGGTGTAAAGCCCATAGCAAGAGCCATATTCTTCATAGGATGGTTTACAAGATCGGGACAGAGGTCGTCAACGATTTTCATAACCTCGGGATCCTTCATAAGTACGCTTAATTTTGTGTCGAATGAATACTTTGCCATATTTATGTCTCCTTAAAAATAATTTTCTTTATTATATAATATTATTATGACTTTTTCAAGCCTCTGAGCCAAGTTCTATACCTTTTTCCAGAGCAGCGATGTTAAGCTCCATAATCTTAGGACTTTTTTCCTTGAACTTTTCCTCGAGTGAAGCGATAACTGTCTCCTTGTCTACGATAGCAGTAGCACCGATAAGTACACCGATAATTACCGTATTAGCTACCTTTACGTTACCGAGTTCCAGAGCTACATCATCTACGGGAACAGAGATAGTCTTTACATCCTGTCTTTCGATTTCCTTCACACGGCTCGAGTTTACGACTACAGTTCCGCCTTCCTTTACATCGTCGATGAATTTGCTGTATGCCTGCTCGTTCATAGCGATGAGTGTGTCACACTTTTTAGGAAGAGGTGAAACGATTTCGCTGTCACTGATAATAACCGTACATTTGGCACTGCCGCCACGCTGTTCAGGGCCGTACTCGGGAAGGAATGTGGAATGCTTGTTCATATCAATAGCGGTGTGTGCCAGAGTGATACCTGCACTCATAATGCCCTGACCGCCCGAGCCTGAAAATACAAATGACTTTTTCATTACACTTCACCCTCCTTATCCTTATAAATACCCGGCACAAAGTAGGGAATTGTATTTGTGTTCATATAATCGAGAGTATCGAGAGGACTCATACCCCAGTTTGTAGGACAGTTGGTGAGAAGCTCTATGAAGGTAAAGCCCTTTCCTGCCAGCTGAAGCTCGAATGCTTTTTTGATACCCTTCTTGGCGTCCATAACACCCTTAGGTGAGTTGAGAGCATATCTTGCCACGAAAGCGGGAGCCTCCAGAACGGAAATAAGCTCACACATCTTAAGAGGATAGCCTGTAGTGGCAGCGTCTCTGCCGAAGGGAGTGGTGGTTGATTTCTGACCGATGAGAGTAGTCGGAGCCATCTGTCCGCCTGTCATACCGTAGGTCTGATTATTGGCGAAGATAACAGTGAAGTTTTCACCGCGGTTGGCTGCAGACATAATCTCAGCAAGACCGATAGCTGCAAGGTCACCGTCACCCTGATATGTGAAAACCAATCTGTCGGGAAGGCATCTTTTTATACCTGTGGCTACAGCGGGAGCTCTGCCGTGAGCAGCACCGATGTCATCACCGCACCAGGAATAAAGATTAAGCGCACTGCAGCCGACGGAAACAACGTTAATGGCATTCTGCTGCTGATTGAGTTCTTCGATAGCATCGGCTACAAGTCTCGTAGCAAGTCCGTGAAGACAGCCGGGACAGTAACCCGTTGACATAGGCATCAGAGCGCCCGGTCTTTTATATTCTGCCATTATCATTCTCCCCCTTTCACTATTTCTGCTATTGCATTGTATACGCCTTCATCATCGAGAAGGATACCGCCGGAACGGCCGTACTCATGTACAGGACAACGGCCCTTTACCTGAAGCTCAATATCGTCACGCATCTGTGCGGGAATAGTCATTTCCACATCAATAATGCCCTTTACTTTTCCGTAATCGAGATTATCAAGACTTGCCTTCGGGAAAGGATAGAGAGTAATAGGTCTTACCATACCTACCTTATAGCCTTCCTCACGAAGAGTGTTGATTGCTTCCTTTGCTACTCTGGCAGCGATACCGTAGGCGACAACCACATATTCTGCATCGTCAAGAAGATATTCTTCCACCTTGACATCTGCCATTTCCCACATTTTGTAGGTCATACCCTTGAACTTATTAAGCATTTCCAGAGCAAGCTCGGGAAGAATAGGTGTAACCATATGGCTTTCTTCTCTGCCGTTAACACGTGCGAGACACCAGTCCTCTGTGTTCACATAAGAAAGCTCCTTCATTTCGGGAAGCTCTACCTCTTCCATAATAGCACCGAGACATCCGTCCATAAGAATGAGTACGGGACCTCTGTCTCTTTCAGCATATTCCCATGCGTTATATGTAAGGTCGACGGCCTCCTGTAAGGTAGCGGGAGCGAAAACCATCGCTCTGAATCCGCCGTGACCGAGAGCCTTGGTAGCCTGAAGATAGTCAGACTGTGCAGGCTGAATAGAGCCGAGTCCCGGACCGCCTCGGGATATATTAACTATAACTGCGGGAAGCTGTGCCGAAGCAAGATAAGAAATACCCTCAGCCTTAAGACTGATACCCGGACCCGATGAGCTCGTAAGAGCACGTGTACCTGTGGCAGCAGCACCGTAAACCATATTTATGGATGCGACCTCGCTTTCGCCCTGAACGAAAGCACCGCCAACCTCGGGAAGTCTCTTGGAAAGATATTCGGGAATTTCATTCTGCGGGGTAATGGGATAACCTGCAAAGAAACGGCATCCGCCTCTGACAGCTGCTTCAGCTATGGCTTCACAGCCCTTCATAAATCTTTTTTCCATTTACTTACCCCTCCTTTGCTGAAACTTCGATAGCTGCTTCAGGGCACATCAGAGCACATATGGCGCAGGATGTACAAGCAGATTCATTAATATTTACGGGATAGAAATGTCCCTTCTGAGATCTTTCCTTACCCATTTCCAGTATATGCTTCGGGCAGAACTTGATACAGTATCCGCAGCCCTTGCAATAAAGCTCGTTAATGGTAATCATTGATTTTACTCCTTTTTTCTCCGTAAGGGAGGTTATATATTTTATGCGTCTATCATTTTAACACATATAATATGTTTTGTAAATCAGCTTAAAGTTATTTTTTGATTATTCCTTGATTTTTCTGTCTGCTCTTGCCTTTTCGGGATCAGCAGAGGTAAGCTTCATAAAGTCTACCTTCATAAGCGGTGTTTCAGGAAGCTTGTCCATAAACACATAGTCACGGGGAACATAGAATTTAGAGTAGTTATCTTCGAGCATCTTTGCGATTTTCTCTTTCAATTCGTCTGTTTCATACTTCTTATCTTTAACAGTAAGATAAAGTCTTACCATCGAACGTCCGTTTTCCCAGCCCTGAACAGCACAACACTCATTTACCTCAGCAAGTTCGCCTACAACCTTTTCAATATCAGTGGGATATACATTGTAGCCTGAAATGATAACGAGTCTCTTTTTTCTGCCTGAGAAGAAGAAATATCCGTCCTCATCCCTGTAGCCGAGGTCACCGGAAAGAACCCATTTTTTGCCGTTCTCATCAGTATAAATACCGTATTCCTTGTCCTCACCGTCCATATAATAGCCTTCCATAATTGTAGGACCGGCAATAGCAATTTCACCGATTTCACCGTCGGGAAGCTTTTTATGATTATCGTCCCAGATTTCTACTTCGACACCTCTTAAGGGTCTGCCTATACTGCCGTAGCGGAAATCGTCATTGGAGTTAACGGTACATACAGAGTTGGTTTCAGTTAAGCCGTAGCCCTGGCGGAGTCTGCCTGTAGCGCCCCATTTTTCGAAATAGGTGTTAAACTCATCGAGGAAAGCATCGGGTACATCGTCACCGCCGCAGAACATAAGTCTGACACTTTTAAGGTGAGGACCATCGAAGCCCTTCTCACGCATAAGCTTCTGGAACATAAGAGGCATACCGATAAAGCCTGCGATGCGGTTCTTTTTAAGAAGCTTTACGAAAATCTTCGCATCGAACTGCATCATAGGAATAATACGCGCACTGTTACACATAGCCATATGTATGCCTATGCAAAGACCGAAGCAGTGGAAGAGCGGAAGAACGATAACCTCTGCTTCTTCACCGGGAGCCTGAATTTCATCAAGATCGGAAACACGCCATACGAGCTCATTGATAGATTTTGATGTAATTTTAATTGTTTTACTTTTACCTGTAGTACCGCCGCCGTTAAGATAAGCGCCGATTTCATCTCCGTTGTCAGTTACCTTTTCAGGTGTATAACCCTTTGCCAGAGCATCTTTATAATAGTATGCCTTATTGTATTTAGGGAAAATCTTTTTTACAAGACCTTCACCTATCTTACAGCCGAAGCCCTTGAAGCCTTCGGAATAATCTGAGCTGCAGCATACAACGCAGGGAAGACCGCTGTCATTAATTGTTTTGATATGATCCTTTGCCAGAAGGTCGAGAATCATAACTGCCTTTGAATTAACTTCCTCGATTCTCTCTTTAAGGAAATCAGTTGACATAAGAGGATGAACAAAGTTGGTGATTACACCGATGCTGTTAAGAGCATAAAAAGCGACAATGCTCTGTACGGTTGTGGGCATAAATACAGTGACAACGTCTCCCCTTTTTATGCCGAGTTCCTTCTGGAAGAAGCCTGCCAGAGCATCCATATCTCTAAAAATCTCCGAACGGTAATATTTGACACCAAAATGCTGCATCATATAAACGTCATCGTAAATTTCCGTACACTCTCTGAGGTACTCGTAACAGTTTTTGTTTTCAGGTGATTTTAACATAATATTTTCTCCTTATGATACGTTTTAGTTAAAAACATATAAATTTATATCCGCATTATATCACTGAGAGAAAAAAAGATTGTGAACTTATTGGGGTTATTAAAATAAATTAAATTGAATATTTTTAAATTTCAGTAAAAAATCAGAGACAAATATGTATAAATTGTATATAAACAACACCTGTCTACGAAAAGAATATCCCGAAGATTTCTTATAATCTCTCCGGGATGTCTGTATATTATTTCTTACACTTATCTATGCTCGGATTGAAGGCATAGAAATTCTTTTCATTCATCTTGTCCGTAGCTATTCTCAGACCCTCACCGAAACGCTGATAGTGCACTACCTCTCTTGCCCGAAGGAACTTAATGACATCGCACACATCGGGGTCGTCTACCAGACGGAGAATGTTGTCGTAGGTTGTTCTTGCCTTCTGCTCTGCTGCCATATTTTCGTGAAGGTCAGTAATAACATCGCCCTTACTCTGAAGATACGCTGCCGTAAAGGGTACACCTGCCGCCGAAGCGGGATAAACACCTGTGGTATGGTCTACGAAATAAGCCTCGAAACCGTTTTTCTTGATTTCCTCCGGTGTAAGGTTTCTCGTAAGCTGATAAACGATGGTGCCTATCATCTCGAGGTGAGAAAGTTCTTCCACACCCACATCCGTCAGAAGTCCCTGTAATTCTCCCCAGGGCATAGCAAAACGCTGGCTCAGATAACGCAGAGATGCGCCGAGTTCACCGTCAGGACCGCCATACTGACTGATTATGATCTTCGCATAAAGCGGATTCGGCTTTTTTATATTAATCGGATACTGCAGTATTTTCTCATAACAGAACATCAGCAATCACTCCCGCTGTTTACCCAAGGAAAAGGACTTTTAAGCCATCGTGCGCCATAGCCGTCATCGGTAGTAATGGGGCCGTATTTGCATTCATATTCCTTTAAAAGCTCACGGTATTTTTCGGCATACTTATTCAGGAGCTCCGCTGCCTGTGTATCGCCGCAGTGTGTGTCAAGATAAAGATGGAGCTCCCACATGGCAAAACGCACGGACATAAGCCTGTGCCTGAGACTGTTTTTCATATTTGTCATCTTACGCACCCCACAAAAGGAAGATCAAGACAAGGAAAAATCGTTCCCGTGCATAAGCCCTTTTCTGCCGTATAAACCTGGTTCCACTGCTGAAATGGTACATATGCCATAGCAAGAACGGGATTACAGGGTAAAGAGCTTTTTTCGTAGCATTTTATATCTCCGCAGGACATATCGTTTGTGATACAGGACTCATAGCAGCAATCATTATATTCCATTTTCCTCACTCCTTATAAAGATTAACAGAATTATACTGTCAGTACTATACTATTCAGAATAAAGAATAATGGTTACTTATAAAGAAAAAATCCCGTAACGCTTAAGCATTACGGGGCTGTTATGAATTTTAAAGCAGATATCAGTCTTCTTTTCCTACCAGCCAATTGAGAGATACTCCGAGCACATCGGCAATAGCAACAAGTTCATAGTCACACACGCCTCTGATCTGACCTTCAAGCTTAGAAAGACCTGAAGCTGTAAGCTCAACGCCTCTGATCTGAAGCTGAGTGAGAAGGTCAACCTGCTTAATTCCGAGCTCCTTTCTCTTTGCCTCTATTCTCGCTCCTACGATGTTTTTTTCACCAAGAGCCTGTTTTCTGATTCTCATTTTTTTCACACCTTATTACGTAATTATTAAAATCTCTTAAAACTCCATTAATATAATAGCACAGTGAAAATTTTATGTCAAGGTTGATTTGTCTATTATCGATACAAATATAATGTCAAATAGTAATTATCTTCGGTATATTTGATAAAAAAATTTTTAAAAAGACCTTTTATTCTTTATTTTTTGTGGTATAATCATTTATATTTAAAATTAAGGGGTGGCTGAAATGAGTAATACTCTCGAATCAAGAAATCTTACCATGCTTATGGACTTTTATGAGCTTACCATGGCCAACGGTTATTTTACCAACGGTATGAAGGATAAGATAGTTTACTTCGATATGTTTTTCCGTAAGGTACCCGATAACGGTGGTTTCGCCATTATGGCAGGCCTCAGACAGCTTACGGATTATCTTAAAAACCTTAAATTCACACAGAAGGATATAGAGCTTTTCATCAGAAAAGGATTTAACGAGGACTTTATCGAGTATCTCAAAAACTTCAAGTTCACCTGTGATGTATGGGCTATCCCCGAGGGTACACCCATTTTCCCCGGCGAACCCATTGTTAAAGTAAGAGGTCCTGTTATCGAGGCACAGCTCATCGAAACTATGCTTCTTCTCACCATAAACCATCAGAGTCTTATCGCCACTAAGGCAAACCGACTCAAAAGAGCCGCAGGTGACAGAATGATTATGGAATTCGGTTCACGCCGTGCCCAGGGCTATGACGGTGCCATTTACGGTGCAAGAGCAGCCTACATAGGCGGCTGTGATGCTACGGCCTGTGCTATCGATGAAAGAGATTACGGAGTTCCTGCAGTAGGCACCATGGCACACTCCTGGATTCAGCTTTTCGGAGATGAACTGGAAGCCTTCTGCGCTTATGCCAGACAGTATCCTGATAACTGCACTCTTCTGGTGGACACTTATAATGTACTCAAATCGGGTATTCCCAATGCTATCGAAGCATTCAGAAGAGAGGTTCTCCCCCGTGGCTTCAGACCGAAGGGCATCAGAATCGACAGCGGTGACATCACCTATCTTTCCCGTAAGGCCAGACAGATGCTCGACGAGGCAGGCTTCCCCGACTGTAAGATAGTGGCAAGTAACTCTCTTGACGAAATAATTATCCGTGATATGCTCATTCAGGGTGCTCAGATCGACTCCTTCGGTGTAGGTGAAAGACTCATTACCGCTGCTTCAAACCCCGTTTTCGGCGGTGTTTATAAAATAGTAGCCGTAGAAGAAAACGGTGTACCCGTTCCCCGAATCAAGCTCAGTGAAAATGTTCAGAAGATCACTACCCCCTGCGCAAAAGAGGTTTACCGTCTTTTCGATAAGGATACATCAAAGGCTATAGCCGATGTAATCACTCTACAGGGAGAAACCATAGACGAAAGTAAGCCCTACGAGCTTTTCGACCCCAACTATACCTGGAAAAGAAAGACAGTTACAAACTTCATCGCTAAGCCTCTTCTCGTGAAAATCTTCGACAAGGGTGAATTCTGCTATAATAACCCTGACATAAAAGACATCAAGGAATACTGTAATGAACAGGTTGACACCTTATGGGATGAAGTAAAGCGTTTCGAAAATCCTCATACCTACTATGTGGATCTTTCACAGGCACTCTGGGAAGAAAAGAAGCGTCTGCTTGATGAATATGCGAAGAAAGGCAACGGCTGAATTTGAGAACTCTTGAATATACTATACCCGAAGAATTCGACGGAAAGACAGTTGAAACCTTTCTCAGAGGACACATAAAAATGTCACTGGCTCTTTTCCGCTCACAGAAAAGAGTACCCGACGGCATCACCCTTAACGGGGTACATACCCGTTCCATAGATGAAATACACACGGGAGACATACTGAGAGTAAATATCCCTGACGACGAAAGAGCGTCCTTACCAAGTGATTATCCTCTCGATGTCATATATGAAGATGAGGACATTCTGGTTATCAACAAGCCGGCTGAACTGCCTATGCATGAAAGCCACAACCACCAGGGAGACACCCTGGCAAACGCCGTTGCCGGCTATCTTGCAAAAAAAGGAAAACCTGCCATTTTCCGTGCTGTAGGCAGACTGGACAAGGGGACCTCCGGTGCTGTTCTCTGTGCTCTGAACACCTTCGCCGCATCGAAGCTCTCAGGTAAAATCGAAAAGGAATACGTAGCCGTACCCACGGGTAAATACACAGAAAAGGGCACTATCGATAAACCAATCTACCGTCCCGACCCTATCAAAACCTACCGCACAGCCGATGACAGAGGTGACAGAGCCGTTACTCACTATTTTCCCGTAGAACACGGAGAGAATTACTCTCTCCTTCTTATCAAGCTCGAAACCGGCAGAACACATCAGATAAGGGTGCATTTCGCTTTTATGGGTACTCCCCTTTACGGTGACACCATGTACGGTACTGCTGATAAAGACATAGACAGACAGGCACTTCACTGCAGAAGTCTTACCTTTATCCATCCTGTAACCGATAAAAAAATGACATTTGAAGCAGAGATGCCTGAGGATATGAAAAGGCTTCTTACGAGACTCAGAAAAAGATAATCCGCATTAACCGTTGTACGAAACAGTACAGCGGTTTTTTTGGTCGGTATTTTTAAATTTACTGACTGCAGACAGTGAGGCGGGGAGCCAAGCCCCTGTTACACAGGGAATTGCGCCACTCAGCGAGCGCCGCAATTGACCGCCTGCGGTCGCTTGGCTCCCCGCCTCACTGTTTCACCGACGTTTATTTCGAAGAGTTTTTCTTCAAATAAAAATAAATAAACCTATTGAAAATTAAAAAGCTTTTTGTTAATATTATAATGTAATAATTTGTTCTCAAGGGAAGTGATAATATGAAAGCCATTACAGGCGGTAAAATTATTCTCAAAGACAGAATAGCCGAAAACTGTGCTCTTCTTTTCACAGACAAAATCGAAGGCATAGTTCCCGCAAATCTTGTCCCCTGCGATGCCGAAATAATCGATGCAAAGGGCGGCTATGTATCACCCGGTCTCATCGACTTACATATCCACGGCTATCTCGGTAAGGATGTCTGCGACGGCGAGGAGGGAAGCATCCGCACCATTTCGAAAGGACTTTTAGCAAACGGCGTTACAGGCTGGCTCCCCACCACTATGACAGAAGATATGTCTGTCATCCGTAAGGCTTTGGAGGTTTGCCGTGAACTAAAGGAAGAAAGCAAAAATTGGGACGGCAGTGCGATTTTAGGCTGTCACGCCGAAGGACCCTTCATCAGTGAAAGTAAAAAAGGCGCACAGGACCCCAAGTATATCCTTAAGCCTGATGCAGCCTTTGTAAAAGAATATTCAGACATCATCAAAACCATAACTCTTGCACCGGAAGAAGACACAGATGATTTCTCCGCTATCCGTGAAATATGCCGTGATACAGATGTGGTTGTTTCTATGGGACACACCTCTGCTGACTACGAAACTGCTATGGCAGGTGTAAATGCAGGCGTAAAGCACGCTACACATCTTTTCAACGCTATGACTCCCCTCGCCCACCGTGCTCCCGGAGTGGTCGGTGCTGCTCTTAACAGCGACGTAAGCACTGAGGTTATCGTAGACACCTTCCACGTAGACTCCTCTTTCTATAATATGTTATGGAAGCTCAAGGGCAGAAAGCTCTGCTTCATCACCGACTGTCTTCCCGCAGGCGGACTTCCCGAAGGAGAGTACACACTCGGAGGTCAGAAGATTATATATAAAGGTATAGTATGCCGACTCGAGGACGGAACAGTAGCAGGAAGCGTATTACATCTTAACAGAGGCGTATGGAATGTATTCACTAATTCCGACATTCCTCTTTACGAATGTGTGAACTGCGCTTCTCTTAACCCTGCCGCAGTTATCGGTATGGACAAGACAAAAGGTTCACTTGAAACAGGTAAAGATGCAGACATCATAATCACTGATGCTGATTTTGAAATAAAGAAAACTATTATTGCAGGAGAGATAAAATATGAAGCTTAAAGTAAATGCCAAACTCGACCCGAAATTTCAGCCCCTTTCACTCGTTGTCCGTGATATGCGTGAAGCAACAAAAGAAAACGGACAGGATATTGTTATCGCCATCGAAAGAAATAAAGGCTATACCACTACTTACAAAACCCGCATTTATCCCGACGGCACAGGCCACGATGAAGAAAATTTCCGCTTCGTGGAGCGTCTTGCTAAATCCCTGCTCTGGGTAGCAGGCGGTTACAAGGTAATCATCGCAGGTAGTGAAACAGTAGGTGCTAAAATCAAGGAAGCCTTCTCCTACGACGGACTCCGTGATTTCGATGTTAAATTTATGGAAAATGTCTATGAAAATAAATTTCAGGTTGTCTCCTGCCCACTTGAAGACGCCCCTGAAGATAAGTCCTCCGCTTCTCCCATAGGCAGACACCTTGACGGCTGCCGTATCGGCTTCGATGCAGGCGGAAGTGACAGAAAGGTAAGTGCAGTTATCGACGGTGAAAGCGTTTACTCGGAAGAAGTAGTATGGTTCCCGAAGACTAACTCCGACCCCGACTACCACTATCAGGGCATTCTTGACGCCATGAAAACCGCCGCATCAAAGATGCCCAGAGTCGATGCCATCGGTATTTCCTCCGCAGGCGTTTACATCAATAACCGTATTATGAATGCTTCTCTTTTCCTCAAGGTAAACAAAGAGGACTTCGAAAAGAAGGTAAAGAATATGTATATTGATGTAGCTAAGGAAATCGGCGAAAGCATTCCCGTAGAGGTAGCTAATGACGGTGACGTTACTGCTCTCGCAGGTGCTATGAACCTTAATGACGATTCTGTTTTAGGTATCGCTATGGGTACCAGTGAAGCAGGCGGTTATGTAGATCCTCAGGGCAACATCACAGGCTGGCTCAATGAGCTTGCCTTCGTTCCCGTAGACTTCTGCGAAGAGGCTATGGTTGACGAATGGTCAGGCGACTACGGCTGCGGTGTAAAATACTTCTCTCAGGACGGCGTAATCAAGGTTGCTCCCTGGGCAGGCATCGAAATTGACGAGAGTCTTTCACCTGCAGAAAAGCTCAAGGTTGTGCAGGGTCTTATGGAAAAAGGTGACGAGAGAGCCGCTGACATTTATGACACCATCGGTGCTTATTTCGGCTATGCAATCGCTTACTACAGTGAATTCTACGACATAAAGCACGTTCTTATTATGGGCCGTGTTACCTCAGGTGAAGGCGGACAGATTCTCCTCACAAGAGCACAGGAAGTTCTCGATGTGGAATTCCCCGAACTCGCAAAGAAAATCCAGCTTCACATTCCCGATGAAAAATCCCGTCGTGTAGGCCAGTCCGTAGCAGCAGCAAGCTTACCGGAAATCAAATAAATGAAATCAAGATAAAATAAACCATTGTATTTCTGAAAAGAGATACAATGGTTTTCTTATTACCCGTTTTTTCCATTTTAGGATAGTACAATGATGAAGCTGAACCGATCTTGATATACCTGCTGTCAAAGCACAAATAAAAACCACTGCAACCGTTTTAAGACGATTACAGTGGTCTTCTTTTTTATTCCTCTTCACTCTCCGGTTCTGTGACCGTAAGAGTATATGTATCCGTAAAGACACCGTCATTAGTGGTAACCGTTACGGTTATTTCTACAGTACCTGCCTGCAAGCCCTGAACAGTACCGTCTGTGGTACCGTCAGCGGCATAGATAATCTTGGCGATTTCATCATCAGAGGATGTAATAACTACCTTTTCGATATTATCTGCATCACCGGGAAGAACTGTATAGCCTACAAGTGTGTAGCCGTTCTTTTCGACCACAGCACTGTCTCTCTCGAATTCTACACCTGTGACAGGCTCTTTTACAGTGACGGTGAAGGTATGGCTTACACCTGAAATGCTTCCCTTTACGGTAATATTAGCCGTACCGGGCTTTTTAGCAGTTACGAGTCCGTCTTCATTTACAGTAGCTATCTCCTCATTATCAATGGAGTAAATGAGAGCTTCATCGTGGTCATAAGGCTCAGCAGCGACTCTGCATACAGCCTCAGCACCTCTGCTTATAACAAGAGGTAAAGATGTAATGCTCTCTATCTCCTTGTAAACTCTGACTCGGCAAACATCGGTATAACCGCCTTCGACAGAGGTTACGGTGATATTCACTTCACCGGCAGCGTGAGCAGTAATGACACCGTTTTCATCTACTGATGCGATTTCACTGTCCTCACTGCTGAAGATAAGATCCTTAATCGTAGCATCAGCAGGACGGTAAACTACCACCAGCTCTTTTGTTTCATTCTTTCTTAATGCCACGGAGCTTTCCTGAAGGAATATCGTTTCCAAAGGAGTTTTTACCGTTACGGTACATTCTGCATAAGCATCGGGATTATCTGCTGCAGTCGCTCTGATTACCGCTGTACCGGATTTCTGTGTGGCAGTTATTCTGCCTTCACTGTCCACATCTGCTACCGTCGGGTCAGAAGAGGTCCAGATTACCTTTTTCTCGTCTGCATTTACGGGAAGCACAGAGAAGGTAAGAGTCTCAGTGGCTCCTCTGTCGAGAAGAAGACTTTCCTTATTAAGAGCCACAGAGTCGATACCTGTTCTTATTTCTACGAAGCATACAGCCTTAAAGCCGCCGTCTTCTGTCTCGGCAGTGACAAGGACGAAGCCCTTTTCGTGAGCAGTAAGAACGCCGTCAGAATTAATTGAAGCGGTTCTCGTGTCGCTGACCTTCCAGATTATATTTTTATTATCCGCATCAGCAGGAGCTATGTCAGCTGTGAGCTGAAGTGTTCTGCCTGCATACATGAGTGCATCCTCTTTCATCGAGATGGCTTCTACATGCTTTCTGACCGTAACCTCACATACAGATGTGATACCCGTATCCTCGGCTGTCACTGTAACAGTGGCTGTACCCTTGCTGATTGCTTTTACCTTACCGTCAGCATCTACTGTGATTATTTCATCATCAGAGGATGTGAAGGTAATATTTTTATTTGTAGTATCCTCGGGAAGAACAGTAGCACCAAGGGTGAACTCTTCACCGATATAAAGCTCGTGCTTTTCAGCAGTAAGCTCTATTCTTTCACTGAGTACGTATACATTTACAATACATTCAGCAAAGACATCCTCTACCTCACTCTGGGCTCTGATAACTGCCGTACCCGCCTTATGAGCGGTAACGAGACCGTTTTCATCTACAGTAGCGATCTCTTCATCGGATGAAGAATAGTAAATCTTTGTTTCTGTTACATTTTCGGGAGAAAGTACAGGTGTAAGCTGATAGCTCTTCGTCTTTTCTACGGAAATTTCACTTTCCATCTCAATGGCTGACGGAAGGACAATAACCTTTATACTACACTGCTTTTCGACCTTACCGCAGGCTGATGTGAGAGTCACCGTAGCACTTCCCGTTCCCACAGTAGTTACCGTGCCGTTTTCTACGGTAATAACATTTTCATCGGAAGAAGTATAGGTAACTGTCTTATCAAAGGCATTTTCGGGAAGAACCACAGGCTCGAAGGTGTAAGCTTCACCGAGCTTAAGAACTATCTCTTCCTCGGGTATATCAATAGAGGTTATCTGCTGTCTGACAGTAAATGTATATTCACTTTCTGCACTTGTGCAAGCAGACACAGCCTTGATAATAACTGTAGCTGTTCCTGTTTCACCTGCAGAAACAGCGGTAACTCTGCCCTCACTGTCTACTGAAGCGATGCTTTCATCAGAGGAAGTGAAGGTAACTGTCTTGTCCGTAGTATCTTCGGGAAGAACGGTCGCATTAAGAACTGCACTGCCTCCTACCCAAAGTGAGTCAGTTTCCGCTGTAAGCTCTATCTTTTCAGCGTGCTTTACTACGGTAACCTTAACAGTAGCTGTAACTCTTCCTGTATCTGTAGCTGTTGCCGTGATGAAGGCTTCACCTGCTCTGATACCTGTAACCACACCGTCAGTGACAGTTGCCACGGATGAGTTAGAGGATTCCCAGTCGAGATTTTTATCATTGGTATTCTCAGGAAGAACAGTTGCATTAAGGGTAATATTTTTACCTGCACCTACCACATATTCACCTTCGGAGAAGACTATCTCTTCAGCCAGCTGTTTTACCGTAAAGATACATTCAGCCGTACAGCCCTCATCCTCGGTAGTTACGGTAATCTTTGCCGTACCTCTGCCTATGGCTGTAACGGTGCCGTCTTCACTCACGGTTACCACGCTTTCATCATTGGAGGAGAAGGTATAATTTTTGTTATGTGCATCACTGGGCATTACAGTAGCCGTAAGAGTAGTTGTCTCACCCTTATTGAGTGTCACTTCATTCTTATCAAGGCTTACGCCTTCTACCCTTTTAACGACACGGATTTCTATTTCCTTGGTAACCTCGGGATTATCAACGCTTGTAATTCTTACAAGTCCGCTGCCCTTGGCAAGACCTGTGATAAGACCGTCTTCACAGGAGAAGCAGTTTTCGCCTGAAACAACCGTCCACTCAAGCTCGGGGAAGGAAGCGTTTTCGGGAAGAACCGTCGGCTCTACTCTGAACTGATCTCCGACCTTGACATAGTAAATGTCATTATCTGTGGTAATAAGATCTACGGGCATAAAGCAGGTAATCTTACATTCAGCTTCGAAGCCGCCGTCTGCAGTAGTCGCAGTGATGATAACCTCACCGGGACCTACAGCGGTAACCGTACCGTTTTCAACCTTTGCTATGCTTTCATCAGAGGAGGACCACAGAACATCTCTGTTTATGTTTTCGTCGGCTACATAATCCGAGGTGGGATATACAGTGGGTGTGAGAAGCACCTGATTATCTCTGTAGAGTGACTCTACCTCTGTTATGTCAAGACTTATACCCGTTACAGGCTCATTTACCTTTACCAGGCAGCTTGCTCTGAGGTCACCGTCTACAGTAGTGGCATAGACCGTAGTCTTACCTACAGCGACACCTGTCAGCCATCCGTATTCATCCACAGTGGCTATCTGCTCATTTTCATAGGACCAGATAATGTTTTTATTAAACGCATCTGCAGGCTCTACTGTAGCGTTGAGTCTGAGACTCTGTCCCCTGTTCACCGTAACGGATGCCGAATCAAGAGTGATACCGGAAACGTGCTGTAAGACAGTAACGCTGCAGCTCGCAGTTTTCTTACCGTCTGCGGTAGTAGCAGTAATAAGTGCCACACCTGAGCCTACAGCTGTAACCACACCGTCAGATGTAACCCTGGCGATACTGTTATCGGATGATGACCAGGTAACAGCCTTGTTTGTTGCATTGGCGGGTAACACGGTTACATTCAGCATCAGTGTTTCGCCCACTGAGTATTTGTCCACATAAAGGGTTTCAGCCATAGTGCTGATTTCGATACCCGTAACTCTTTCGACGACCGTAACCTTACAGGTTGCCGTCTTATTGTTTTCTTTCGAGCGTACCGTTACAGTGGCAGTACCCGGAGCCTTAGCAGTAATAACACCGCTTGCTGAAACAGTAGCTATCTTTGTATCGGAGCAGGAGAAGGTGTAACCCTTATCCGTAGCGTTGGCAGGCTTCACCGTAGCTTTAAGGGAAACGGTTTTTCCCGATTCCATAGAAACTGTCGTTTTATCCAGAGAAATTCCTGTTACATGCTGTCTTACAGTTACGCTGCAGGAAGCGGTTTTTCCGTTGGCACTCTTTACGGTAATGACAGCAGTTCCCACCTTTTTCGGAGTTACTGTTCCGCCACTTACGGTAGCTACGGAATTATCCGAGCTTGCCCATGTAAAGGACTGATTGTTTGCGTTCTGAGGAAGCACGTTAGCAGTAAGCTTCAGACTTTCACCCATATATACATAAGCTGTATTTCTGCTGATGTACATAGAATTTACAGGCTGTTTTACCGTAACCTTACATTTTACGGTTATTCCTCTTTCGCTTTTCGCAGTAATGGTAGCCGTACCTCTACCTGTAGCGGTGATTACACCCTTTGAGTTTACGGTGGCTACTTTTTTATTGCTTGAGGTGTAGCTTATGCCTTCGGTAGCGCCTGAAGGCTTTCTGTTCACTTTAAGTGCAAAGGTTGCACCTGTATTAAGAGTTACTTTCTTTTTATTGAGTGTGAAGCTTTTAAGCTTGGTTTTTACGGAAACCTTACATGTAGCCTTGAATCCGCCGTCGTCGGTAGTAACGGTAATCTTTGCCGTGCCCTTTTTCTTCGGTGTGATAACACCTGTCTTTGAAACGGTAGCTACACTCTTTTTGCTTGATTTCCACACCACATCGGAATTAGTGGGCTTTTTAGGAGTAAGGGCTGCTTCAAGCTCTCCCTTTTCATCGAGATACACCGTAAGTGTTTTCGGCAGAGTTACGTCTTTTACTCTCTTTACTACGGTAACCTTGCAGGTAGCCTTGAAGCCACCGTCGAGAGAGGTAACCGTAACTGTAGCCGTACCTGTAGAAACAGGCTTAAGAACACCCTTTGATGTAACCTTTACTACCTTTTTGTTGCTTGAGGTCCATTTAAGAGACTTGTTGCTTGCATTTGAAGGCTTGATAGTAGCCTTGAGAGTGATTTTATCGTCGATATCCATAATAGCCTTTGTCTTATTGAGCTTGACGCTCTTTACAGGCTGATTTACGAATACGGTACATTCTGCGGTCTTTCCGCCGTCAGCCGTGGTACAGGTAATGACAGCATAACCGGGTGCCTTGGCGGTGATTTTGCCGTTTTTGACAGTTACTACATCGTTATCGCTTGACTTCCACTTTACGGTCTTGTTTGTTGCACTCTTAGGACTTACGGTAGCTGTGATGGTGGTGGTTTTACCCACAGCGATAGTAATGGAGGTCTTATTAAGCTTGACACTCTTTACAGGCTTTTCTACATTTACGGTTATGACCGCACTGTAAAGGCTGTTTGCTGTGGTAGCCGTAATCTTTGCAGTACCCTTTTTAACGCCTGTTACTGTACCGTCAGCGGAAACCTTGGCTATTTTTTCATCGGAAGAGGAGAATATGACATTCTTATTCGATGCCGTTTCAGGTAAAACCGTAGGGTTCAGTTTTACGGGTGTACCGATTTTAACGGTAACCTTCTTCGCATTGAACTTGATACCCGTGGGAGGCTGTGTAACGGTCACCTTCACCGTTTGCTTGGCGAAGCCGTCAGCGGAAGCACAGGTAATGGTAGCCGTACCTGCAGAAACAGCGGTAACCACACCCTTGGAATCTACTGTCGCTATATTTTTATTGCTGGAAGACCACTTAACATCCTTATTAGTGGCACTGATTGGTCTTAACTGAGGAGTGAGAGTCTTTTTCTTACCTGCGTCAAGAGTGATACTCGAATACTCGAATTCAATACTCGTTACGGGCTGAATAACCTCAACATTTACTGTATCTGTATATTTTCCGTCATTGGTGGTTACTGTAAGAGTAGTGGAGCCGACTCTCTTACCTTCGATCTGTCCTGTGGAATTCACCTCGATGATAGGTAATGTCTGTGTAGGAGCAGACCATTTAACGCTCTGATCTGTGGCGTTTGCGGGAGACACCGTCACGGTGACGCTTCTTTTCTCGCCTTTGGGAACAGTTATGGTTCCGGCATTAATTTTTACACCCGTTACAGGAATAACCACATTCACCTTACATGAAGCACTGTAAAGACCGCCGGGGGTAGTTGCGGTTATGGTGACCGTGCCTGCCTTCTTACCTGTAACGATACCGTTTGCATCTACGGTAGCTACTGCAGAGTCAGAGGTTTTCCATGTAATTTTTGTATTATCGGGATTTTCAGATACGAGCTTAAGTGTCTCCGAATGGCCCACACCTACCTTGACAGAGGATTTGTCAAACTGAATGGGACCGAGGACATTGACTGTACAATAGTCCGTTTTACCGCCGTCATTGGTGGTTACGGTAATCCGTGCCGTACCGGGAGCTTTGGCAGTTACGGTACCTGCATTGGTAAAGACCTCAGCTACGGCACTCGCACTTGATTTCCAGGTTACTGTCTTATCGCTCGCATCAGAGGGACTTACAGTTTCGTAAAGATAAACCTTGGAGCCTACCTTAGCGTAAATTACCTGCTTACTCATATTGAGGGTAACGCTTTCGACCGGTATTTTAGCATTTACGAAAATCGTACACTGAGCAGTAATTATTCCGCCCTCATCGGTGATATAGGTAGCAGTTATGACGGAGCTGCCCTCAGCTCTTGCTGTGAGCTTACCGTTCTGATCCACCTCGAGAACACCGGGATTGGAAGAAGTCCAGACTATTTTTCTGTTTGTTACGGTGTCGGAATTGAATACTGTACGGAGATAATAATTTTTAGTAACGAAAAGCTCTGTCGGAGCATTTACGATGGTAATGCTTTTGGCATCCTCATTAACTGTAACATTACATATTGCTTTTTTGCCGCCGCTTTCTGTAGTACAGGTGATAATAGCAGTACCGCCTGCAACTGCAGTAACTTTACCTTTTTCATCAACGGTAGCTACATTTTCGTTTGAGGATGACCAGATTACTTTTTTATTGGTCGCATCTGCAGGCTCGACAGTAGCTCTGAGCTCATAATTATCGAAATCGCTGTTTCCTGCCTTGAGTACGATGGAGGAATCGGAAAGCTTTACGCTCGTGGGAGGAACCTCCACACTGATTTCACAGTAAGCGGTGTAGCCTCCGTCGGCAGTAGTCACGCTGATTACTGTTTTACCTTCCTTTTTCGCAGTTACGAGACCTGTTCCGGTAACGGTAGCCACTGTAGGATCCGAGGATGACCATGTGACCCTTTTGTCGGAAGCATTTGAGGGATTAAATGTGGGTGTAAGAAGAACGGTGCCGTTAATCCAGCAGACTTCTTTTTCAGGAAGAGACACACCTCTGACAGGCTGTGTCACGCTTACGGTACATTCTGCTTTCGCAGCGCTTCCGTCAGCAGCCGATGCAGTAATTTTCGCTGTACCGGGACCTACTGCTTTAACCATACCGAGAGCATCTACTCTGGCAACAGCAGTATTGGATGAGGTCCAGTTTACAGCATCCTTATATTCGATTCCGCAGTTGAGAACAGCCGTAGCTGTAAGGTCGATATCCTTATCTCCCACCTTCATCGTAAGAGATGTTTTATCAAGGGTAATGCTTTTCGTTCCGTCAGAAACGACAACATAGGTTTTGGCTGTAATATTACTGCCGTCGGTTGTTCTCGCCGTAACGAAGCATGTACCAGGCTGCTTATCCGGACCGGGACTGATTACACCCAGAGCATCGACAGAGCATACAGCAGAATTATCGCTTGACCAGTGAAGAGTCTGATTTCCTGCATTTGAAGGCAGAATTCTGTAATTGATTACATAACTCGAGGAGGTGGTGGTGAGCACTACGAAGGGAGGAAGAGAAAGAGAAGTTACAAGAGGCTTTACAGTTACGGTGAAGGAGCCGGATTTGTTTGTGCCGTCGGTAGTGGTGTAGGTTACGGTAGCCGTACCCTCTCTGAGTGCTCTTACATTAGCATAAGATCTGCTGTTTTCTTCATCCACACCCGAAGAAAGGATCTCAACAACGCTTTCGTCTGATGAACTCCACTCAAGCTCCTTAATGGTGGCAGTGGTGGGAAGAACTCTGACACGTAAGCTTTTTTCTTCGTTTTCGATCATTCTCACAGTAGCACTCATATCGGGTTCAAGAGAATCGACCTCTCTGAAACGTATAATTTCTACAGAACGGGTATAGGTAACCACCATACCGAGATAAGAAGCGATAACGGTAATGTCAGCCTCACCGGGAGAGATACCCTTTACGGTACCGTTTTCATCGACGGTAGCCACAGAAGTATCCGAAGAGGACCAGCTGTAGGTGACACCGCTTTCGATGACATTTCCGTTATAGGTAGCCACGGGCACAAGCTTTCCTTCGCTTTTTTCAAAGACTGTAATCTTAGGCACGGTTACCTTGAAACCTTCCTGTGCTGCAGATGCAGCCACTGCGAAGTCAAACAGCTCAGCCACAGGCGAAGCCGGCGCCGATGAAAAAATCATCACCGCACACATCAGAAATGCCAGAACTCTCTTTGTCATAGTCAGTTACCTCAATTCTTCAAAATTCTCTTTTATGCTTAACTCTGATAATATTTAATATTATATATAATACTATAAAGACATCTAAACCCATTATAAGTAATGACATTATAAATTAAACCTGTCACCTTGTCAACACAGGCGGAAGATTGTATTGAAAAAGTTTACAATTTATGCTAAAATACTTAATGAATTAGACGAAAGGAAATAAGATTATGAAGAAATTTATATCCTGGAACGTAAACGGCATCCGGGCATGTGTGACCAAAGGCTTCCTCGAAGCCTTCAGGGAGCTCGATGCAGATATTTTCTGTCTGCAGGAAACGAAATTACAGCAAGGACAGATAGAGCTTGACACAGAAGGCTACCATCAGTACTGGAACTATGCAGAAAAAAAGGGCTATTCAGGAACTGCTGTGTTCACTAAAGAGAAGCCTGTTTCCGTTTTTTACGGAATGGACAAGGCTGAACACGACACGGAGGGAAGGCTTATCACTCTCGAATTCCCTTCATTTTACTTCGTATGCTGCTATACCCCTAACGCTCAGGACGGTCTGAAAAGACTTGACTACCGAATGAAATGGGAGGATGACCTGAGAGAATACCTCGTCTCCCTGAAAAAGGACAAGACTGTAATCTACACCGGCGACCTTAATGTGGCACACAACGAAATCGACCTTAAGAACCCGAAAACAAACCGCGGAAACGCAGGCTTTTCCGATGAAGAAAGAGAAAAATTTTCACTTCTTTTAGAAAGCGGCTTTACTGATTCCTTCCGTTATCTCTATCCCGACCTTGAGGGCGCTTACTCCTGGTGGAGCTACCGTTTCCAGGCAAGACAAAAGAATGCAGGATGGAGAATCGACTACTTCATCGTATCCGAGGAAGCGAAGGATAAAATCAAAGAAGCTAAAATCCACAATGAAATTTTCGGTTCGGACCATTGTCCCGTAGAACTGATAATCGACCTATAAGCCTTATAAATAAAGGATTCTCTTTTTCCGAGAGTCCTTTCTCTGTTTATCGGGTGTACAAAATCACAGATGTGTGATAAATTTAAATCACAAAAAACGAACCCAAAGGAGAAGAAATTATGAAGCTTACTCTCGGTGCATTTATCGCCGCATTAAGAAAGGAAAAAGGTCTTACCCAGAAGGAGCTGGCAGAAATGCTCAGTGTTTCAGATAAAACTGTAAGCCACTGGGAACGTGAAGAAACATCACCCGACATTTCCCTTTTACCTGTCATATCCGATATATTCGGAATAACCGTTGACGAGCTGCTTAAAGGAGAAAGAAAAGAACCCGATACAGTACATATTGAAATTAAAGAAGATAAAAAAACAGGTATTCTCTATGCTCTCGAAATCGCTTTTAATAAATTCAGAACGAGAAACTACATCAGCATAGCTCTTTCCGTAATCGCCATTCTCTGCGGGTGCATAGTGAGTTATTTCAGAACTATAGATGTAGGCTATATCGTTTTCATCGCTGTTCTTATAGTTCCCCTTCTGCTGACAGCGCTTTTCAGAGGAAGCTTCACAGCTAATCTTGTCTCGCCCTATGCGGACAAAGAAATCCTGGAAAGCTACAGAAAAAAAGCAAACCGCATAACTCTCTGCAATCTGTATTTTTCTCTGCTGTGCTTCGTGCTCTACTCATCGAGAATGATACTTTTCTATGTGGCTGATTTTCTACTCGTTCTTCTGATTTTTACCCTCAGCGTAGCACTGATTCTCTTTTGCGAAAAAAAGCTCAGAAAGAAAGATGTTATAGCTCACTCTGACAGACCCGTAACAATAAAAAAGAAAACTGTTCTGAAAATGTTTTCCTGTTTAATCTGTGCAGTGATGCTTTTCACAGTTTATGTGAGTCACATATCAAAGGACGAAACGACTATAATGTACGAAGTAGCGGAATACACTCTTGTCTCCACGGAGGATTTCGTAACACTTATGGAAAAAGAGGCTCCTGCACCTGATGAAATTTATTCAAGACAGGACGAACGCTTCGAGGATACGAGCCTTCTCCCATCGGATAAGGGCTCGGAATACACATTCTACCACGACTTCGGCACAGACAGCTCCGAGATTATGCTTCTCGACCCTGACGGCGACGGCGAGATAACCTTCACCTATAATAATCTGGAAATAGCACGGTACGGTTGTAATTATGAGGAGGGCTTCACCGTTTACACTCACGCACAGCTTATTAATGCAAGAGAAGAAGCAGAAAAAGAATACGGCATTCACTTTATTATTCATCTCATACTGTATCCCCTCTCTGTGTTAATCTGTGTCGGAATTTATTTCGTTCTTCGAAAAATTTTCCTTAAAAACGTACAAAAAGAAACCCTATCAATAAAAATCTTTTGAAAACCGAAAAAATATAACGAAAAACTATTGACAAAGCACCGACAGATGTGTATAATAGCATACGTTGATTGAACGACTGCGTAACAAAGCGCACGTTAGTCGGTGTTTTTAGCGATGAGGGTCCACCCGTTCCCATCCCGAACACGGTAGTTAAGCTCATCAGTGCTGACAATACTTGGCTGGAAGCGGCCCGGGAAGATAAGGCGATGCCGACACAACTTAACCACAGCAAAGGCTGTGGTTTTTAATTTTTTCCGAAAGATTTCCCCGGATTTCTTAACTTTTTTCAGAAAAACTATTGACAAATATATATCGTAAGTGTATAATATTGCCTGTTGATTAAACGACTGCGTAATAAAGCGCACGTTAGTCGGTGTTTTTAGCGATGAGGGTCCACCCGTTCCCATCCCGAACACGGTAGTTAAGCTCATCAGTGCTGACAATACTTGGCTGGAAGCGGCCCGGGAAGATAAGGCGATGCCGACACAACTGAGAACCACAGCAAAAGCTGTGGTTTTTTATTTTTCCGAAGAAAAAAACAGGACACGGTACGCCACCGTGTCCCCTCTTCATTTTATCCTTTTTCAGATCTTCTCTGACCATTCCTTCTCACGAAAACCCGTCAGCACGAAATCATCACCCACGAGAAGAGGTCTTTTAACAAGCATACCGTCAGTAGCTAAAAGCTTAAGCATTTCCTCTTCACTCATAATCGGAAGCTTATCCTTAAGTGCCATAGACTTATATAAAAGTCCGCTTGTATTAAAAAATTTTTTAATAGGCTGACCGCTTAAGGCGTACCATTCTCTGAGTTCTTCAAAGGTTGGATTTTCAACCTTGATGTCTCTCATTTCATAAGCTATTTCCTTTTCATCGAGATATTTCTTTGCCTTCTGACAGGTGGTGCATTTAGGATAACAGATAAATTTCAGCATAATAATTCTCCTTATTTATTCTATTACTTCGACATAAAAGCTTACAGGGCGGAAGCCGTCATTACAGGAAAGCATAGCGGATTTTTTATTCTTCATCCAGCCCTCATAAAAATCTTCCGCACCGTGAGAAAGTGCCATAACGAAAGGTGACAGAGTTTCCCACGCACTATCGCAGAAGCCCTCAGGCTTTTTCCAGCCCTCGCAGATAAACACCTGTCCCTCTTCAATATCACAGGGATGCTCTATGGGATTTTCATATTTTTCTATCAGATCATCGTAGCGTGATTTACGCATTACGGTGATTTTTAATTTTTTCATTCTGTCACTTCCTTTTTCTTTATTTTATCATAACTTTTTTTCATTGTAAACCGTTTTTCCGTTGTGTAATTCTGACATTTGTGTTATACTGAAAAAAAGTGAAAGGAAGATACATATGAAAAAACATAAGCTCATCTCTCTTATCGGCTGTGTTATTCTGATTTTTCTCGAAGCACTTCCCGTCGGTGCTGTGCTTAATTTCGTTGAAGACGGCGGAGAAACCGTAAGAAAGACTTTTTCCTATTTCAGTCTCGTCCCCTACGGCTACGCGAACTTCGGGCCTTTTCTTACTGCGGTGCTTACGGTAATTCTCACAGTGTTTACAAGCATAAGTCTTTTCATCAGTAAAAGATGGCTTCGTACCGCTTGCACTCTCCTTTCAGCAGCAGCGGTTATCACCTCGCTTTTACCTCTTGTTTTCGGCGCAGGCTACTTCACACCCGCCGCTGTAATTATCACTGTAATTCTTTTAGCTCTCACGGCTGCGAATATGTTTCCAAAAGGAGAACAGATATGACTAACGAATACCCCAATCCTTTTATCCCTGAGCGTGCAGACCCTTACATAGTGAAGGGTGACGGATGCTACTACTTCACCGCATCCTACCCTGCCTTTTATGCTGTTGACAAAGGCTACGACAGAATAATTCTACGAAAGAGCGAAACCGTTAAAGGACTCGCTACGGCAGAAGAGAAAACCATCTGGAAAGCTCACGAAGAAGGTGTTATGGCAAGACATATCTGGGCACCCGAAATTCATAAAATAGGCGGTAAGTGGTATGTTTTCTTCGCCGCCGGCAATAAAGATGATATATGGCACATAAGACCCTATCTTCTTCGTTGCAAGGGTGATGACCCTTATAACGACCCCTGGGAGGAAATGGGAATAATGAAGGCATGTGACGGTGATGAAGAAACCTTCACCTCCTTTTCTCTTGATATGACCTACTTTGAGCACAAGGGAAGACACTACCTTATATGGGCAGAAAGCCGCCCCGACTCATCTCTCTTTATGGCGGAGATTGACTCCGCAAATCCGCAGAAACTTATCACAAAGCCCATCCTTCTCACCAAACCCGAATACGACTGGGAAAAGGTGAGATTCCGTGTAAACGAGGGCGCTTCCGTTCTCAGGAGCGAGGATAAGCTCTTCGTATTCTTTTCCGCTTCGGGTACAGGCAGCGAATACTGTATGGGAATGGTTTACATGAACGCTGACGGTGACCCTATGACACCGGAAAACTGGACCAAATGCTCCTCCCCTGTCCTTTCCACTGAGGATTTACAGGGAGAATCGGGACCCGGTCACAACAGCTTTGTCTATGACGAAAAGGGCAGACTTCTTCTCGTTTACCACGCACGTCCCGAAGCACATTCTCATAAGGAATGCGGAACCTGGTGCGATGAATCCCTCTATGACCCCTGCAGACACGCACGAATTCGTTTCGTCACCTTCGACGAAAACAATATGCCAATTATAGAAAGGTGAAAACAATGAACAGAAAATTTCTTATCGTCGGCGCAGGCAGAAGCGGCATCTGCTGTGCTGAAATGCTTAAAGAAACAGGCGACGACTTCGTAATATACGACGGCAATATCAATCTTGACAAAAAAGCCATCGAGAAAAAAATAGGAAAGAGTGACATCACGTTTATTCTTAACGAAATAACAGAAAAGGATTTCGAAGGTATAGATGTCTGCGCCGTCAGCCCCGGTGTACCCTATAACTCCCCTGTTCTCACTATGGCAAGAGAAAAGGGCATCCCCCTCTGGAGTGAAATCGAGCTTGCCTATCTTTACGATAAGGGCGATATAGTGGCTATTACAGGCACAAACGGTAAAACCAGCACTACCTCTCTCGTTTATGAAATCGTAAAATCTCACAACGAAAACACCCTTTTAGTGGGCAATATCGAAATTCCTTACACAGGTCTCGCTCTTTCATCTGTGGAAGGCGGTGCTACCGTAGCGGAAATCAGCTCCTTCCAGTTAGAGACGATGATTACCTTCAGACCTAAGGTATCAGCTATTCTGAATATAACCCCCGACCACCTTGACAGACACGGTACTATGGAAAACTACATAGAGCTGAAAAAATCCATCGCCAAAAATCAGACAGCAGATGATTTCTGTGTTCTGAATTATGACGATGAGGTTCTCCGTGAATTCGGTAAAAATCTTACCTGTAAGCCTCTCTTCTTCTCAGCCAAAGAAGAGCTCGCAGACGGTCTCTTCTATAAGGACGGAACAGTTTACAAGGCAGTCAGCGGTACCGTCACTCCTTATCTCACACAGAATGATACAAATCTCGTAGGCGTGCATAACTTCGAAAATATTATGGCAGCAGTTCTTATGACCGAGGCCTTCGGTGTACCCGAAGAGACTATCAAAAAAGCCATAAAGGCCTTCCGTGCCGTAGAGCACCGCATAGAATTCGTAGCCGAAAAGAACGGCGTTAAATACTATAACGACTCCAAAGGCACAAACACCGATGCGGCTATAAAAGCCATTGATGCTATGCCCTCAAAGACCGTTCTCATCGCAGGAGGCTATGACAAGCACAGCGATTTCAGCGAATGGGTAAGTCACTTCCCCGGCAAGGTAAGAAAGCTCATTCTTATCGGTCAGACCCGTGAGCAAATCGCCGCAGCCTGCGAAGAAATCGGCTTTAAGGATTATCTTTTCGCAGAATCTCTTCCTGAAGCTGTTTCTGTCGCAGCAAAAGAAGCAAAGGAAGGCGACTGCTGTCTCCTCTCCCCTGCCTGCGCATCCTGGGGTATGTTTAAAAACTATCAGCAGCGAGGAGATATATTCAAATCTGAGGTAAACAGCCTGTAAAACAAACACAAAAAAGCGAAGTGTACTGAAAACCACTTCGCTTTTACTTTTTTAACTTAAAGATTAAAATATCATATCCGCATAGATGGGGTAATGGTCAGAGACATATCTGTCATTATACTTTTCTCTCATAATATTATATGATTTCACGTCGGTTATCTTATCGTTCACACATATATAATCGAGAACATTTCCCTCAGTTCCACCCTTATAATCGTGGACGGTGCATCCCGAATCCGCCTTTTCAGCGATGGAAGACACATCCGTAAGCCCGCCTGAAACGAGCTTTTTATAATATTCACTGCCCTTTATGAAATTAAAGTCGCCTGTAACCACCACGGGCATATCGAAGCTTGCGGCCTTTTCCATTACCAGCTCGAGACCCTTTGTTCTCGCCTCGGTACCTGTATTGTCAAGATGGGTATTGATATGAGCGTAGCATTCCTCTGTTTCTTTGTTTTTAAGAACTGCCCAGGTACAGGTTCTGTAATATTTGGCATCCCAACCGAGAGAAACCTTATCAGGTGTCTCCGAAAGCCAGAAGGTTCCCCAATCAACAAGCTCATATTTATCCTTTCTGAACATAATGGCTGTAGATTCGCCCAGAAGAGGTAACCCCGTCAGTCTTCCGACACCGATAATCTGATAATCGGGAAGATATGTTTTAAGCGTAAGATACCATGTACCCTCACATTCCTGAAAGCCTACAGAATCAGGATAATAGTCGGCTACTACCTGAGGCACGATTTCCTCACGGTCGAATTCACCGTCTCTTACATTAAAAGACATAATTCTCACCGTTTCCTCTGCAGGGGCTTTAGCTCCTGTTTCCGGAAGACCGATACCGAGAAAAGGAAATATCAGTGACAAAAGAGCACAGATAACCTGTTTAGCAAGGGGTAAAAGAGTTTCTAAATTCATATATTTCTCTCCTTATGATATGATACATAAAGTATATATCTTTTCTTAAAGAGATTTCAATGTAATCTTAACTATGTTTACACAATGTATACAATTAGTTCCCTGCGGTGCGCTTTTCCGAGACATCCGATATACCGTATTTTATGTTCAATTAAATAAACCATCTGATTTAAAGAGAAGAGACTGTCACGGTGTGAAAATGACAGTCTCTTCTTTTATTCGGATAAATAATGGAATTTTATTTAACCTTTACATTCTTTACACTGCTCCATGCACCGTAAATATTTTTACCGCTTACGGTCTTATATGCACGGACCTTTACATAATACTTCTTGCCCTTTGAGAGCTTTTTGATTGCAGTTTTCTTTGTCTTTGCCTTTTTGATTGTAACGGTCTTTGTTGTCTTCTTTGTAAACTTCTTTGAGGTGGAATACTGTACCTCATAGCCGGTAATATTGGCTACAGTTGCCCAGTTAGCCGTAAGCTGTTTCTTACCTGCCTTAAGAGTGAGAGTAGTTTTGAGCGGTACTGTCTTTGCTGTGAACGTTTTGCTGTAAGCACCTGCCTTCTCACCGTCGGTGACGGCTCTTACTCTGAACTTATAGGACTTATTTGCCTTAAGCTTTTTAACGGTAAGGCTTGTCTTTGATGTAGTATTTATTTTCTTCCACTTTTTGCTTACATACTGCTGAACCTCGTACTTTTCAGCACCGGCCGTCTTAGTCCATGAAAGAGTAAGAGATGAGCCTGTACCCTTTGCGAGTTTGACAGTTTTAACCTTAAGACCTGAAACCTTACCTAAAGTGAGCTTTGCTACGGATTTCTGAGCAGTTATAACAGCGTTACAGAACTTACAGTGTGAACCCTCTGTTTTACCTGCTGTTTTATATGTAGGAGCTACTGCCGCATCCTTAACAGGTGTATGTGCTTTTTTTGCGATAACGGAACCCTTTACATCAACAGCACCGCATACTGTACAGACCTCATCACCTGTATAACCCTCTGCAGAGCAGGTGGCAGCCTTAGCATTTACAAGAACGGTATCGTGTGCACCTGTGGGCGGTATAACAACCTCTTCTTTATCAGTAATAGGTTCTTTTGCCTCTGCATCCCAGAACCAATCGCCGCAAGAACAGATATAGTATCCGATGTTACCTGTTCCGTTGCAGGACGGGAAATTGCCTTCAACAAACTCGGGGGCACAGCCTGTTTCTTCGAAGGTATATGTAACGGTTACATAATGCGGTGAAGACCAAGCAACTCCATCGGGTTCACCGTTTACGAGCTTCTGTCCGTTAACGGTTGCATAAACATTACCGAATTCATAATCAAAGGTTGTCTCCAATGCAACTATGGCTCTGTATATATGGTGGCTTTCAAAAATTGCAGCTGTTGTTCCCGAAACAAGATACCTTCCGGCTGTTACATCATACCATTTGATGCCGTTCCTTTCCGGAGCGATATTTCCGCTACTGATATAACTCTGATTATCAATCTTTTCGAAGGATGGCTTTTCTCCTATCTGCGGAGCAGTAATGTTTATTTCAACCTTATCGATTTCACCTGAACCGCATTCGTCGTAATACATCTGAACATAGTAACCGTTGCTGTCCTTATAAACATTTGCTTCAATACCGTTTACGGTAGCGGTCATATTTGCCGCAAAGGTATTACCTGACAAAGCATCAACATACACCTTTACCCTGTAGGTATGTCCCTGTATGAAGGTTACGGGTTCATCCTCGCTGTCATATTCGATACCCGTCTCTTCATCAATCCAGAATATACACCGTCCGTTAAACATTATTTCATAATCACCCGAACCGGTATCTGCGTCAAAATCCATTTTTGCGCCGGGAAACGGAACTTCAAGATTTATTATACTTATGTCCGTTACGGTTTTTGCTGAAACGGTCATAGCCATTACACCGCACAGCATAACCAGACATAAAACTACACCTATCAGTTTCATAAATCTGTTTTTCTTCATAATCATTTCTCCTTTTACAATTTTTTCACTCTTTTATCACAGCACATCCTTGATTGAAAATAAAGTTTTATGCTATAATAAACTTAAGAATACGGGGCGGTTTCTGTTTTCGTTGGCGCGCTCACAGAAACTTCGTGAAAAATCACAAATAGGGAGCCCTTTCCGAGGCAAGATTATACCCTCCTTCGTATACTCCTGCAATTCTATTCTACTATACTGTTCCGTCAAAGTCCCCACACTTTCCCCATAAAAACAAGAAAAAAGGGTGGGAAAAAGGGTGGGACAGACCGAAAATGCATTTTTTTTACACAGAGGGAGACATTCTATGAAAAATTTTCTGACATTACCCGCAGCTTGTCTTTTAATACTTCTTACCCTAACAGGATGCGGTCCCATAGGCGACAAAACGGCAAGTCTTTCCGTCGTATACATAGCCACCACGGTAATTTCATTTATCATTCTGCTGACCTACTGCTGTATCATTAAAAAGAGGGATATATGGTTTCTTCTGCTCTTTTCTATGGTAAGCGTAGTAAATCTCGGTTATCTCGCCCTGTCCGTTTCTACAACGCTGGAGGAGGCTCTTTTAGCTAACCGCATTTCCTATCTCGGCTCGGTTTTTCTGCCCTTTTCCATGCTCTTTATCATTCTCAACGTGTGCAGATACAGGTACAGAAAATGGTTACCCATCCTTCTCGGTGCCGTCAGCATAATTATGTTTTTCATCGCCGCCTCACCCGGATACTCGGACATTTACTATAAAGAGGTCACCTTAGGCACGGCAAACGGTGTCACCGTTCTGGAGAAAATTTACGGTCCCTGGCATCCACTTTATCTTTTCTATCTCATCTTCTACTTCTGCGCTATGATAGTCTGCACCGTCTATGCTGCAGCGAAAAGAAAGATTTCCACCACCCGTCAGGCGATAGTAGTTACCGTAGCGGTTATGGTTAATATCGGTGTGTGGCTTATTGAGCAGTTAGTAAAAATCGACTTCGAATTCCTTTCCGTTTCCTACATCATCAGCGAAACGTTCCTTTTGAGTCTCTGCTTTATGCTTCAGGATGAACAAAGCCATATCACGCATGAGGAAAAATCTGTTCTTGACCACACTGAGGAAGAAGAAAAAACAGCTTCCACCGAGAACAAGGCAGAAAAACCGGATGAGGATTTCCTTATGCAGTGTGAGCTTTTCATTACACAGATTAAAACTCTCACCCCCACAGAAAAGACCATTTTCAACCTGTATCTCGACGGCAGAGGAACAAAGGAAATAATGGAAGAGCTGAACATAAAGGAAAACACCATCAAATACCATAACAAAAACATTTACAGTAAATTGGGCGTTTCCTCACGAAAGCAGATGCTCGAGCTGGCATCAAATCTGAAAATTAATGTCTGACAAACTAAAGGCGGTACTTCCCTGAAAGCACCGCCTTTAATTATTCCTCCATCTGCTTGCTCATAAAGCCCGCCGCCACCTGGGTAAGCTTCACATCGACCACTCCGGGAGTTTTCTTTTTTTCGTCACAGAGAAGAACCACCGCACCTAAAATATCTCCCGCTCCGATAATAGGACTCATAACGGCTACCTCTCGGGGCATCTCCTCGGAAACTACTATGTTATCCTTATCCGTACCGAGAGTGAAACCGCTCCGTCTTTCCATATAGCTCTCGAGCATAGGTGAAATACGCTTACCGACGATATCCTTTTTCGGCATACCTGCTGCCGCTACCACTCTGTCTCTGTCGCAGATAACTGCAGCAAGACCCGTCGTTCTCGCCAGCACATCCACATACTGTTTCGTATCGGCACCGAGTTCACCTACGGGCGAGTACTTTTTAAAAATCACCTCTCCGTCGGACTGAGTGTAGATTTCGAGAGGGTCTCCCTCTCTTATTCGCATAGTTCTTCTGATTTCTTTGGGAATAACGACTCTGCCGAGGTCGTCTATTCTTCTCACAATGCCTGTTGCTTTCATATATATCTTTCTCCTCTTAATGCAAATTGTGCTGTTAGTATTTGTAATAAAAGGAGATTTATACTGTGCGGATTTACTTTTAAAAGCTGTTTTGATATAATAATATGAAAGAGGGAAGTGGTTGCAATGAGTATAATTAAATCATCGCTCAAAAATTTCAATTATAAATTATTTCTTGCATTGATGTTTTTAGGCTTTGCACCTACTGTCTATACAACTGTAAGGTCTTTTTTGATTGGTCAGTTGCCGGACGAATGGGCGTTTTCTGTTGCAGGTCAACTTTCGTGGGTGAATCTTCTTTATGAAGTTTTAAATGAAGCCATTATCTTGCCGCTTTTCTTTTTTACAGGTAAGGTAAAAAAAGAAAAATCAGAGTTTTCTAATCGCATCAGAACCGGATTACTGATGTCCTTTGTTATTTATACACTTCTTTCAACAGGTATTTTTATATTTATTAAACCGTTGCTTTCGTACATGGCAACAGATTTAATGATTTTAGAAGAATCCGCACAATACATAAGAATTGAAAGTATAGCAAATGTTTTTGTTTTGCTGACACAGTTTTCCTTGGTAGCCTTAGTTACCGTAAATAAAAGTAAATATCTGTACACATTTACAATAGCAAGGCTGGTGCTTTGTCTTGCCTCAGATATTTTTCTCGTTTCAGATATGCCGTTTTCATTTGAATTAGGGGTGAATGGTATCGGATATTCAAATATTATTGTTAATACAATACTTTTTGTAGTTTCGGTATATCTTCTTTCTAAAGAAAATATTTTTATTTTCAGAAAAACAAAGCTTGATTTTTCATGGATGAAAGATTTTTTCAAAGTCGGTGGTATATCAGGAGTAGAATCCCTTGTGCGAAATCTTGCTTATATTATAATGATTTCACGAATGGTAAATGTAGTCGGTGAGCAAGGTACATATTGGGTCGCTAATAACTTCATATGGGGGTGGTTACTTTTACCCGTGTTGCAATTAGGTGAACTGATCAAACAAGAGGTGGCGAGCAATAAAGACAATGTCTGTAAAAAATCAATAGGTTATTTTACTGTAACAGGGATAATTTCTGCATTGTGGTTTATTAGCATACCGCTTTGGAAACCGTTTATGAAAAACATTTTAGGTTTCAGTGATGTGGATAAATTATTTGAAGTAGTTTTATTACTTGTTGGTTTTTATATGTTATATGCTTTTCAGAATGTTTTCGACTCCACATTTTATGGGCTCGGTAAAACAAACTATATGCTGTTTGAATCAATTATAACAAATACACTTTATTACGGTGTTGCATTTATTCTTTACATAACAAACCTGTGGACACCTACATTGACAGGTATAGCACTACTATTCGGTATAGGCAATGCCTTTGATAGCGTAGTTTCATTTTTAGTTTACAGATATCTTCTTAAAAAAGAAAAAATCAATATTGTTAAGCAAATATGAAAACAGCGGACTATTCCTGTTGCTTTCATATATCTTTCTCCTCTTAATGCAAATTGTGTTGTTAGTATTTGTAAATAGAGAGCTTATTATAACTACTTTATACATTTTTTTAGAAAGCATTGTAAATATAGCTCACATATGATATAATACAATAAATAGATTTTTATAAGGAGATGTATTTATGCTTGTAACTTTTTATAAAACATTTATTGCGATAATTTTTTCTGCAATAAATGTCTTTGCACCCTTCTTATCAAATGTCATTCAAACAGATTTCGTGCCTTTAGATGCGGAAAAGGTTAATCTTACCTTTGCTACTATTTCTGACGTACATATGAATGAAGATGAATCACGTTTGTTTCTTCTTAATCTCGGATTGAGCGATATGCATAATGCAGAACATCCTCTTGATGCTTTTGTTCTCAGCGGTGATATTACCCATCATGCGTACGAGGAGCATTGGAGTATGCTCAAAAAAGGCTTTGATTCCTATTCTCCTGCTGAAAACATACTTTTCTCCCTGGGAAATCATGACACCTGGGGAGGTGACTACGGTGTGCGTGTCGGTCTTTCGCACGAACGTTTTTTCCGCTACAGTAAAGAAATCGCTGACAGAGACATCAGCAAAGTCTACTATTCAACCAAAATCAACGGATATACATTCATTGTCCTCGGCAGTGAAGATGACGGTGAAAATGCATATATAAGTGAAACTCAGCTCAAATGGTTGGAGTCTGAATTGGAAAAAGCTGCAGCTGACAACCTTCCGATTTTTGTAGTGCTTCATCAGCCTATCAATCTCACTCACGGTCTTCCGGATACTTGGGGCATCGGTGAGCCGACCGAATTTAAAGGTGGTATAGGCATTCAGTCTGCACAGGTAGAAGCTTTACTTCAGCAGTATAAAAATGTATTTTATATCAGCGGCCATATTCATAACAGTGTGACAAATGCTCAAACAGCTTTATTATACGGATATGAAAGTGTTGAAACCTACGGCAACATTATATCTGTAAACCTTCCTGCTTATTCATTTACAAGAACACATAATGAAGCGAAAAAAGGACTTGGTTTTGTTTTTGAAGTGTATGACGATGAGGTTGTTATCCGAACAAGAAGCTTTACTAACGGTCTCTGGTATCCTCAGTACACGTATACAATTCCCCTTACATAATTTTGCTTCTGACGCTTATTATATTTCTCTATAGTATAACAAGCACAATAACTTACCACTTTACGCAGAGCGATTATCTGTTTGTTGTTCTGAGTGTGTTCGTACTTATGGTTGTTTCGTTTATTCCAATTTTAGTAATACCGTATAAGAGTAAAAACAATATTCTTTTAGACTAAATCATTATATGACAGTTGATTTGCATACAAGAAAAGTGAGGATTCGGTTATCCTCACTTTTTTCATTTGAAAAGTTGTTTTTATCAGATATGCTCACCTAAACTTAATCCTCGTGCATATTCTCTCCAGACACAGCACCATAAACACTATCTGCACAGTTCCCATTACTGTCGCCTGACCTAATCTCGAAAGAGCTGTAGCACCGAAGGGTGCACCGTAAAGAGTGGAAATCCAATAACTGTTCATCAGCACCGTGCACAGAAGCTGTGACAGAACTACAGAGATAACTATACGGGGCTTACTTGATTTCTTGCCTAAAAGGATGCCGTAGATAAGACCGCTCACCATAGCCGTAAGAGTGAAGCCCGGGAAATAGGCACCCGTAGACGGAAAAGCCACAGCACCGATAAAATCACCGAGTCCGTAAACCGTAACTGCTCCGACCACACCGAATCGTCTCGCTGCTATAACCACAGGAATGAAGGAGAAGGAAATACGCAGACTTTCACTTAAGGGAATGACCAGTATTCTTGCGATGACTATCTGCATGGCAGTTAAAAGGGCAAGACAAACAAGGGTGAAGATTTTTTCTTCATTTTTTCTTTTTGACATAAAAAACACTTCCTTTGTTTTTGCCCCGCAAATGAATAAACAAAGAAAGTTACTCTCGATTATCACAGCGGGATGCGGCTTCAATATCGCAGATAAATCCTTTCGTCCCTGAAGCAACTCCCCGTCTTCAGAGCACTGAACGCATTGAAGCCTACTCTGTTTTTTGTTAATATAAAGACTATATCACTAATGATGTATAATGTCAAGAACAATAAAAACCGTTATCATCCAAGACAACGGTTTTACTGTTTATTTAAAAGGAAAAAGCTTTCTGAATTTCTTCTGCCATACACGCAGATATACGGTAATTATTCTCGTAGTGGCTACATCGAAAAGGATAAAAGCAATGTTTCCGAGCACAAGCATTATCGGAAGCATATACTTCGCTAAAAATCCCGTCTCGCCCTCGATGCCCATAAGCTCGTCAAAAGGCATACCGAGTATCTTTACAAGTATAGCATAGGAAGCGATAATTGCCACGTTAAACACTACAAACTTAATAATATATTCGGGTACTTTCGGAAGCTTACTTTCGAGGATAGCCTTAAGTATGGGATAATAACCGAAAAATGCCGTATATAATATGGCAGCTTCCTTATTCGGCACAAGCATAAGAGAAAGAACACTTACTGCCGCATAAATGCCGAAGGCCCATTTTTTGCTGAGCTCTACCACACTGAACATAATAAGCATACCTGCAAAGGCAGGAAGAGCATAAACAAACAGCTCCAGTGCCGTAGGCATAAGCACAACCACAGACAGTGCCGTTATCATTCCGCCCATGGCGGTTTTTCCGCTCTGACTCATCTCATCACCTCAGCAGCAGGGAATAAGGTCGCCGCCCATACATTCACAACAGCAGTCAGCACAGATAAGACCCTGACAGATGTCACAGCCGTCACAGTTATCGCCCGAGCGGTGGCTGTTTCTTCCTTGTGATGTGCGGAAGCCGCCGCTTCTCTGCATATTCATATTTTCATAAGCGTGTCGGTATTCGGCATTAGAGGGATCCATTTTATAGGCCATGGAGAAATAGGTGTATGCCTGATCGGTCCATCCACGCTTATAATTAATCTGTCCCTTCAGATAATACCACTGAGCATCACGGAAGCTTCTGTCCATTCTTTCCAGTGCTTCCTCAGCCTCCTGAAGCTTATTGCGCTGCATTAAATCTCTTACCTGCTGATAGGTATTATAGCTGTACTGTCCGCCGTAGCCGGGCCCTGAATAAGAGGAATCGCTTCTGTTACCCGAGATAATGGCATCGTAAGCCTCATTGATTTCCTGCATTTTCTTATTAGCATTTTCAGCTAAAGGACTGTCGATAAAACGGTCAGGATGATATTTTTTCGCAAGCTCTCTGTAAGCCGCCTTTACCTGCTCCTGAGTAGCGCTTCTGGGCACTCCCAGCACTTCATAAGGATCTCTCATTTTTTCACTTTTCCTTTCAGAATATCATTCATAGTGTTTTCTGTTCCCTCATAAATTATGTTTTCCATAATAGGAGAAAGACTTTTATTTTCTGTTTTTTCCCAGGCCTCACCCATCATGGCAAGACACATATTAAGACTCATTTTAATTTCTTCCTTAATCTCTTCGGAAGGCTCTGAGACAAGATTATACTTTTTCACGAAGACATTATAATTTTTCTTCGTTATGTCCTTTTCTATGTCATCGAGAGCATCACAGAGATAAACGAACTTACCTACTGCGTAGCCGAAACGGTAAATTTTTTCATTACCGAAGCCGTAATCGAGAAGCCTGCCCAAAGCATCAGCAGAGCAATGTGCCGCCCTGTCAGGAGAGTCCGTACCGCTTTTCTCCGTAAGCGCCTGCTCCTCCATCGCCTTTTCGATTATCAGTGCCGCTTCTGTAAAAAGCCTTTTCGCTTTTTTATACTTAATCAGAGCATAAGGCAGAATCAGATACATCAGAAGCCGTCTTAAAACAGAGCCGTCGGCGATGTTATCCCTTACCTTAAAGTAAAACATCATCATCGAAACAGCAGCGGCATATTTCAGCTCTTCCTCACCGTTCTGACAGTAGTTACATCTTTTAGAAGGGTTATAGGGGCATCTTCCTCCCTTGAAAGAGGGTATCTTGCCCCCGAAGGATAATCTTGCCAAAGCGAAAAAGGTCAGGTCATAGCTTAAAGTAAGAGCCGACAGCACACCGAAATTTTTACGCATACTCTTACACAAAGAGCAGTAAATACCGCGATAGGCTTCATATTCCTTTACCTTCATTTCGGGCTTGTTCACCCTCACATAACCGAACATCTTTTTCCCTCTCGAATTTAATGGTTAAAATTTATTATACACTAAAATAAAACTATTGTAAACTATATTACATACTTAACTTTAAAATTAAATAAGGTTGATTATTTTTATTTTATATACTATAATAGTACAAAAGAAAATTAAAGTGAGGTTAACATTATGTCAATTATAAAAAAAGAAGCCTACTTTGTTTCCTCTACGGGAATAAATAAAATCCGCACCTGCATCTGGCAGAAGGAGGACACAGAATATAAAGGTGTGTTCCAGATTGCCCACGGTGTCAGCGAGCATATCGACCGTTACGACGAATTCGCACGCTTTTTAGCAGAAGAAGGCTATGTGGTCTGCGGTAATGACCATTTAGGCCACGGTAAAAGTGTCGACTCCTTTGAGGACTTCGGTTTCTTCGCAGAGGAAGACGGCGACAACCGTATGATTGATGATATGCACATTCTTTATTCCATTATGCATAAGAGATACCCGGACCTCCCCTACTACCTTTTCGGTCACAGTATGGGCTCCTTCTGTGCGAGAGTTTATGCTTCGGCCTTCGGCTGTGAGCTTTCAGGCCTCGTTATCTGCGGTACGGGTGATATACCTCAGGCTATGGCTGTACTGGAAGAACCCGTTAAGCTTCTGTGCAGAAAAATGGGTGCAAGAGCAACCGTACCCGCTTCTCTTCTCGATAAGGTAAGCACCATCGGTATCAGCGGTGCCGAAACTCCCAAGGACTGGCTCAGTTGTAACAAAGAAAACGTTATGGCTTACATAAATGACCCTCTCTGCGGCAACGATATGAAGCTCGGCGGTGTAAGAGATATTCTCTCTCTGGCTAACACCTGCAGCAGTGCTGACTGGGCCTCCTGTCTTCCCCTTGACCTTCCCGTTCTCATCATTTCAGGTGCTAAAGACCCCATCGGACTTAACGGTAAGGGTGTAATTGCAGTTTGCGACAAGCTCGAAGAGGCAGGAATCGAGCCGAAGGTTATCCTCTACCCCGGTATGAGACACGAAATTCTCAACGAGGACGAAAGAGAAAAGGTTTACGCAGACATTCTCGGCTGGCTTAAAGCTATTAATGGCTGATAATCCTGAATAAATTGATTAAAACATCCATTGTAAGAATCGGATTTTCCGTTTTTTACAATGGATTTTGTTTTAATCAGTTGTTATAGCTTCGCAGACCTACTTTTTTACATAGAGGTAAAGCCTCGCCCGAAAGGTAATTCCCCTGTGAGGTACTTCCCTCTGTCTGAGGGAGTGCCACGAAGTGACGAGGGTGTTCCTGTTCTCGGAGAGAAAAATGTCCCAAAAGGACAAAAGGGTGCCGGTCTCCCTGAGGAAAAGGTAGCAACCATAAGGTTGACGGAGAGGTTTCTTCGTTTCAAGGAAACATTCAGTCGTGATAGCTTCGCAGAGTTACTTTTGTCCTTGCCAAAAGTAACCAAAAGCGCTTTTTTCAGCGGAACCAATCCGAACACGATAACGGAATAAGAGATACATTTCTTTTACAGTTCACCCTTAATCTGCCACTCATAAAGAAACAGCCATTCAAGTCTACCGTTATCTATAGTTCTATGTTCAGTCTTACCGAAAGAGTGAGCGTACAGAGTGCTTTTACTGAAAGTATTACAGTGAAATCGCTACCGTCGCATCCTCAACGCACAGATATTTTGTCTACCCTGTGGTGCCTGACGTCACCACACGTTTCGTCTCCTTAAGTACCGTCAGTCCGACAGTCGCTTCTCGCTCTGTCATCTTTTCAGATGAGTTCTTCGGTCAGTGACCCTTTAAACCTACACCAACATAAAAGTTATAGGGGTTAGTGATATACTTTCTGTAATTCCGAAGCCTTATCGGTTGTCTGCACACCTGCCACGGTGTGCCCCCTGCAGAGCGTTTTGTAAGGAGGTACTGAAAGATGAAAAAGCAGAAGCACTGCTTAAGAAGGCAAGTAAGAGAAATAAAAATTTCCTTGTAGAACGGCAGTTCACTGTCTGCGACCCTGCCACGGGTCGCACGCCAAGGGAAAGTAATTGTTTTAGAACTTTAATAGAAATGTACATTCTTAATGTTTTAAGAAATCTAACTGTAGGCACTCTCTTTTCCCGTTTTTTAAAAAGAGGGGTTTTGCTTACTTTGCCGCCTCCGCAGCAAAGTAAGAGCCCCCGCGGCTCGAGCGGATGACGACTGAATGTTTTATTGAAACGAAAATCATAAACCGCACCGCAGAAGTGAACGACCGATGGTCGCCCCTACGGGTTAATTTACAAAAGTAACTCTGCGAAGCTATGACGACTAAAAGCTTTCTTGAAACGAAGAAACCTCTCCGCCAATCTCACATTTACCACCTCTCCTTTAATAATTTATAATTCTTACCATATTGTATTCCTTTTAAATCCGTGCTAAAATAATTCCGTAACCAATAAAAAGGAGGAAACAATATGAAAACTAAAAAACTTTTATTATTAACTGTGGCAGTTATTATGCTTACATGTATCTGCTCTATCTCATCCTTGGCTAAAGAACCTCTCCCTCTTGATGCAGGTCTTGACAAGCTCTGTGAACAGTTCGAAAAAGGTCAGGGTCCCGAAACCGAAGGCTATGCCATTGATTATCGCTATTTTTCACCCGTAAAAGAAAATGACAGCACGAAATATCCTCTCGTGGTATGGCTTCACGGTATGGGTGACGGTGAATACGACGGCAAACAGGTAACAGAACAGGAAGCCGCTCTCTGGTCAAGTGCCGAATATCAGAGCCGATTCAAGGAAACAGACGGTGCTTTCATCATCGCTCCCCGTTCTCTCGAGGAAAAAGAGCTCTACTGGTCAGACAGTCTCATTTATCCTCTGCGTGCCGCCCTCGACGATTTCATCGCACTGAACAAAGATAACATCGATGTAAGCAGAATTTACGTAGGCGGCTATTCCATGGGCGGTAAGATGACACTTAAAATGGCTGTGGCTTATCCGGAATTTTTTGCCGCCGCATTCCCCATCTGTCCCGCATGGGTTCCCGACGAAGAAGCTGCTGCCTGTCTTAAAAATATGCCCGTATGGCTTACTTCAGGTAAGCTCGACCCCCTCGTAAACTACCACAGTATGGTGCTTCCCACCTGGAGAAATCTTCTCTCTCAGACCAATGTACCCGAGCTCTGCCGTTTGTCTTCTCAGTCAATAACTGCAAGACCCAACGGTACTCCCATTCTGAGCGCTCACTTCTCCTGGATAGCAGTAAATAACGATATGTTCTCCTACAAAAACGGAGATTATCCCTTTATGAAAACTGTGGACGGACTCGGTAACGAAGTGAACCTCACCTATCCCGACGGTATGATAAGCTGGATTTCATCCTTCAGCAGTGATTACGACGGTACACCTGCTACCGACAGCGGTAATGCCGAGGCCACAAATGAAAGTGCACATCTTACATTCCTTGAGGTGCTTAAGGTGTGGCTGAACGAGTTTTTAGATATGCTCAAAGGAATTTTTAAATAATATCTGTACATACAGAAAAGCACAGGGCTGATGTCCTGTGCTTCTTCATATTCAATTTACGCTGGTGAATCAGTCCGGATAACCGTTAGGATTCTGGCTCTGCCATCTCCAGGAGTCGGCGCACATTTCGTCGATGCCTCTTTCTGCCTTCCAGCCAAGCTCTTCATAAGCCTTGGTGGGATCGGAGTAGCACACGGCTACGTCACCGGGACGGCGGTCAACAATTTTATAGTTAATCTTTACACCGCTTGCCTTTTCGAAAGCCTTGACTACATCGAGAACACTGTAGCCTGTACCTGTACCGAGGTTGTAAACATCAAGTCCGCTCTTGCCTAAAACTCTCTGAAGAGCCTTAACGTGACCTGCTGCGAGGTCAACTACATGAATGTAGTCTCTTACGCCCGTACCGTCGTGGGTATCATAATCAGAGCCGAAAACGCTCAGACATTCACGCTTACCGATGGCAACCTGTGTGATAAAGGGCATAAGGTTATTGGGAATACCGTTGGGATCTTCACCGATTCTGCCGCTTTCGTGAGCACCGATGGGATTAAAGTAACGGAGAAGACAGATTGACCAGTCCTTATCGGACTTAAAGAGGTCGGAAAGGATGATTTCAATCATAAACTTTGTAGTGCCGTAGGGGTTAGTAGTACCGCCTGTGGGCATAGACTCCTTAAGAGGAGACACATTGTTCATGCCGTAAACAGTAGCGGAAGAACTGAAAACAATTTTCTTACATCCGTTCTTTTTCATTACATCACAGAGAACGAGAGTACCTGCGATATTGTTGTCATAATATTCGAGAGGCTTCTGACAGCTTTCACCTACAGCCTTGAGACCTGCGAAGTGGATTACTGCGTCGATTTTTTCAGCCTTGAAGATTTTATCGAGACCCTTTTCATCTCTGATATCACACTCATAGAATGTGACAGGCTTACCGCTGAGGTCAGCAGTTCTTTTGAGAGCTTCTCTTTTACTGTTGTAGAAATTGTCCACTACGACTACATCGTAGCCTGCTTTGATAAGTTCAATACATGTGTGTGAGCCGATATATCCGGCACCGCCTGTAACAAGAATTGACATATTCCTTCACCTCGTTTATAATATATAAAAAGTTACTTTAAGATTATACAATAAAAATTTTCAACTTTCAATAGTTTTAGCATAAGGAGAATGAATTTATGGAAAATTTATCAGATATTTCTGTCATCAGAAGAGTTATGGAAAAGCACGGCTTTAATTTTTCGAAAGCCCTGGGACAGAACTTCTTAATCAATCCCACAGTCTGTCCCCGTATGGCCGAAATGTGTGGCGCTGACGAAAACACCGGTGTAATCGAGGTAGGAGCAGGTGTAGGTGTACTTACTGCGGAACTTGCCAAAAGAGCGAAAAAGGTAGTCTGCATCGAGCTTGACACGAGACTTCTTCCTGTTCTCGACGAAACCCTCGCAGATTTCGATAACATCGAGATTATAAATGCCGATGTTATGAAGACAGACCTTAAGGCTCTTATCGAGGAAAAGTTTCAGGGAATGAAGGTTGTAGTCTGCGCAAATCTCCCCTACTACATCACTTCCCCCGTTATCACCTTGCTTTTAGAAAGCAACCTTCCCATAGAAGCCGTTACTGTTATGATACAGAGAGAGGCCGCTGACCGACTCTGCACTCCCGTAGGCTCAAGAGATTCGGGTGCCATCACCGTATGCACGAATTATTACTCAGTACCTGAAATGCTTTTCCACGTGTCCCGTGGCTCCTTTATGCCGGCACCCAATGTAGACAGCACTGTTATCAGACTGAACGTAAGAAAAGAGCCGGCTGTTTCTGTCAGCGATGAAAAGAAATTCTTTAAAATGGTAAAGGCAGCCTTTGCACAGAGAAGAAAAACTGCAGTAAACTCCATCGCAAGCGGTATGTCACTTCCTAAGGATAAGGTAGCCGAGGCTATCACAGCCGCAGGGCTCGATGTAAATGTAAGAGCTGAGAAGCTTTCTATGCAGGAGCTGGCGGATATATGTGAGAACCTGTAAATTAATGCGGAATTCGGAATGCGCAATGCACAATCGCGTGCAAGCTTTCAGTAAAATAAGAACAGACAGCCCGCCGCTTTTACTTTTCACATCATAGTAGCTACCGTCGGATGTCCGCTATAACCTCTCCGTTAAGCTGACCATTGGATGACTCGCTGAAAAACTAAAACCTTAAATACTCACAAATGAATAAAATTCGGATTATTCCGTAAAGCATAAAACCTTTACAGCAAATTCAGTGCTGTAAAGGTTTTTTCTTTACTATGTGGAAAACACGGTCGAAAATGTTAAAGAATGCGGATAATTTAACATAAGACCTGTTAAAAGGACTTTAAACTGTGAAAAACTGTAAAGTTTTCAACTTTACTGACAGAGTTTTCCACATTTTTGTTGAAAGTTTATGAGGATTATTCATTATACATAAATTTCTGTATATACAGACAGGTGTATTAATATTCCCTTGCAATCCGTGCAAAGCGGTAGTCATTTTCATAGCTGATGGTGCCCGAGGAGCGGTAAATACTCAGCACAAGACCGATGGCTAAATATACACAGACCGTGGACGAGCCGCCCGCACTGATGAAGGGAAGTGTGATACCGATAACAGGAAGGAGTCTCGTGCACATACCGATATTGATAACAGCCTGAGCAATAAGCATAAAGGCTACGCCGTAGCACATCATTTCCGCTGCGAAGTTTTTCGACCTTTTACCTACAGCTACTATTCTTATCGCCAGTAAGAGAAAAAGACTTAAAAGAATAAGAGCACCGATAAAACCGAATTCCTCACAGATGGCGGAGAAAATCATATCGTTCTGCTTCTCAGGTAAAAGGGTACTCTGGGTAAGCTCGCCCTTATAAAGACCCATACCCGTAAATCCGCCGTTCTGTATTGCCTTGAGTGCCTGATTCTGCTGATAAATTTCCGTGGGATAAGCATCGGGATTAAAGAGGGCAAGAATACGGTTACGCTGAATATTATCGAAAACCTTAAGCCAGATAACGGGCGAAGCGGCAGCAATAATAAGTCCGCCTGCCGGGAAGTATGCCCAATGGACACCCGATACGAGCATCATCCCTACAAACATAAGACAGAAAATAAGAGCAGAGCCCATGTCACCCGTTGCCACGACGAGAACAATGGGAATCATTGCGTGAACACAGAGGAAAAAGACTGTCTTGAGTGAAGAGATGTCGTTTTTGACCTTACTTAAATGGAATGCGAAGGTAACGATGAAGCCTATCTTTACTATTTCGGAAGGCTGGAAGTAAAGCTGACCGGGAAGCTTCAGCCAGGAAATCGCATCGCTTCGTGCGTCAGGCGAAACACCGATAGCGAAAAGAGACAGCATCAGTCCTATTCCCGCCACTCCGATAAGCGGCCACAGCTTCAGTATAATATCATAATCGATAACGGAAATTATAAACGCCGCCACTATACCGAGACCGAAGGCCAGAATCATAACTCTCGTATCACGGGAAATAAGTGTTCCGGCATCTGCGCTGAAGGTGGCACTGCTTACGGCTACGGTTCCTAAAACGGAAAGCGCTGTACAGAGAAAGACGGTTATCAGATCCGTTCCTTTTATAAAGCTTTTCAGGGTCTTAACCATTGTTATCTACCCCTTCTTTTTTCAGGCTCTTCGCCTTAAGCTCTCTTTCAGCCTGAGGAAGACGAAGGTAGGTGGGCATAATCTCCGCACCTGTAAGAAGCTTATCCTCGCTGTAATTCCTTTCAGCGGCGAAGGCAACAGATGAACCTTTCTGATAGACACAGGACGCACCGGCCTTCTTGTATCCCAAAGCCTTATGGCAGATTTCTGCACCGTCACCGACGAAAATTATTTCGCCCTCATAGTCCTTCAGTCTTTCACCGAGGTCATCTATTTTAAGAGCCGAGTCCTCCATCAGTCTTGTCACGGTACCGCCGTCATTAAGAAATACGCCACAGTAAACCTGCTGACAGCGGGCGTCCATAACAGGCACGGCTATGCAGTCCCTGTCAGAGAGATTATAAGCGAGAGCTTCTAAAGTGGAAACAGGCATTGCCTTCTTACCGAGACCGTCGCACAGTCCCTTAACCGCCGCCACGCCGATTCTCACTCCCGTGAAGGAGCCGGGGCCCACACTGCAGGCGAAAAAGTCGATGTCGGAAAGCTGAATTTCAGCATTTTTAAGAGTGCTGTCAATCATAGGAAGAAGAGTCCTGGAATGGGTAAGCCCCGTATTCACTGAGCTTTCGCTTAAAATTTTTCCGTTCTCCGTCACTGCTACAGAGGCACAGACGGCACTGGTATCAATGGCTAAAATTTTCATCACATTCCACTCCTTCCACGGTTATAATTCTGCTGTTTTCATCCTCATATTTTTCTATGGTAACTCTGACCGTGCTGTCGGGCAGAGCATTTTCGATGTTTTCGCTCCACTCCACGGCTAAGATAGCACCCATATCGAGATAATCGAAAAAGCCGCTGGAGTAAAGGTCGTCCCAACTCTCCACCTTATACATATCGAAATGCACCAAGGGTGGATTTCCACCGTAATCGTTGACTATGGCGAAGGTGGGACTTGAAACGTGGCAGTCGATGCCGAGTCCTCGGGCAAGACCTCGGGTGAAGGCTGTTTTACCCATACCGAGACCGCCGAAAAATGCCACTACGGTGCCGCCCTTCAGATGCTTGGCTATGTGTAAAGCAAAGGCTTCCGTTTCTTCTGTGCTGCGGGTAATACGGGCAATCATACTTTCACCTACCTAAGAAAATAATTTACATAATATAATAACACGAAAAGAGAGTGAGGTCAAGGTCAGAGAAAACAATTTACATATCTTAAGTTTTTATTACATCGTCTCTGTTTCTATTGTAAAAAAATTCCTCATCGGGTATTATATAAGTGTAAAGGAGATGATTTATATGAAGAAAGAAAACAGTAAGAAAATAATCGCACTTATTCTGTTCACCGTCGTTTATGCCTTTGGCGCTTTACTTATGATGAGTAATTTTTACGATGAACACCTTCTCTTTTTCATCTTTTCTGCAGTAATGTACATAGCAGAAATTCTCATCTCAAAATTTACCAAAATCAACCCCTTCACATTTTTCTTCTGCATTTTATTTCTGAGCCTGATTTTACTTATTATCGAGCTTATTTACTCCACCTATTATTTCACCCTTCTCACCTATGCACTTCTTTTCATAGGATTCAGGTCAGTATTTTTACTCATCGATTTCTTAAGAGCAAAGAAATATAAGTTTATTCCTTTGTCGCTTATACTGTGCGGTTCCTTCCTTTTCTGTGCATCAAACACAGAATTTCTGTACCGTGAGTACAAGGACATGATAGTAGGGATTCCGGACCGCACCTCCTCCTGGGGCTCAATAAATCAGATAATTGAAATGCAGGAGGGCTGGAAGAAAATCGTAACCGATTCATCCTTCACTCTCGGAGAAATAGCCGAAAAAACCGATACGGAAGGATGGGTAAAGCAGTACAGCATCGGCAGAAGCTACCCCGAAATGGACGGTTCGACTGTATGTGTGCCTATGGCCATGGAATTCGCCCGTCAGCATCTCGAAATAGACGATGAAACCCTCCGCGATTTCGTGGACTTTTCCACCACTCACTACGCCTATGAAAATCTTATCACAAAGAGAGATGACCTTTTCGGCTGCTTCACATATAACGGCAAATATATGACCAATTATAAAAGAGATTCCATTGATCTGGTTATAGCCACTCACCCCTCAGATGAAGAGCTTAAAATGGCAGAGGATGCCGGCATAGAATTAATTCTCGAACCCGTCTGCTACGACGCCTTTGTATTCATCACCCATAAGGATAATCCCGTGGAAAGCCTTACGGTACAGCAGGTGAAGGACATCTACTCGGGGAAGATTAAAAACTGGAAAGATTTAGGCGGTAATGACGAAAAAATAAGAGCCTTCCAGAGAGAAAAGAATTCAGGCAGTCAGACAGCTATGGAAAGACTCATTATGGGCGGTGCAGATATGATAGACCCCATAGAGGTCAAGGTTGTAGAAGGAATGGGTGAGCTGGTGGATGCCGTAGCAGAATACGAAAATAACACGGCAAGTATCGGCTATACCTACCGCTACTACATAGACAACCTTTATGAAAACGATGAAATCAAGACTATAGCCATAGACGGCATTTATCCCACCGATGAAAATATACGCTCCTCAGCCTATCCCTACACCACCAACTATTACGGCGTTATCAGAAAGGGAGAGGAAAATGAAAGAGGCGGAAAATTCCTTGAATGGATTTTATCCGATGAAGGACAAAAATGTGTCGGTCAGGCGGGGTATATAACGATGAAGTAAATATAAAAAAGGTGCTGACCCTATATGGACAGCACCTTCTATCATTTATTTTCACTTATACTAATAATCTTTTTTACATCCTTTAAGTCTGTTTTATCGTCTGCTGCTACAGCGGCTACGGCGAAGGTAACCATCAGCACAGCCGTTAAAAGCATAGAAATTATTCTTCTCGGCTTGTTCATCCTACACCTCCTTTTCTGTTCTTATACTTATGATGATACTCATTTTTTCTGTGCGGTCAAGATAAGCGGAACAATATTAACTTATTATTTATCTTTTCACCATAAATTGAGTTAAATTTTTTCATTTTTTCGTCCATAAACTTCCTCAAACTTCTTGCAAATCTTTTTATATTATAGTATACTAATTGAGTATGTAAATTGGTATCGTGTTTTTTATGATACCGAAAAAATCAACGGAGGACAAGAACTATGGCAGAAATCGAAAAAAGCAACAGTTTTATCGACATGGAACACGACATAATGAAGTTCTGGGAAGATAACGATTGCTACAATAAGCGTACAGAAAAGAATAAAGACAAACCCCGCTTCCGTTTCATCGACGGACCTATCACAGCGAATAACCCTATGGGTATCCACCACGCATGGGGACGTACCCTTAAGGATACATTCATCAGATATAAGTCCATGCAGGGCTACTCCTGCCGCTGTCAGAACGGCTTCGACAGCCAGGGTCTCTGGGTTGAGGTCGGTGTCGAAAAGGAACTCGGCTTCGAGTCAAAGAAGGATATCGAAGATTACGGTATCGACAAATTCACCAAAAACTGTGTTGACCGTGTAAAGCAGTACTCAGGTGTTATCACTGAGCAGTCAAAGAGACTCGGTCAGTGGATGCAGTGGGATAACTCCTACTACACAAACACAGACCTCAATATCACAAGCATCTGGCACTTCCTTAAGACCTGCGACGAAAACGGCTGGATCAAAAGAGAATACAAACCTATGCCCTGGTGCCCCCGCTGCGGCACCTCACTTTCAGAGGACGAAATGACCGGTTCTTATAAGACCGTTACTCATAACTCTGTTTTCTTCAAGCTTCCTATCGAAGGCACAGACAGCAAAATCATCGTATGGACAACCACTCCCTGGACTCTTTCTTCAAACGTAGCTTTAGCAGTTAACCCTGAAATCGACTATGTGGAGGTTAAGGTAAAGAGCGACGAGAAAACCCTCATTCTTGCTAAAAACGCAATCAAGTATCTCGGTGACGACAAGCTCGAGGTTCTCCGTATGTTCAAGGGTGAAGAGCTTGTAGGCAAAAAGTATGACACCTGCTTCCCTGAACTTGAGGCACAGCAGGGCTTCGAACATAAAATCGTAGCATGGGAAGACGTAGATGCCGAAGAAGGTACCGGCGTAGTTCACATCGCTCCCGGCTGCGGTGCGGAAGATAACGAGCTCGGTAAGAGACTCGGTCTTCCCGAAATTATGCCCGTTGACGATATGGGTATCTTCCTTAAGGGCTTCGGCTTCTTCACAGGTAAGAACTCAAAGACTATCGCTGACGAAGTATTTGAAGAGCTCAAGCAGAGAGACAAGCTTTATCTTGTTAAGCCTCACGAACACAGCTACCCCGTATGCTGGAGATGTAAGGAAGAGCTTATCTACAGACTCGTTCCCTCATGGTTCATCGAAACCGAAGAGCTCAAGCCCAGACTTATCAGAAACGCTATGAGCGTTAAGTGGGAACCTGAATCAAACGGCAAGAGAATGCTTGACTGGCTCAACAACATGGGTAACTGGAACATTTCCCGTAAGCGTTACTACGGTATGCCCCTCCCCTTCTATGTATGTGAGGATTGCGGCAATGTTCACGTCGTAGGTTCAATCGACGAACTCAAGAACCTCGCAGTTGACCCCGCCAAGGTTGATGCTCTTCCCGAGCTTCACAGACCCTGGATCGACGAAGTAGAAATCAAATGTCCAAAGTGTGGTAAGAATGTAAAGAGAATCACTGACGTCGGTGACGTTTGGCTCGACGCAGGTATCGTTCCCTTCTCAACCACAGGCTACTTTACCGATAAAGAAGAATGGAGAAAGAACTTCCCCGCAGAATGGGTTGTTGAAATGCGTGAGCAGGTTCGTCTCTGGTTCTATTCACTTCTCTTTATGAGTACCGTACTCGAAGACAGAGCTCCCTATGAAAGAGTTCTCTGCCACTCAAGTGTCGTTCAGGAAAGCGGTGAGAAGTTCTCAAAGACCGGCTTTATGATCCGCTTCGACGAAGCAGCAGAAAAGATCGGTGCAGACACTGTCCGTTACCTCTATGCAGGCGGCCCCGTAGCAAACGACGTCCGTTTCGGCTTCAATCTCGGTGACGAAGCAAGAAGAAAGCTTCTCTCCTTCTGGAACATCTACACCTTCTTTGAAACCTACGCACGTATCGATAAGCCCAACTTTGAAGGCTACACACCCGATAAGAGCAAAATGACCGTAACAGACAAATGGCTCGTAGTCAGAACAAACGACTTCATCAAAAAGGCTACTGCACAGATGGACGACTACAAGGCATACAATGTTATCAAGGACTTTGAAATCTTCGTTGACGACATCTCCAACTGGTACATCAGAACCAACCGCCGCCGTTTCTGGAAAACAGGTGACGAAAGTGATAAGATGATCGCCTACTGGACACTCTTCAACGCACTCAATACCTGCGTAAAGGTAATGGCTCCCATCATTCCCTTTATGACAGAAAGCATCTGGCAGAACCTCACCAGAAGAGTTCTTCCCTCCAGCGAGCTTTCAGTTCACCTCAGCGACTGGCCCACAGTTCTCGAAGGCTTCGAAGACGACGGCATCATCGCTGACACAGCCTTTGCCCGTGACGTTATCGCAGTAGCTCTGAAGCTCCGTAACGAGCATCAGATCAAGGTAAGACAGCCTCTCTCTAAGCTCTTCGTTTGCGCAGCAGCAGACAAGACAGATAAAATCAAGGTTTACGAAAAGAACATCCTCGACGAGCTTAACATCAAAGCTCTCGAATACATCACTGACAGCAGTGTTCTCGAGGATAACTACCTTATGGTTAACTTCAAGGTAGCCGGTGCAGTTCTCAAGCAGAACGTAAACAAGATGAAGCAGGCTCTCGAAGCAGCAACTGCTGACGAAATGGCTGAATACACCGCTAAGGTAAAAGCAGGTGAAAAGGTACTCGTCAAAGGCTTCGATGAAGAATATGACGGCGGTATCTTCACAGTAATGTCAAAGACCAAAGACGGCATCGTTTCCGCTGAAGGTCAGGAAGGCACTGTAATCGGTCTCGACGTAGTTCTTACAGACGAGCTCATTAAGGAAGGTACAGTCCGTGACGTTATCCGTCAGTGTCAGCTTATCCGTAAGGAAGCAGGCTACGAGGTTGAGCAGAGAGTAGTTATGGCTATCGCCACAGCAGACGAAGCTACACTTACCGCTCTTAAGGAAAGCAAGGACCATATGGCAGCAGAGCTTCTCGCTGACGACATCCTCTTCGGTGAAGAAATCGCAGCTGACCTTACAAAGACCGTAGCAATCGGTGACGGTGAGGTTACTCTTGCAGTTAAGAAAGCATAAAAAATTTACTTCAACCCACAGTCTTTTCTGTGGGTTGATTAGCCCGAAAATAAAAAATCCCTATACTATTATATATATGTATTTTCGTATACTATTATAATAGTGTTCAGAAAGGAAGAAAAGGAAATGGCAAACGACAAAAAAATGGTCGAGGATATTACCTCAATGGAAGAAGACTTTGCGAAATGGTATACCGATATCGTAAAAAAAGCAGAGCTTATCGAATATACAAGCGTTAAAGGCTGTATGGTAATCCGTCCCTACGGCTATGCTATATGGGAAAACATCCAGAGAATACTCGACGGTATGTTCAAAGCAACAGGTCACGAAAACGTATGTATGCCCATGTTCATACCCGAATCTCTTCTTCAGAAGGAAAAGGATCACGTAGAAGGCTTCGCACCCGAGGTAGCCTGGGTAACACACGGCGGTACTGAAAAGCTCGAAGAAAAGCTCTGTGTTCGTCCCACATCAGAAACTCTCTTCTGTGAGCATTACGCTAACATCATCCACTCTCACAGAGACCTTCCCAAGCTTTACAATGAGTGGGTAAGCGTAGTACGCTGGGAAAAGACTACACGTCCCTTCCTCCGCTCGAGAGAATTCCTCTGGCAGGAAGGCCACACCATCTACGCTACTGCTGAAGAAGCAATCATCGAAACAGAAAAGATGCTCAACGTTTACGCTGACTTCTGCGAAAAATATCTTGCTATGCCCGTAATCAAGGGTAAAAAGACCGAAAGCGACAAATTCGCAGGTGCAGTTTCCACCTACGCTATCGAAGCTCTTATGCACGACGGCAAGGCTTTACAGGCAGGTACATCCCACTACTTCGGCGACGGCTTCGCCAAGGCCTTCGGCATTCAGTACCAGAGCAAGGAAAACAAGCTCGAATATCCCCATCAGACATCCTGGGGTGTTACCACACGTCTCATCGGCGCCATCATTATGACCCACGGTGACGACAACGGTCTCGTTCTTCCTCCCGCTGTTGCTCCCATTCAGGCTGTTATCATTCCTGTAGCACAGCATAAGCCCGGCGTTCTGGAAAAGGCTGAGGAAGTAAGACAGGCCCTTGCAGATGCAGGCATCAGAGTTAAGCTCGACGACTCCAACAACTCTGCAGGCTGGAAATACTCCGAATACGAAATGAAGGGTGTTCCCGTTAGAATCGAGCTCGGTCCCCGTGACATCGAAAACGGTCAGTGCGTAACCGTTACCCGCCATAACAGAGAAAAAGAATTCGTATCTCTCGAAGGCCTCGCAGATACAGTGAAGGCTAAGCTCGAAGAAGTAAACAACGGCATTTATCAGAAGGCTCTCGAAAACAGAGAAAAGAGAACCTTCGCATGTACCACTCTCGACGAAATCACAGCCGCTCTCGAAGAAAAGGGCGACGGCTTCATCAAGGCTATGTGGTGCGGTGACGAGGAATGTGAGGACAAAGTAAAGGAAATCACAGGTGTAGGCTCACGCTGTATGCCCCTCGAACAGGAAGAAATTTCCGATAAATGCGTTTGCTGCGGTAAGAAAGCACAGCATTTAGTTTACTGGGGTAAAGCGTATTAATCGAAAAAAGAAAAAATATGTCTCTTTTGTCTCCGAAATCCCTAAAAGATGGGGTTTCGGAGTTTTTTCATTTGTGCAGAATAGTCAAAAAACACCATTTTCAAGAAAAATGCCATTTTTGGCTCAATATATACATATCACAAAGCCAACAAAAGTTTTTTGTATATCTTGCACAACAAATAGCCTTTTTTCGTCATTTTTCATCTTCTAAAAAAGAAAAATAATTTCTGATTTTTGTTTAAAATTTGACAAACGGGTTAAAAATCTATATAATACCCCCTGTTGCCTATACGGAAAAGTAAAAAGATGAATTTTTTCAAGTTCATTCAGGCAGGCAAAAGACGGCTGAGATTCGCATCTGCACGGTCAGAGACACGAGCGGAGCACCGCAAAAACCCAAACAAAGACAAACTATATTTTAAAGAAAGTGTAATTTGTGTTTCGTTACGGTCTATGCAAATTCAAAATGCGGGTCCTTAATTCTATCTTGATTCGAGCGGTCAACCTGCCGCGGTGAGTTTCTTCAATGAGAGAGGAAGCCTTCCGCAAAAAAATATTCGAGGTGATTAAATGAAAAAGGCCTTAACAAAGGTAATGCTCACAGCATTTACTCTTGTTATTTTAGCCGCAATCGTACCACTCTCAGCAAATGCAAGTTCCAGCAACAAAGACAACTTAAAAACAGAAATCTTCTCATATCTCACTGATGAGATGAACCTTAACTCAGCAGCGGCTTGCGGAGTTATGGCAAACATTGATGAGGAATCGGATTTTAACCCCAGACTGGTTATCGTTGATACAAACGGACTTTTAAGCGGCGGTTTGTGTCAGTGGAACGGTGGCAGATTCTCCCGTCTTCGCGCTCACTGCAAAGAAAAGGGCGTCAGCTACCTCTCAGTAGAAGGACAGCTCAGCTACCTTAAAAAGGAATTAAAGAGCAAAACCTACGGTTACATCTACGATTACCTTAAAAGTGTTCCTGACACAGCACAAGGCGCTTACGATGCAGCACACTACTGGTGCTACTACTTCGAGGTTCCCGGTAACAGATACTCGAAGTCAATCTCCAGAGGTAACGCTGCAAAGAGCAGATACTGGAAAACCTACGGCAACAAAGAGCTTTCAGAATTTACTCTTAAGATCGCTGAAAAGGACACATCCATCGACATCGACGATTCACTTACCTTCAAGTGGACCTCAGCAGGCAAGGATGCCGACAGATACATTCTCCGCATCGCTAAAAAGAACGAAAAGACAGGAGAATGGAGATGGGGCAAGGCCAAGTCCTTCTACCCCTCCGAAGACAGCCTTTCAAAGAAAATCAAGGCTGAAAAGCTTACCACCGGTAAGTACAAAGCTTATGTCCGTGCTGAAAACGAAGCTACAGACATCAGCGAAAAGAGCAATTCCGTAACCTTCTCCGTTAACTGTGAAACTCACGAGTTCAAGGAGACATTAACCAAACAGCCCACTTCAGTAGAAAAGGGCAGAAAGACTCTCATCTGTACTCAGTGCGGTGAGAAAACAAAAGAAGCGGTAGCATCCTTCACTATCGAGGATTTCACCGCTAAAAAGATAGCAAAGCTCAAGGCATCAAAAACCGCCAAGAATGCTGTGACCCTTAAATGGAAGCAGTTATCATGGGCAACCGGTTATTATGTCTATATGAAAAAGGACGGCGAATGGACCCGAGTAAAGACAGTGCGTGACTTCGAACAGGTCACCGCTACAGTAAAAGGTCTTAAGTCAGGCAGAAGATACAAGTTCTATGTTCAGGGCTACTACAAGCACGGCGGAGAAATCCACAGAACAGAAAAGAGCGAAGTAATCACTGTCAAGACTAAATAAAACCGCTCCTACAGCGCACAGCAAAGACACTGAAACAAAGAAAAAAACCTATATGGCAACAAGTAGAGGAATCTTTACTCATATAATAAATTTCCGGAATTAAAGTCTTTTCTGTGCTTAATATATACGCATTTGTTGATTCTCCCCTGATTCGTCAGGGGAGATTTTTTTGGTGAAAAAGAATAAAGAATGACAAAACAATTCTATCAATTCAAAGTTTTTTAACAAATTTATGAATTTTCTATTGACAAAGAAAAAAGGATGGTATATAATATAGCCATCCTAAGGATATTAGGAAATACATAAAGGAGGACTTGTACAATGGCAAAACTTGCAGAATGGCTCAACGCTATGGTTGAAAGCGAAGCAGGCACAAACGGTGACTTCCTCAGAGAAGTACTTGTAAACGTTGCTAAGGCTATCATTGCTCTTCTCGATGTACTTGGCGAATGGCCCATCGAAGTTCAGTAATTTTAACTGAATATTGATCTTAATTTATCAGTTTAACTGAAATCTAATAAGGAGGATTTTACAATGGATTTTTCTTTCATTCTTGACTTCGTAAAGAAGGCTATCGCAGCTCTCCTCGAGCTCCTCGGCATCGAAGCTGACGAAAAATTTGCTGACAACGTTGAATCAGCAGTTAAGGACGTTGTAGACTTCGGTGACAGCATTAAATAATTTATCATTTATATGATTTAAATCGTATAAAGCCCCACCGTTTGGTGGGGTTTTTATTTTTTATTTAAAAGGACACGGCACGCCGTGTCCCTACTATTATTTCATATTCTTTACAAGTTCATCTGTATCATTAAGATTAATCCTCTTCGAACAGATGGATGTTCTGTATGCTTTTCCGTCTGCAGTCTTTTCCTCAGACCTGTACTTACCGTAGCTACAGGTGACTATCGTACCGTCAGAAAGCACCACGTTACCGCAGTAGCCTGTATCAGCATTAGCGTAGTATTCGGGCGCAGTCTGTCCCTCATCGTAAATATGAGCTATTTTAATCCTGTACTGGCCCTCTCTGCCTTCCCTGAGATCCTCGTAAGTTCCTACCCAGGCGATAAGACCCTCACTTATCCAGCCTCTGTTTCTGTCAGTGTCATTCTTAGCATTTTCTCTTGCCCTGTCACCTCTTTCGATGGAACGGAAGGTGATAAAGAGTCTGCCGTCGGGAGTGTAATCTGCTTTATGTCTCTCACCGTTGAGCGCTGCAGGAGCTTCCACAGGCTCACTCCAGGTCTTGCCCTCATCAGAAGAAAACGAAATGAGAGAATTAATCTTCTTCGACTGACTGCGGGTAATAAGACATAATTCGTCACCCTTACCGCCTTCGGAACGGATTACCTCGACCTCACACATATTCGAGCTTTTCTCTATTTCACGGTGTGCAGAGAAGTACTTTTCAGGCACACTCCACTGCATATTACCCTCTTCGTCGAAGGTGAGTATAGTTTTATAATTATAAAAGTCGCTGTCGTGGAAAAAGCCCATCCATTTATCTACGAACTCACCGTTCTCCTTAAGTCTTGTAAGGCTTGACATCGCCACGATCGGAATAACACTGTTTTCATCGTCAAGACTGTAAAAGCGTCTGAATTCTGTCCATGTTTCGCCCTCATCATCTGAAACCGAGCACTCGAAGCCACCTGTAGTCTTCGAATTCGGCCACTTCGGATTGGCAGAGATAAGAATCAGCTTATCGGGACTGCCGTCACTGAATTCGAGTCGGTAAACTGTGGGAGTTTCCTGGGAATTGACCCAGCTTTCAGGTGTGTTCTCTACCGCACTGCTCCAGCTTATGCCACCGTCAGTGCTTATCTTGTTAAGAACAGCGCCCTTACCGTGACCTGCGGGATAAACAGTAAGAATATTACCGTTTTTAAGCAGAACACTGTCGGGATGTGCCATATAATCTCTCGAATTATCTACAGTGGAAAGAGTGTAAAGATATTCATATCTGCTTCCTTTAAGCTCATCGGGCAATACGCTTAAATCAAGCTCAGGTATGGTATAATCTCCGCCTGTAAACTTGTTACCGCAAAAGATAACGGCTATTTTGTCGAATAATGCTTTGAGTTTTTTGATAATGCTTTGAAAAAATTCTTCGATACTTTTTTTCATTTCTGAAAAACCTCCTTTTTCACTTTCTGCCTTTACGGAACCGGTACCCACTGCAGTAATACCACAGCTTATAATCAGCACCGACGCCAGAATAATACACATAAATTTCCTTAGACCTTTCATAAAAGCACTCCTTTTCTTTATATAATCAAATTATGTCATAAATTTTTTTAAAAGTCAATGAAATGGCACCTTAAGAAAATCTTAATAATCTTTATATGCGAAATAATTGACTATACATTTTTACTGTGTTAAAATAATTCGACAGTAAACTAATTCTTTTTCAGAGGTATAATATATAATGAAAAAACTTAACCGCATTTTTATCTTTTCTCTTTTTGTGCTCCTGATGATTTCAGCTAACCTTCTCCTTTCTTCAGCTACGGAGTTATCAGAGCCTGTAACGTCAGAACCTGCAACAACAGAACCTGCAACATCAGAGCCTGTAACGTCAGAGCCTGCCGTAATCACACCCGACGCTCCGTCAGCTCTTGCCTATGTCTCTGCCACAGAGACAAGTCTTACAGTAAAGTGGACTCCGTCAGACGGCGCTGACAGATACACGGTCTACTACGGCATTTCAGGTGAGGACGGCTACACCTTTGCCGGCACAGCTACCGGAACCACCTTTAAAGTAACCGGACTCGAGCCCGCTAAAAAATACAAGATAAAAATTTATGCTCACGCTTCGGAAAAACGGTCAGAAAGAAGCGACATACTCAAGCTCTACACTGCACCTCAGAGAGGCTCACGACCCGTAAAGGTTTCCTGCGACAGTGCAAGCGTAACAGTTAAATGGGCAAAAACACCCAAAGCAAAGCTTTATGACGTTTATGTAGCTTCCGCTAAGGACGGCAAGTATAAAAAGGTTATCGCGACCAAAAAGACCACATATACCCACAAAAAGAAAACTCCCCAGAAGGCCTACTATTTCAAAGTGGTGCCTGTCATTAAAACTGCCGACCAGTATTCGAAGGGTCAGGCTTCACCCATAAGAAAAGCATCTGTCGGTAAAATCTCTATCGAGCTTCCCGATGTTATCCGAAAGGGCGAATATCCAGAAATCACCGTCCCCTACTATAACTCGAAGGTAAAATGGAAATCCTCAAACAAATCGGTTATCAGAATAAAAGACGGCAGAATTTACGCAGTAGGTCAGGGTAAGGCAAAGCTCACCGCCACCTACAATAAAAAATACAAAAGAACCGTAACGGTAAAGGTCTCTTCCCCCACCTTAAAATATATGTCAGCTGTTTACGATGTGACTGACAAGCAGTACATTTATCAGAACCGCATAAACGACCGCTGTTATCCCGCCAGCATTACAAAACTGGTCACCGCTCTCGTAGCACTCAAATATATGGACGAAAATGACACTATAGTGGTCGGAAACGAGCTTAATATGGTAGAAGTCTATTCCAGCCGATGTGACATCAGAAGGGGCGAAAAATACAAATTACGGGACCTTCTCTACGGTCTTCTCCTTCCCTCGGGCGGAGATGCTGCATACACTATCGCCGTAAACTGTGCCCGTAAGGTTTCAGGTAATCCGAATATGGGTTATGTCGCTGCGAAAAACTACTTCGTAGGACTGATGAACAAATACATCAAAAAAATAGGCGGTACAGGCTCACACTTCGTAAACCCCCACGGCTATCCCGTAAACGGGCACTATTCTACGGTACACGATCTCGTTCTCGTAGCTAAAAAGGTGCTGGCTAACGACACGCTTAAAAAAATCACCTCTACCCCCTACAAATACGTAAAGGCTCTCACAGGTCAGAAGCACGAATGGGCGACCACGAACTCTCTCATCGCTTCCTACGCTTATTACTATTCGCCCTATGCTATCGGCATGAAAACAGGCACTGTAAACGATGAATATACGGGAATCATTGGTGCCTTCAGAAAAGACAAGCACACATATATAACCGTGGTTATCGGCTGTGAAAGCTATAATGCGAGATACGATGCTACACACAAGCTCATAAGAACTTACCTGTAAAAAAGCATAAAATTAAGGTCGATGAAAAACATCGACCTTATTATTTTATTCTGTCAAGGATTTCAGCACCTCAAAATCCTCGAGCCAAAGATATTCAGCTATAAAATCATAATACTCTGCGCATATCTTGTCCCAGGAAGCGTATTCTTCCCTTCCTCTTTTGTCCTCGAAGCCGTAATTCTCGATAAGATAATCAGAGATATAATCTGTTATCAGCAGAGATCCGTGAACGTTTGTGTGTCGTTCATCGTAGTAATGTTTGCTGTAATCGATACCCATTTCCCCGACTTTTTTTCTCAGATCCAGAACATCGAAGCCGTTCTCTTCCAGTATCTTCGCCACAGTATTCTGTCTGTTATTACTCAGCTCTCTCTGTAAGGGCTGAGGCATCATAACGAAAAGCACCTTCACCTCTTCATCCTTACAGTAATTCATTATATTCTGAAGAGCGGTATTCATTATTTCGGTAATCTCAGGATAATTGTCGAAATCATAAACTACAGGTTCACGCACTCTCTTTTTTTTCAGATATGCTTTATATTTACTCGCTGACTTATAGTTTTTGGTCTTAAAGGTCACATCAAACTCTTCCAGCTCCTTCCATCTGGAATGGAAACGGAGAATTGGGAAATAGTATTCCATCCTTTCATCTAAAGGCACATCAGTAAGATCCAGCATATATTTCAGTGCTTTATACTTATTTGCCGTTACAGGATAACTGCTCACATAACGGTGTACCTTCGCATTGTAATACTTTTCTATCTCAAGCATTCGGGTTATATTGATAATGTAAAGGGCATCGGGCTGCTTCTTTCTTATATCATCAATAAGATAATGAGATATTTCCACAGGCTGAGAAGCATTGGTCATCAGATATACTGCGATACCCTTTTCATTCCACGCCACCGCAGGATTCCAGTAGGCATAACTGGCACTCGAACCGAGAAAAACCGCATCCAGAGAACCTTCAGGTTCTTCGAATATATCATGCATTCTCATATAATCCATCGGTATTTTGTCCGTCAGAACCGCCTGTACACCTACAAGGCACATCCCGCAGACAAGCATAAATACAATGCATCTGAGAAGTATTTTTATTTTATTTTTCATTTTAATTCCTCAGCATCCTTTCAAAAAAAGACAAGAGTTACTTTCTTTCGAAACATCGTTAAAGGCTCACGAAAAACCTCAGTCATCAGCTTAAGGCTTTCTTAAATGATACACTAATTCTATTAACAGTTTGTGAACCGCTTTCTTTTTAAGAATTATAATTCTTAAGATTTTAAGACAAAATAATAAATAACAGCCTTCTCTGTATAATTTCTCCGTTTATCTTCCCGAAAAAAAGCACTCCCGAAGGAGTGCTGTAATCTTTTAATATGTAAATCTGAGATCATCTATCCACTCGTTTGTAACGAAATTTCTGCCTCTTACTACAATCTCATCTTCATAAACCTCTACCACTACGCCGTTACCTTCAGCAGTTGAACGGGGAACATTTATGGTGTCAACTCCACCCTCTACACCGAAGCTGTACGCATCGATTTCCTTATGGGTGTGACCGTAAAGGTATAAAAGGTTATCATAATCATTCAGTATCTCTGCGAGAGCATCACGCTCTACACCTATGAGCTGATAGAGCGGATGATGATTGAAAACGAAAATGGGACTTCCGTCAGCTTCAGCCTCATCCAGAACTTCTCTGAGCCATACAAGCTGTTCCTCAGTCATAAAGCATTCATTTACAGACAGCTCTTCGCTGGCAAGGAAAATCATGTAACAACCATTGACTACCTTGTAATAATAAGGTTTACTGCCGATATTGTTACCAAGATAGAACATATTATTGAAAATATATTCATTTCTGAATTTGTTGTAATCGCCATTACCGTTACCGAAGTCATGGTTACCCATAGCGACGAAAATATTTTCTGCAGGGTTTATTCCTCTGAGAGCTGAATAGAAAAACAGATTTTCGATGGTCTGTCCGTTCATGGTGTTATCTCCGAGAAACACTACAGCATCGTTATCTGAGCCTGCTTTAAGACCCTTGAGCACATTAGCGTACATACTGTAGGGCTTGGGATTGTTTGATTCCACATGGATGTCCGAAACAGCAGAGAAGCTCATTATTACCTCTTCGGGAGCCTCTGCGGTATAAGTAGACTCGGTGGTACCGAAAGCAGGTGACAGCATCATAAGAAGCATCATAACAGTCGGTAAAAATCCTTTAAGATAAACAATTATTGATGTAAAATCCATATTTTTTCCTTCTTTCTTTTGTTTATAATCGGATTATAACATATTGTTCTGATTTTGTAAATTATTTAATAAGAATATTTTTCTGTGTACTGAAAATCACCTGCCCTTATAACGGACAGGTGATCAGTTTTTCACTATGCATCTTATGAACAGCCTCTCTAAGGGCCGTTCGCACTATCTGCAGTGTGTAAAATTTTAATAATGTACTGCTCCGCAGGAACAGACCTTGTTCATTCCGAAAATCTTATAGAAGAATCTGAGGATTTTCCAGATGATTCCCATCAAACCCGACTTATGGCAGTTGCAGGAGCAGTTGTCAGTAGGATCTTCAGGTATTTCGGGATTTTCGGGTTCTTCAGTGCCTGTCGCAGGAACGGTTTCACCTGTGGCTATCTTTTTATTACATCCTATACAATATGTATCACCTGTATATCCGTCTTTTTCTGCCGTTGCATTTACTGCTCCGCGCACCTCGGTACCGCCTGAGTGGTTATCCGGATTCTTTTCTCCGTAAACTTCACCGCAGACAGTGCATACCTTCTTGTCCTTACAGGTAGCCGTGCCGCCCGTATGCTTACTGCTGTCAGTTTCTCCATAGGCTTCACCGCAGACAGTACATACCTTTCTGTCCTTACAGGTAGCTGTACCGCCTGTATGCTCTCCGGTTGCGGGAATCATTTCACCGTAAGATACTACTACACCGCAACTGCATACCGTGTCACCTGTATAACCGTCTTCACCGCAGGTTGCATCTGATTTGTTTACTATGCTCGTATCTGTGTGCAGACAGCCTGTAAATTCGAATTCAGTTATGTCAGTTCTTGCATCGCAATAAAGACAGTGTCTTGATTTGACGCCCTTTTCCGTGGCTGTTGCGTCCTTATCCACGGTCCATTCTTCACTGTAGGTATGACCTGTGGCACTGAGAATTTCCGTCTTTACGGTTGCATCACAGATAAGACATACTTCTCTGACACTTCCTCCCTCAGTACATGTAGGTTCTTCTGTCACTGTCTTTATTTCAAGGGCAGAAGAATCTGCTGTCACATATTCTGTATACTCACAGTAAGAGCAGTAATATTCATAAGTACCGTGACCTTCACAGTAATTACTGTCCTTGCGGATAAAGAGCTTATGGCCTGTGGGAGAAGTGAAGTCAGTTACAGAGTTTTCACCGCAGACAGAGCAGGTATTAATGCTGTAGCCCGCCTTTTTACAGGTAGGCGCTATAACTTCAGTTTCATATTTATGACCCTTCAGTACACTCGAATAAACAGTATAGCTGTCACCGCACTCGCAGGTGTATACATCATAGGGTGCCTGTGTACAGCTTCCTTCATTTTTTTCGGTAATCTTGTGGCTGTGACCCTTGGCTTCTATGATGTCCCCTGTAAGAGTACATTCGCAAACTGTACAGTAAAGACCGTCTGTTATACCCGTCTGAGTACAGGAAGGAGCTTTTCCGGCTGCTGTAATCACATCTGAATCCTTAAAGCTGTAATGAACGTAGGGTGCATTACTCAGCCCGTTGTTATAACTGCCTACAGAAACGGATGAGCTTTCCTCCTCACTGCATCTGAAGGCTACGTGGCTGAGATTCACACAGCTTCCGAATGCACTGCTTCCTATCGAGGCAAGAGACGACGGGAAGATAATGTTTCTGAGAGAAGAGCATCCGAAGAAAGAATAGCTGCCTATGCTTGTAAGACTTTCGGGAAGAGAAACAGATTTAAGGTTTTCGCAGTCCTGGAACATATAATTTCCCAAAGCAGTCACGCCTTCATTTATTACCGCCTCTTCGAGAGCTGTGCATCCTTCAAACATATAGTCACCGAAGGCCGTTACTGTACCGGGAACTGTAACCTTTTTAAGAGAAGTACATCCTCTGAAGGCACTCATTCTTACTGTGGTAAGATCTTCAGGTAAAACAACTGACTCGAGATTTACTGCATTTTCGAAAGCATAGTAATTCAGTGTTGTGACTGTGGAAGGTACAGTATAGCTTGTTGCTTTCGAGCCTGAAGGATAAGAAGCAAGATTGGTTTTTTTCTTGTTGAAAAGCGCTCCGTATTCATCAGCAGTAAGATAAGTACTTGCAGGGTCTACTGTGAACTTTTCCATTCCGTCACAGTTCTGGAAGGAATTTGCAGCTATCGAGGTTACGCTTGCCGGAATATGCAAGTTCTTAAGTGACTCACAGCAGAAAAATGCCTGCTGACCTATAATTGTAAGCTTTGAAGGAAGATTGATATTTTCCAGACTTGTACAATGAGCAAAGGATCCCTGAGCCAACTGTACCACACTTTCAGGAAGAGTAACCGTTTTAAGTGAGCTGCAGCCTCTGAATACAAAGTTATGTATAAGATCAACACCGTAGGGTATATTTATGCTCTCAAGACTACCACACCATTCGAAGGCATTGAAATAAATATTTCTGAGAGAAGAAGGAAGAGATATTCCTCTCAGGGCACTGCAGTAACTGAAAGCGTAATCGTTAATAATTGTTACGCCTTCGGGAATTGTGATTTTTTCAGCAGAATCACAGTGATAGAAAGCATAATCACCGATAGATGTAATTCCTGAGCCGATTACGATTTCTTTAATCTCACCTCTGAAGCTGTACCAGGGTGCAGAGGATGATGTATAGTTAGGTATGGAGCCTGAACCTGTCAGAGTGAGCACCTTGGAATCTGTATCAAAAGCCCAGGTTATTTTGCTGTTACATGAGCCGGAATATCCGTCACCTGTTACAGTTACATTACAGGAAGCTGAATAGTCCATAAAGGATGCAGTAATTACTGCCGTACCCTTATTGCAGGCTGTAACGGTGCCCCATTCGGACACTGTTGCCACGTTTTCGTCAGAAGAACTCCACTGAATATCCAGGTCATAAGTATCATATTTGCTTATAAGTGAAGCAGACAGGTATTCATTGTCAAAAAGCTCTATTTCAATTTCACTTTCACTGAGTGTAATACCCTTTATAGCTTCGAAGAATGCTCTCTTAAGACTGCTTTGGGCATAAACGGTCTTTGTTTCGTATTCCCATGTATCGTCATTATATTCCTGAATAAATTTATAAAGAGAAATGTTTTCACCGTCTATAAAGAAATTTACTATATAAGCATCCTCATAATATCCGGTTTCTTCATCAGAAAGGAAATAAACAGGAACCCATTTTTCCGATGCATAATCATATTCATAAACGAAGCCGTCTTCGGAATAATATATCTTTCCTCCGTCACAGGCAATAGCATCAGCAGAAACACTGTCTGCAACCTTCTCTTTGTCATTTCCGTATTTGTCAGACTTATAGATACCGTCTGAAGTCAGATAATACCAGCAGTTGTTTTCATAATCATATTTCTGGTTAGTATCATAAAGTCTCGGCATAGAGGAATATTTTCCGTCAGTCGCCTTATACTGTCCCGGAGTCCAGGAAAAATGCTCAAGAGTCATAATTTCCTTGTCAGTACGAAGGAAGTAGGTTCTTCTTGATTTGCCCTCTCTGTCGGGCACCGGGTCATCCCAGCAGCAGTCAACATGATACCACTTACCGTCTATCTTTACCATATTCCAGGCATGGGACATTTCTTCACTGGAAAGATATATGCATTCCATTCCCGCACTGTTCATAAGGGCTCGGTAAGCCAGCGCATAGGAACCGCAGATACCGGTTCCGTTCACAAGAACCGAATACTCTGAATATCGTTCACTTCTTATCTTGCCTGTAAGTGTTCCTTCTGTTTCTAAAATTTCAAGAAGCTCCGTATCGTATCTGCAGTTGAGAACAACATAATCGTGAAGATAAAGAGCCTTTTCGAACTCATCCATACCTTCTGTATTTTTTACGACAGAATTTATCTGACTCTTTACTGCACTCACCTTTGCCTGATACTCCGTTATATCGGCATCCTGTCCGTAATCAAATTTCAGCTCTGTTATCTGATTATCAGCCTTGTTATAAACTACGGTATATGTGAAATCGCCGTTTACAAGAAGGCTGTATTCAATGGGATAATATTTGGAAACTGCCGAGAATAAAGCCACAGTATCACCGATTTCTATTCCGCAGCCGGACATATTCACAGAATTTTTCATAGAGAACATAGCTTCTGCTACAAGATCAACGGCTTCACGGGGAAGATTTTCGAAAAGCTCCTCAGCTATTACCACATCAGCAATATCACTCTTGACGGGAGGAAGGCTGTCGGTGGTATATTCCACGGTTATACCCTCATCTGTTACAAGATTATAGGCGTCTGCATCCTGATATTTTTCGTTTGTGACAAGACCTGTATAAACTTCGCCCTCTGCAATTACAATATCTTCATAGGTGATAACTCTTTCGGCTCCGCCGGGAGTAACAGACGAAACCATGTAGTCCATCGTTCCGTCACCTGTAGCTGTTATTTCCACTGTATAGTCAATATTTGAAGGCAGATAGAAGGTCTTTTCGCCGTCAGCGTTTACATCGGCATAAATAAGGTCGTCATAAACTGTAACCTCATCATTAATAATCGTAAGTGCCACATTTCCTTCATAATCTGTAACCCTTATATCTGTAGGACAGTGGGATTCCGCTTTAGTATAGTAACCTAAATCATATCCGTACTTTTTCTCGTACCATTTTACATAATTTTTAAAATCGTCACTCTTCAGAAGATTATTTATGGCTTCATCCACATAGCCTGCCATCTTGCCCGCATCTTCTTCTATTGTCTCAAAAAGCTTTTCAAGATATGTGTCGGCAGCAGTGAGTACAACGCCTTCTATTTTCACGGCACAAATCATATTATTCACATCGATAGCAACCTTAAGCATTTTCACTGCCTCGTTAATAGCCTTGAGTTCTTTGATGCTTTTATTCATTTTTACCGCTGTAAAGAGACTTTTAAGTGTTTCCTTTGAATATAATTTGCCGGGATGATATTCGTCCACCTTTTCTGAGAGAATTTCAAAGATGTTATCGGGAATTTCCACAAAATCAAGCTCTTCGGGAAAATCGGTATTTATTACAGTTACCTTGAATTCACCTGAAGTGAGAACGGTTCCGTCACCTGCTTTAAGAGAATACTCCACAGTGACATCATCTTCTCCGCCAACAATCTCACATTCGGTATTTATATGTATTTTTACTTCAGGAAGAGTAAGCTCCCGGCCCGGTAAAAAAACATCTGCCACATTAACGGCAGTATATCCGGAGTCTTTACCGAAATGCACCACATCTGCATTTTCAGAACGCAGTTCAAGAACAACATCTTCATAAGTACATATACCGTTAAGAGCAAGATACTCTTCAAGAGCCTTTCTGTCTGCAGAAGTCCAGGAGTCAGCCTTCTTTTTATTGCTGACCGTTCCGCTGAGCTTCACATATTTCTGAATCCACCAATCGGACTTTCCCGCATAACTGAAGGTAACAGGCTCAATATCGGCAGAAACATCGGTTTTCTGATTTTTTGCTTCTTCAACAGAGGTTACTGTACCGTTATAAAAACGCACCAGAACATCCTTGTGCACAAGAGCATTTATGTAGGCATAGGTAAGCCCTGAATTATCAGAAACAGGATATTCCACTGAATCAAAAACTATTTCAATAATTTTATCATAGCTCTGGCTATCCTCATTCCACCCTGTGGTAAAATTACTCAGAACGCCTATTCTGTTTCCGTTTGTGACCTTTTCTGCCGCAGCATTCGCAGTAATAAATATATCTTCACCCATAAACTGCAGCATCGGAATACAGGACACTGACATAATTACTGCAAGAAATACCGACAACACTTTTCTGCAAGATTTCTTCATAAAAAGACCTCCTTGATTATCTTTTTTCTTCTGTAGAAACTACAGGAATATTTTAACACACTTAAGTCTGCTGTGCAATAAAAAAAATAATTTATATTCTTTATCCTGAAAAGAATAAGGACACACCACAGAAATTACCGATGATGTGTCCGTTAATTCAATTATTAATAATCGCTTTCAGAAAATTAGTTATCTGAAAAGATTTTTGATTTTTTCGATGATTGCTCTGAAGAAAGCTGCAATCTTTGCAAAGAAGCCCTTCTCTGTGTCAGAGTTATCACTGTCCGAATCTTCTGTTTCGTTGTTCCAAAACAGGTGATAATTTTTTATTATTGTATATTCGCAACCGTCGTAGTATCCGTTTTTATTCTACGCTCTTAAGCTCACTGTAAAAGCGGTACTCTTTTCCTGCTCACTGTGAACGATTATTTCACCCTGACACGCTTCACGCTACTCCGTGAGCTGTAAAGCATCATCCGCCTGCAGCAGGGCTCAGAAGCCATATCTCGTCACCGTCACTGAGCTTTTTACCCTTTCTCATACAGCGTTCACCGTTTACATAAACTACAGCATCGCCGAACTCTAATTTTTTGTGAGGCTCAAGTGCCGGATTTACAGGCTTTATGTATTTTACATCAGGGTCGTGTTTCATTTTCTCTAAATTTTCGAGATTTTCATAATAGCCCTTTTCCATTTTCTTTGAGATAGCGCCGAAAACATCTTTGACAGTTTTCGCGTCTACATCGAGACTGCCGAAACCGGTAGTACTTCTGATAACACCGAAAATTTTAACCTTTACCATAAGGATATACCTCCTTTGCACATTCGGGAAGCTTAATTCCGAGTCTTCTGATCGTTCTCATCGTAGGTGCGCCGTCCTTCCAGCCACGGATTATGTAATAGCTTTTTTTCATCTTTTTGAGAGGTACCTTGGTTTTCTTGTCGCCGGGCACCTGTTCTTCATCTGTGAGACGCTTCGGAAGAGTATCTGTATCTTCACCTACGGGAAGTCCGAGAATAATATTGCAGATTCTTTCCACATTGTAGCCGTAAGAGCCTGCTTTAAGGAATTTACCGGCTGTATATTTTGAGCCTGTAGCCGCATTGAAGACTCTCGGATACTGAATCAGAGGAATATTTACGGCCAGAATTTCGGGATATTGCATCGCTACATACATAATGGGAGCGGTGAATTTGAACACCTGCTGAACCAATCTTGTCATAATGCTGGTGGGTTTGGCTACGATAAACCAAGGAAGAATCGCATAGGATGTAAAGACACAGAAGCCTGCTGCTGAAGCACCCTCCATTGTGTTCTGGAACATGGTGGCAAGACCTGCTTTTCCTTTGGGTGTATATGAGTCCATATTAAGTCCGAGACCCTCGAGAACTACCATATAGCCTGCATTGAGGTGACATCCGCCTCTGTTGGCAGTGGCGTATCCGAGACCCTGACCCACGGCACCTCTCGGTTCGTAAGCGGCAAGCTCAAGACCCTTTGCATGAATTGCAAAATCTTTACCGCCAAAGCGCTCGCTCATTCTTTTTGTGCCCTCTGCAAGTATGTCGCCTATACCTCTTCTGTATGCAATATCGTGGAATACTTCGCTGAGATTATCTGTTTTACCGAACTCGAGACCGCAGTCCCACATACCTTTTTCATTAAGCTCCATAGCGAAGGCTATACATCCGGCTGCTGAAATCGTATCTATGCCTAATTCATCAAGTTCGTAGTTCCACTTAATGATTTTTTCGATGTCATCATTCATAATGTTAGGACCTAAAAGACCGAGTGTTTCAAGCTCAGGTCCTTTGATGTTTTTGCCCTCATATTTTACACGTCTTTCGCATTTCATCGGGCAGGAGTAACAGTTACCGTTTTTAACCAGATGCTTTTCAGCAAGCTCTTCACCTGACACCTTTTCAAAGCTGTCGAATCTGCCGTCACTGAAGTTCTTTGTAGCGAGAATTCTGTGAGCCTGCATAGGAGCCACAAGACCTGCTGTACCGAGCTTGGAAAGCTGTGCACCTGTTATGGGATGACGCTTAAGCTGCATTTTCCACTGATCGTTGAGAAAATCAAGTCTTTCCTGATCATATATTTCGGGATTTTGAGTACCTTTTGCAGTTACTAATTTAAGATTTTTATCGCCGAAAACAGCACCTACACCGCCACGGCCTGCTGTTCTTTCACCGCTGAACACTCCTGCATAAAGAACCTTATTTTCACCTGCAGGACCGATAGCGATACAGCTTGTTCCGCTGGGGTACTGCTTCTGGATTTCACCTGTAAGCATACCCTTCATTTCAGGTACGTCGTGGAAGGTAATTTTGTCATCGTCGATTTCAACCCAGGTAAGCTCTTTGGCTTTACCTGTGATAACCATAGCATCCCAGCCCGCTTTTTTCAGTCGTCTGCCGAAGGGTCCGCCACAGTTTGAGGATGTAAGAATTCCCGTTAGAGGTGAAACGGTTGAAATGTTGAATCTCGTGGATGAGGGCGACTTACATCTGGTAAGAGGGCCTGTAGAAACGACGATCCAGTTATCCTCGTCGAAAGCCTTCATACCGGGACGGATATGCTGAAGAAGAATATCTGCAGCCATAATCTTACCGCCGATGGTTCTGAGTCTGTCTTCATCTGTCCACGGAAATTCGCTGTGAGTTTTGTTGGTAAGATCTACGAAAAGAACCTTACCCATATAACCTTTAAGTTTCTCCATAAATATGCTCCTTAAAAATTAAGATTAAGTGTGTCTGTTTTATTTTCATCAAATACAAGTATTCTGCCGCTTAAGGAATCGTCACCGCTGATAAGATACCTTATTCCTAACGACGCCTGAAAGGAACCGATAATTCCTGCCACTGCGCTGACATTATAACCGGCCCTGTCACCCTCACACAGACCTGCCTGTGAAGGTGAAGGAGAATGTGACGGAACATACAGGTACGAAACCCCGTAAAAGCCGTCGATTCCGCCGTGAAGGAGAGGGATACTGTTTTCACGGCAGAAATTTTCGAGAATAATCCTCGCATCTCTGTTATCCACACAGGAAAAAATCATATCGCACTCTTTGGAAAATTCCATATCAGAAGTTTCGTTTATTTTCCTGTTCACCGTTATAATTTCACTCTCCGGTGCATACTCCGAAAGCTTTTTCTTCATTACTTCACATTTATATCTTCCGATATCCTCAGCCGTATACATAAACTGACGGTTAAGATTCCCTTCATTTACCTTATCAAAATCACAAAGGTAAAGCCTTCCGATGCCGGCACCTGCCAGATGAACGGCCACATTACAGCCGAGTCCTCCGCAGCCGATAACGCAGACACTTTTATCGGAAATATCAAAGCCCTGAGTTTTCGCCTTTATATTCAGAAGCATCACCTCACTTATAGCTTCCGCCGCAGTTAAGAGTGTTACCGCTTAAAACCTCCACAGCATGAGGAAGAACGGGAATAATGAACTCCAAAGATTCCTTTACTGCCTTGGGACTTCCGGGAAGATTTATAATAAGAGTCTTTTTTCTTATTCCTGACACCGCTCTGGAGAGCATAGCCTTCGGGGTTATCTGTAAGCTTCTCATTCTTATGGCCTCAGCTATACCGGGGGCCTCTCTTTCTATTACAGCCTTTGTAGCCTCGGGAGTTATGTCTCTCGGTGCAAATCCCGTACCGCCCGTAGTGAGAACAACATCGGCACACACATCATCACACAGATAAATGAGTGCCTTTTCTATTTCATCCTTTTCGTCGGGAACAAGAATATATTCAGCTGTTTTGCCAAGGTGAGAAACCGTTTCCTTAATCAGCGGTCCGCTTTTATCCTGACACTCCCCATTACTGCAGCGGTCGCTGACACAAACTATCGCAAAAACCAAAAATATCACTCTCCCCACTTGAAATAAGCTTTTTTCTATTATATAATATCATATGAGAACTAAATATACAATTAATTTTTTCAATGTTTAAAATTTGTTTCTAAAAGCTTGTTATATCAACACTATATTACAAACCAGGAAGTTTGCAGTCTGACTGCTTAATTCATATTCCGACTCACAGGTTCTAAGGCCTCGGTACGAGTCTGTGAGCATAGCCGAAATAACACAAACCGTCAGTAAAAATGATGACGGTTAACGGCTAAGGGTAAAACGGGAAACCTTTTTGCCTTCCGTGATTGAAAAGGAGAAATGAATTATGAAAAAACTTCTCGCAGTACTTATGGCAGCTCTTATGCTCTTCTCACTGGCAGCCTGTGGCGGCACAGAAGACAAGGCTCCCGCAAACCCCGTAATCCGTATGTCAACAACCACATCTGTAAATGACTCGGGTCTCCTCCCCTACCTTCTTCCTGTTTTCGAAGAAGCTACAGGCTACACCGTAGAGGTTCAGTCCGCAGGTACAGGTGCAGCTATCCAGAAGGCAGTTGACGGTAACGCTGATCTTATCCTCGTACACTCAAAGGCAAGTGAAGAAACCTTTGTAAGCGACGGCTACGGCGTGGAAAGAATCCCCTTTATGTATAACTACTTTGTAGTTGTAGGTCCCGCAGACGACCCTGCAGGAATCAAGGACAGCGCAAACGCTGCTGAAGCCTTCGGCAAAATAAGAGACAACGCCTCGACCTTCATTTCACGCGGCGACGACAGCGGCACACACAAGGCAGAGCTTAAAATCTGGGGTGAAAATGTTCCCGATGCAGAAAAAGATACCTGGTACGTAAATGCAGGTCAGGGTATGGGCGCATGTCTTACCATGGCAAGTGAAAAGGGTGCATATTGCCTTACCGATAAGGCTACCTTCCTTTCTAATAAGGCTGACCTCGGTCTTGAAATTCTCCTTGCAGAAGGCGAAGATATGAAAAACACCTATTCCGTTATCGAATGTAATCCCGAAAAGCTCGAAGGCATCAACACCGAAGGTGCAAAGGCACTTATCGAATGGCTTACAGGCGACGAAGCAAGCGCACTTATCGCTAAATACGGCGAAGAACAGTACGGCGCTCCCCTCTTCTATCTTATCGAAAAATAATCCGTGGAAAAATTATTTGAAGCCTTTGAAATGCTTGCAGGTATGGATAAGGAGCTGTTGCAGATTATCGGTGTAACGCTCCGTATGTCCTTTTTCAGCACTCTTATTTCCTGTTTCGTCGGTATGCCTGTGGGCGTACTTTTAGGAAAAGGAAGCTTCAAAGGCAAAGGGACAATCATAAAATTAACAGGAACCTTTATGGGCTTGCCACCGGTGGTGGCAGGCCTGATTGTCTATATGCTCTTTTCAAAAAACGGCATATTCGGCTCTCTCGGCCTTCTGTTTACTGTAGATATTATGGTAATCGCACAGTGTATGCTTATAATTCCTGTTGTGATAAATCTTACTCATTCCATTACCTCTGTCAACGCCTCACCCCTTATCGAAACTGCAAAGGGTCTTAATTTTCCGAAGGGAAAAACTGCTCTTTTGATGCTGTCGGAAAACAAGACTGCTCTTTTCAGTGTAATTCTCACAGCCTTCGGCAGATCTATAGCTGAGGTCGGTGCGGTAAGTCTCGTAGGCGGAAACATCCAGTGGAAGACAAGAGTTATGACAACAGCAATTATGCTCGAAACCAACAAGGGTAATTTTTCCTTTGCTCTGGCACTGGGAATAATTCTCCTGCTTATTTCATTTACGGTAAATTCAGTCGCATCCTTCACAGTAAAGGAGGATAAAAAATGATAGAGCTGAAAAACATTAAAAAGACCTACGGTGAGCGTACGGTGCTCGACATAGAATATCTCTCTTTATCAAAAGGCGAAACAGTCGCTGTTGTCGGTCCTAACGGAAGCGGTAAAAGTACTCTTTTAAAAATCATCGCCGATGTTATAAAAAGTGATGAAGGTGAGACAGAAAGACAGGGAAAAATATATTATCTTCCTCAGCAGAATGTTCCTTTCAGAAAAACTGTCAGAAAAAACATACTGTTCTCTGCGGAAAACGCCGACAATAAAGAAAAACGGTGCGATGAGCTCCTTACTCAGCTCGGACTTTCACACCTCGCCGACAAAAATGCGAAGGGACTTTCAGGCGGTGAATGTCAACGGCTTGCTCTCGGCAGAGTGCTGATAAACGACGGTGATTTTCTTCTTCTCGATGAGCCTTCGAGTGCTGCCGACATCGACGGCACCGAAACAATAGAAAAAGCAATAGCAAACTATAAAAATAAAACCGGCTGCGGTATAATTATGACTACCCACTCACCCGTTCAGGCTTTAAAGCTTGCCGACAGAATCATTATGCTCTGCGACGGAAAAATCATCGAAGACGGTAAGCCTGAGGATTTACTCAACACTCCAAAAACCGAATGGGGCAAAAAATTTATAAGTATGTGGGTTCTTTAAGGAGGAGCGGTATGTTAAAGGTTGTATCCGTTGAAACAGCTGTCGAAACAGTTAAAGCCAATTTTTCGGACATTGTTATTCCTACAGAAGAGGTAAGTCTCGGAAACGCTATCGGCAGAATTATTGCCGAGGATATTATTTCCGAAGAAAACATCCCCGCATTTGACCGCTCGACCGTAGACGGTTATGCGCTGAAGACCTGTGACACCTACGGAAGCGGTGAAAGTATTCCCTCCCAGCTCGATATTATCGGTGAAATACTTATGGGAGAAAAGGCTGAAGGAGAAATAAAAGACGGTCAGTGTGTCAGAATCTCCACGGGCGGTATGCTCCCCGAGGGAGCTGACAGTGTGGTTATGGTAGAAAATACTGATAACAGCTTCGGTGATATCTGTCTTGTTTATAAATCAGTCAGTCCCTGTGAAAACGTCAACCGAAAAGGTGACGATATAAAAAAGGGTACCCCCGTTTTCAGCATAGGCAGAAATATAACATCGAGAGAAGTCGGTACTTTCGCCGCTCTCGGAATAAATCAGTTAAAGGTTTTCAGAAAACCGAAGGTCGGAATTATCTCAACGGGTGATGAAATTGTACCTGTTGACACTCCTCTCACCTTCGGAAAAATAAGAGACATAAACAGCCACATCCTTTCTGCTCTTATGACGGAAGAGGGCTGTGACACTACTCTTTACGGTATCGTCAGAGACGAGTATGACGAAATCCTTTCCGTGATGAAAAAAGCCGTCAGTGAAAATGATATAGTTCTCATTTCAGGCGGCTCATCAGCAGGAGCAAGAGATATGACGGTAAAGATTATTTCTGACCTTGGTGAAGTTTTTCTTCACGGCATCGCTATGAAGCCGGGAAAGCCTACCATCGCAGGCAGAATAGACGGCAAGGCAGTTTTCGGCTTACCGGGTCATCCCGCAGCAGGTTATTTTGTCACTCTCAGATTAGTAAAGCCTCTTATTGATATGATGCTTTGCAGAGATGATAACACTAAAAAAATAAAGACTAAAATCCTCCGCAATATTTCCTCAAACCACGGCAGAGAGGAAATACTCTGTGTAAAGCTTACCGATGAGGGCGCTATGCCTCTTTACGGAAAAAGCGGTGTTATCTCACTTCTGAGTGAAAGTGACGGTTATATAATAATCGGCCGAAACTGCGAGGGTATGAAAGCAGACGAAGAAACAGAAGTATTTTTATTTCGGGAATGATTAATATGAAACACAATTATCTTAACAATACACCTCTCGATAAAGCAAGAGAAGAATATCTTGCCCACCTCGGAGAAAGAGGTTTCAGCTACAAAATACAGTCAGTACCTGCCTGTGCTTCCTGCGGCAGAGTTCTTGCCGAGGCGGTTTATGCGAAAATCTGCTCTCCTCACTATAATGCGAGTGCTATGGACGGTATAGCCGTAAAGGCAAATGACACCTACGGTGCTAACGAAAGCTCCCCCGTAGTCCTGACAGCAGACAAATATACCATCGTTGACACAGGCGACCCTATCCCCGACGGTACCGATGCAGTTATCATGGTAGAGGATGTAACAGAGCTCGGTGACGGAAGAGTCAGCATAATATCAGCCGTTCACCCCTGGCAGAATGTCCGTCAGGTCGGTGAGGATATATGTATGGGCGATATGATAGCTCCCTCTTTCACCAAGGTAACACCCTCACTCTGCGGTGCATTTTTAGCAGGCGGTGTGCTCAGCGTGAAATGCCTGAAGCTGCCTGTTTTCGCAATTATCCCCACAGGTGACGAAATCGTATCACCTAAGGAAAATCCCGAAAAGGGTGAAATCATCGAATTCAATTCTTCCATTTTTTCGGCTATGCTCAGTCAATGGGGTGCAGAGGGAAGAATTTATCCCATAGTCAAGGACAAAAAGGATTTACTTAAGAGTGTTATCTCAAAAGCCGCCGCAGAATGTGATGCCGTACTCGTGCTCGCAGGCTCTTCTGCAGGCAGAGACGATTACACGAGCACCATCATCGAGGAGCTCGGAGAGGTTTCCTTCCACGGCCTTGCCATAAAGCCCGGTAAGCCTGCAGTTCTCGGTAACATCGGCAGTGTGCCCGTTATCGGTCTCCCCGGCTATCCTGTTTCAGCCATAGTCGTTATGGAGGAAATAGTCAGAGCTGTGACAGAACAGTATTGTAAATCAAGCATCAATACTGACATAACAGTAAAGGCCATACTCGGAAAAAGAGTGGTGTCCTCACTTAAGTATCAGGAATTCGTCCGTGTTACTCTCGGAAAATCAGGTGATACTCTCACTGCAGTACCCTTAAACAGAGGCGCAGGTGTCGTCACAAGCTTTACAAAGGCAGACGGTATTCTCACCGTACCTCAGGACTGTGAAGGCTTCGAAGCAGGTGAAGAGGTAGAAATAAGACTGCTTAAGAAGCTTTCGCAGATAGAAAGCTCCCTGATTATCACAGGCAGTCACGACCCTCTTATCGACGAGCTTTCGGATATGATAAAGAAAGAAAACCCTTCCTTTAATCTTACTTCAAGCCATGTGGGCAGTATGGGCGCTATTACGGCTCTCAGAAGCGAACAGGCACACCTCGGATTTATTCATCTTCTTGACACCGAAACAGGCGAATATAACAGCTCTTATGTGAAAAAACACTTCCCCGAAGGCGGTGTAAAACTCATTAAGGGCATAGGCAGAACGCAGGGCCTTATGGTAAAAAAGGGTAATCCTCTGGAAATAAAAGAATTCAGAGATATAACAAAAGGCAGATATGTCAACCGTCAGCTCGGCTCGGGCACAAGAATACTCTGTGATTATCTCCTTAAAGAAAACGGTATAGATAAAAAGGATGTTGACGGCTACCGTAACGAGGAATTCACCCACACAGCCGTGGCGGCTCTTATTGCTTCGGGTAATGCGGACTGCGGTCTGGGCATTTACTCAGCGGCTAAAATGTACGACCTTGATTTCATCGGAATATGCACCGAGGAATATGACCTTCTTATTGACGAAAAGGCTTATGACAGTAAGCAGGTACAGATCTTCCTCGATATGATAAAAAGCGACAGCTTCAAAGAAAGACTCAGTGAGATGGGAGGATATGAACTTGGCTGATTTTACTCATCTTAATAAAAAAGGCGAAGCTTTAATGGTGGATGTGGGAGAAAAGGAAATAACCTGCAGAACCGCACAAGCCTTCGCAAAAATAAAAATGGAAAAGGAAACCTTGCAGAAGCTTCTGAATTCTGAGCTAAAAAAGGGTGACGGTCTTGCCACTGCAAGAATAGCCGGTATAATGGCGGCAAAGCGTACCTGGGAGCTTATCCCCCTTTGCCATAACATCCCCATCGACAGTGTGGAAATCACCTTCGACAATGACGGTGATGAGGAATTATATATCTATTCTCTTGCAAAATGTTCATATAAAACAGGCATCGAAATGGAGGCTCTCACTGCCGCTTCCGTAACTGCTCTGACAGTTTACGATATGTGTAAGGCTATTGACCGCAGAATGGAAATAAAGGAAATAAAGCTTCTGAAAAAAACAGGCGGAAAGAGTGATTTCATAAATGATTGATTCTTACGGAAGAAAGATTAATTATCTGCGTGTATCCGTCACCAAAAGGTGCAATCTTAATTGCTCCTACTGCGGAGCCTGTAACGAAAAGGATAATGATGAGCTGACGGCACAGCAGACAGAAAAAATAGTAAGAGCCTTTGCCGACTGCGGAATCACCAAGGTAAGACTTACAGGCGGTGAGCCTCTCGTCAGAAAAGATATCTGTGACATCGCAGAAAGAATAAGCAGAATTGACGGAATAAAAAAACTGGCTCTTACCACCAACGGTATAAGGCTCAAAGAGCTTGCTATGCCTCTTAAGAAGGCAGGCGTAAAGGCAATAAACATCAGCCTCGACACCACAGATGAAGAGCAGTATAAAAAGCTTACAGGCTACGACGGACTGAAAAAAGTCCTCGAGGGTATTGATGAATGTGAAAGCGTCGGTCTGGCCCCCATCAGACTTAATGCCGTACTCATAAGAGGGCAGAACGATTCACAGGCCGAAAGCCTTATAAGCATCGCCCGTGACAGAAAAATTGATGTTCGTTTCATCGAGCTTATGCCTTTTTCAGACGAGGGTGAAAATGAAAATCTTGTCATCAGGGGAGAAGAAATATTAAAACAGTTCCCCTTTCTGAAGCCTGTAGAATCAGATAAAACCGACTTCGAAAAAAGCGTAGCAAAATACTATGAAGCATACGGCTTTAAGGGAAGAATAGGCTTCATCACACCAATAAGCGATAAATTCTGTAGTGAATGTAACCGCATAAGACTTCTTTCTGACGGAAAGGTAAAGGTATGCCTCGGCAACGACGAGGTAATCGACTTAATGGATGTAATAGACGATGAAGTTCTTTTAAAAGAACGTATCAGAGAAGCGATACTTTCAAAGCCGATGGAGCACAAGTTCTCCTGCGGCTACGGAAAAAATCACGGACTCAACAAAATAGGAGGATAACTATGGCTAAGGTATTATCAATTAACATCAGTGAAAAAAAGGGTACACCGAAAACTAAAATCAATCCCGGTGTACTCATCGAGGATTTCGGCTTCGAGAGCGATGCTCATGCAGGAAAATGGCACAGACAGGTAAGTCTTCTCGCCAAAGAAAGCATCGAAAAATCAAAAGGGCTCCCCTCTGACGGTCTCTGCCACGGAGTTTTCGCAGAAAACATAACGACAGAAGGTATCGAGCTTTACACTATTCCCGTAGGAACAAAGCTTCAGATCGGTGAATGCGTCATCGAAATCACGCAGATAGGAAAAGAATGTCACGAAGGCTGCGCCATTCAGAAGCTTGTGGGTAAATGTGTAATGCCCCGCGAGGGAATCTTCGCCAGAGTCGTAAAAGGCGGTAAGGTTTTTGAGGGAGACAATATAGAAATTCTCGATTAAAGCCTTCGCATAAAAATATATGCCGATGCTTAAAGCTATAATTATAAAAAAATCATCCTCACCCGTTCATTCTTTGAAGTGGGTTAGGATGATTTTTATAATTTCAACTGATTATAACAGAACTATATCCCAGCAGCTTAAATCACCGCTTAAGCATTCTATATCACACTTACCGTCTGTGATAGTAACCCTTGCCAGTATGTCGGGCAAGCACAGAGGGAAGGTTATGTTTTTTTCTGCGGGATTAAAGGTAAGCTTTTTATTTTCATAATCCACCTTCATACCGGATACTGCGATAAGTGTACTCCAGCTTGACATAGGACGTGTGTAATGATGACCGCATTCCCAGTGATCCCAGAAATGACCGAATCGCATCTGATTATCCTCTATTGATTTAATCTCTGTATCAGCGATTTCTTTAAGACCGACAGAAAGTGCCAAAGCCGAAAAGACATAGCCTATACCTGTCCACACGGCACCTGCCTGACAGTTTTTATAGGTATGCAGCGTAGTTCTTCGTTTTTCCGGCACCGTGGCATTTATCAGTCCCTGCTCATTGTCGAAGTTATTTCTGAATATAAAATCAACTACAGAACGAACTCTCTCATCCGGAATATTTCCCGACAGACCTATCATTCTCAGGAACCACTCTCCGTCAAGCTGATCTGTCATAAGAGATTCATCTGTTTCCTCATCGTTTCTCCACAGATTATAATATTCACCGTTCCAGAGCTTTTCTTCGAGAGCTTTTTTACCACATTCCAGAATATTCTTCCACCTGTCAGAGCAGAGCTTATCTCCCACCCTGTCAGCGATAATAACCGCAGCCTTCAGTGCCGCCAGCCAAAGAACGGAAATATATGCAGGTGTACCCGAGAAATTCCAGGCGTCATAGGTATTACGCTTCGTATCATAATCGAGCAGACCGTCCTTATCGGTATCGAGACTCTCCATTGACTCCATGGCACTTCTGACATTATTCCACAGTGAAGCAAGATATTCTCTGTCACCTGTGAAAAGATAATCACGCAGTACCATCAGAACAAACTGCATATTCATATCAACACGTTCAAAGCTGTCGTCAGTGCTCTGCATATCAGGTTTGAACAAATGATGTACCCTACCGTCTTTTCTCTGATATTCTGCGCCCATTTTCATCTGCTTTTTCTGAAGGTCAGGGAAAAGACTGATAAGTGAAAATGATGCGTGATATGTAATATCCGTAGTGTGAAGGCCACAGAAACCGAGTCCCTCCCACAGACCGAATTTTCCGTTTTTAAGATAGACTGAGCTTTTCACCAGAGGTGAAAGATTCGATGACCATGAATCAGGATAAAAAGACGGTAAATCCGTCGAGTATAGAAGCTCGGCAAAGCTTACGGCAGATCTGAAAACACTGTCATAATTATCTGCAAGGTATCTGTTTGCCTCCAGAGAGTTCTCATATATATTTTCGTAGTAATGTCCTAACCTTTCACCCTTTTTCCCCATATGATTCGGGAAATACCAGGTCAGAATAAACCGTATGTTTTTCTTTTCACCGGGTTTCAGTGTAACCGAAGAGCAAAGAGCACAAGAACCGAAATCCTTGCCCATTCTGTGAATCTGTCTTACACAGCAACCAAGAAAAGCGATTTTATCTTTTTTTGTAGAAGGAAAATCCGGCTTACAGTATTTTATGCGCTCCAGCAAAGAGGCTGCAAACGGATATCTTGCATATTCCTTACACAGTGCATCAAGGCCTGCATCACTCAGCAAACCCGTATTCAGGGGTACAGCTTTTGGTTTTCTGCCGACCTCACTGTCAGGAAGACATCCCTTTTCTCTGAAGCCAAAGAGAAAGGATTCCTGTGTTACACCGAACCGTGAATTACCTACATATTCCTTCATAAACCGATAATAATCTGCTGTGATATAAGACTTTTCACCGTCACCGTTTACCGAAAAGCAGAGATTACCGCAGGAAGGCGAATCAGTCAGCTTAACAGGCTCTATATGAACACCTACGCTGTCCCCTTTAATATGAAGAGAGCTTTTGTTACCCTCCTTCTTATTGGCAAAGCAAGGTTCAAGACGGCCCGCAAGGCTGATACTCAATTCACTGTCTGTAGGATTTTCTACAGTAAAATCCATGTAAAAGCCGGGAGTAGACGAAACATTACTGTTATGGGGAACGAAAGGCGAAACCGCCTTAAGGCTGAGCTTACAGGACAATGCGCTGTCAATGTAGTTCAGCTCGCACATAGGGAATCTGCCCTCATATTCGATTTTTTCTACAGGCTTATTCCACGAAAACATACGGTATGTGAAATCCTCCGCATCCGTTTTCATTCCGAGCTTTCGTATAACCGGCTTTCCGCCCTCCTTGCTTTCACGAACCCAGAAAGAAAGCGCACCTGCACTGTCCTCTCCGTCATCCACCTTTTTTTCGAAGCATACTTCTGTTAATCTCGGCTGATTTGCGATGAGCCAATAATGAAACTCACCGTCAGGCAAAAGCTCTACGCTTCCGCTTCCGATGCCGCCGAGAGCCACGCCGCTTGTATGAGCTTTAGTAGTTGTAATCTTTGCCATAAGCCACCTCGGTACAGTGATTATAATACGATTTTTCTGTATGAGATTATATTACCACATTCACAAAGGCGTTGCAACTTTTTATTATAACATTATTTCTGTATTTAAAAAAATTATGAAGCTGTTTTTTCGGATTTTAAGTGTTACTTTTAAAAGCTGACTTCATTTTTCCATATAAATATACCAAAACAAATTAAATCAATGTACCGTAAAAAACATTAATTAACATTTCCTTCACAATCTGTTGTCTTATTTTGGATTTTTAAATTCTAAAATCACTTTGTAATTTGCATCATCAGGATATGTAACTATGAAATTATACATACATCTTTCTTACAAAAAGGCAACGAAAAGCATCGTTGTCTTTTTGGCATTATTGAAAAATTCAAAATTATTATGATATTATATTCTAAACTGTAAATAAAGGGAGGTATAAAAATGGCTGAAAAAATAATGGTTGTAGACGATGAACGCGACATCGTATTTTTGCTTCGTGATTTCTTCACTTTCAATGATTATGAGGTTATAACCGCACTCAACACACAGGAGGCTGCAGAGAAGCTTATTCATAAGCCTGACTTAATTCTGCTTGACATAAATATGCCGAAAACAGACGGAGTTGAGTTCTGTAAGCAGATACGTAACCAAACGGACTGTCCCATAATTTTCCTGACTGCAAAAACTGAGGAAACCGATATACTCGCAGGTCTCGCCGTGGGCGGTGACGATTATATAACGAAGCCCTTCAATATCCGTGAGCTTCTCGGACGAGTTCAGGCACATCTTCGCCGTGAAAAGAGAGTTAGAGATAACACCGATATCAAAAACACAGGGCTGAAAATAGATTATTCGGGTATGACGGTGCGCTTCAACGGTAATCCAATAGCTTTCACAAAAACAGAGTATGAAATTATAGAGTTTCTTTCTATGAATCCAGGACAGGTTTTCGACAGAGAAAAAATATACGAAAATGTCATCGGCTTCAACTCTGACGGAGACAATGCTGTTATAACCGAGCACATAAGAAAAATAAGAAATAAGCTTGCGAATGCGGGATGTAAATCCTACATCGAAACAGTATGGGGGTTAGGGTATAAGTGGATAATATAAAAAAAAGAAACTTTCGCAGAAACATAAAAATAAAGCCTTCATTTTTTATATATGTTTTTTTATGTCTGCTGATCGCCTTGGGTCTTTCAGTAATAACCGTACACATAGTTGATACTTTCGTATCAACCGTTTCGGTTTACTATATTGACGGAAGCGAAGACATTGACAGAATCAACGAAGACCGAGATGAAGATATTTATATCGCCGTTGAAATGATTGACGAGGATTTCACTGAAGATGATTCAGATGCTATTCTGTTTTACACACGAAACTGGATTGTTATTGCTATACTCATTTTTTATTTTTTGTGTGCTATCATTGTTTCAGCACAGCTCTTTTTCAGAAACAAAATGAACCTTCCGTTGACGCAGCTGGAAATTGCTGCACAAAAAATTTCAGAAAAGAATCTTGATTTTGAAATTGAATATTCCGGTAACAATGAAATGGGAAAGCTTTGCGAATCTTTTGAAATAATGAGACAGCAGCTTGCTAAAAACAATATTGAATTGTGGAATATGATAGAAGAACAGAAAAGAATCCAGCACATTCTTGCTCACGATATAAGAACTCCGCTGACTGTTACAAAGGGCTACACGGATATTCTTCTCGAATATATACCGCAGGGTAAATGCTCTCAGGAAAAGATTATTGAAACATTGGAATGTATCAACAGAAATACTGTACGCCTGGAAAACTTCGTAAACCGTATCAGTGATATGCAGAAGCTTGATGAAATGAAGGTATGCAAAGAAAGCACGGATGTTCAGACGTTGTTTGAAGAATTAAGAAAGAATGCCTTAATTATCTGTAAAGAAAAGGAGTTTAAATTTAACAGTGTCAGCAACTGTAATACCGTATGCACTGACAGTGCAATACTGGAGCAAATAATTACGAACCTTGTTTCAAATGCAGTACGTTATGCACGAAGTGAAGTAAGGCTTGATAGCGAATGTGTTGACGGCAGAATTTTTATAACCGTTTCCGACGACGGAGAAGGCTTTTCACAGGAAGCTCTTAAGCATGCTACTGAGCCATACTTTACGGAGGAAGACAAAAACACAGGAGTTCATTACGGTCTGGGCCTTTCAATCTGTAAGGAACTGATTGAAAAATTAGACGGTAAGTTCTGCCTTAGCAATGACAATGGCGCAGTTGTCCGGGTTGAAGTATAAAAGAGCAAAAGTCAGGATTGCATACAACATGCCTTCCTGACTTTTTTATCTTAATCGTCTGTACCGATAATTGTGTTTATATTCTTTTCCATAAGCTCAAAAAATTTATTTACTGTTTTTTTATCTTCATCGTTTCCACGCACGCACATAGAAAGAGTTATAACATTTTTGTATGAAGTAACAGTAAGACAGGCAAAAGGCTTGTATTTAACCGCACCTGACATAAAAGCATCGCAAGGCTCATTTCCCTCCAGAACAAGGCTTTCGGGCCTGAGAATACCGATGTTACTCATAGCCATAAGAGGATTTGAATAACCTATTTTAATAATTTCCTCTGAGGCGGCGTGAGGGAGAATATTGTAACCGAAATTAAGAAGCGGTAAACCGTAAAGACCCATAAACTTGTCTTTTTTAAATCTGTTTGAGCTCAGGACAACATACTTTACCGTTTCAAAAATATCTCTGCCCCTTTCGGGTATGGCACACTGCATCCATGATGTATGATTTGTGAATCCTTTGTCTTCTACACTGTCCATGTGACGGCGAAGATCTATAGCATTTGAAATCATAACTTTATCACTTTCCGGATAACCGGCAAGCTCATAAACACTGTAAAAATATGAGGCAAGAATAAGCTCATTTATAGTTGCACCAAGCTCTTTACCCTTTGCTTTCAGCAGAGGCAGTTTTTCTTCTGAAAATTTCTTTCTTGCAATAAAAGAAGCATCACGGATGTTATTCTCAGTAAGCGGAAATTTATGGTCATCTCTTGCATTGATATTTTTAAAAAGACGCTGTGCTACTCCTGTTTCAGTTTTTGAAAATCCCGAATAAACATCATCATACGAACGGGAGCCGGTACGGTACTCTATCGGACTGACACCTTCATCAATGTATCTGTTGTAATTTTTGCAGAAGGACTCAAGAAAATATTTAAGATCTCCCCCATCCATACACATATGATTTTCTATGAAACAAAGAGTACTTTTACCGTCCTTTATAAAAAGAGCTACCTTCATCTGTATATGGGATTCGGGCGGTATGTACTGTGTCAGAAAGCCGTCCGCAGCCTCTCTGATATCTTCAGGATAACTTACCTCAAAAATATCATTGATATTATAGGGCATAACCTGCCAATGGGTAGAAAAATTATTATCCATAAACTTCGAATGAAGTACAGGTACTTTTTCGAAAGCACATATAATTACCTTTCTGAGCACATCTATATCGGGCACAAAATCATAATTGAGTTCTACATGAACCATACGGTCATTGAAATCCCTAAACAGATAATGCATTTTATCCCAAAGCTCTGCTGTTAATCTACGCTCCATTATTCCGCCTCCTGCTTATACATAAAATATTTTATATTGGCCATTACTATACTGAATATGTAAATAAGGTCTGCTCCTAGTCCGAGAAGCACTACATATAATCCGGATTTCCAGGCAATTATACTGTAAGCGGCAAGAATAATATAAAGCATTGTGGCAATTACAGGCATATAAACAAAAAGCGAAACTGTTCGGAATTTCTGTTTTGTTGTATATGCAAATATAAGGTCAGCTACAAGAGACAGAATAACTCCACCCGGAAAAACAGGCCACAGAAGAGCTTCGTCAGGAAGCATCATAAGCCAGAAAAGGAAAGTATATACTGTCACAAGCATCATACAGATAAAAATAAGAAGCCTTGCTATGGGATGAAAAACCTTTCTCATATGAGATAATGTATTTACAGCAAAACTGAAATAGAAAATAATCATAGCGAAGATACCACCGACAATAATAAGCCAGGTTTTATCCCAGGCACCGGTGATACCGCTGACGGAAAAATATGCTGCAAAAATCAAAACCAGAGTAATTAAGCCTCCGACAGGAAAGGCGTATTTCATAATCTTTGCCCTTCGCTGTTTTTTCTTTTCTTTTACAAAAGCACCATAACCTTCAGACAGATTTCCGAACTCATCAATGATAATATCGGTAACTATTTTATCATCTTCAAGTCCTGCTTTTCTGATTTCGCTTACCCTCTGAGTCATATCGTCCAGAAGTTTCCTTTTGTAAAGGTAACTCATAGGACTATCCTTCAGTCCGGCACACGAGCTTTCAATGTGTTCTATCAACTGCTGCATTACATCACATCCCTCAGTGTATTTTTATACTGTATTTTGATTATAAAATTCAAAAAACAATAAAAACACATCAACCAATTAACAATTTGTTACTTAAATCTGACCGACCAAAGCATATGTTTTTATATTTCTATTAACACATTATTCACAGTAAATTGTGAGAAAAATTGGAATAACCCTTTACTATTGTGAATGAAAAGTTATAAAGAAAGGAATCAGAAAAATGACAATAATCAAATCTCATCCCTTCGGAATACAAAGAAAAATCGTTGCAAATATGACAGCAGATTCCAACAGAAACATCCCTCATGTTACATATATGTATGAAGCTGATGTAACTGAATTTTTCGATTATTATAAAGAACTCAACGCTAAAAATCCCTCAGATAAAAAGGTTACCTTCAACACTGTAATTTTAAAGGTTGTTGCAGAAGCACTTAAGAGAGTTCCCAACCTTAATGCTCATCTTGACTTTAACAGAAAGCTCGTCAGAGGTAAGCTTCACATCATCAAGGAAATCAACATCACAATGCCTATGATTTTCCCGAACGGTGAAATGATGACGGTAAATCTTATCGATTTCGGTGATAAAAACATTTACGAAATGACTGAGTATATCGATGATCTTAAAAAGAAAATGGATAATACTAATCTTGATCATGCTATGTTCGAGGTGTCCTTAAGAGATACACTCATCGAACTGGCCAAAGGACATCCTATTTTAGCTTTCTACAGAGCGATCGGTTCACTGACAGGTAAGGACAGATTAAAGCTTCTTTCGGGCAAGGAGCTGAAAGAACACTATGCTATACCCAAGCACAAAAGAGTAACCGTTGACGACCTTAAGCAGGGAACTGTTATGGTAACCAACTTCGGCTCACTTTACCCGAAGCAGAAGGGTGCCGGTGCTATGCTCGAAATTATTCCTCCTCAGGTTACTGCCTATGCAATAGGTGCAGTTACCAAAAAGCCTGTTGTTGTAACCGAGAACGGAGAAGATAAAATTGTCATCCGCTCCATTCTTCCCATATGTATCGCCTTTGACCACAGAGCCCTGGATTTTGATGATATCATTCCTATGATAAAGGCCTTCGATGATATCTTTTCAAATTTTGACAGTATTTTTTCAGAATAAGAAAACAGACACATCACTGAGAAAACTCAGAATGATGTGTCTATTTTTTTTATTGTAATAAAAAGTTTTTAAGTGCTGAAAAGTTTTTACTTACTTGTCTTTTCAATAGCAACTGCACAGATGGCGATCATAGGGTCTATGGTTGTTACCTGATTTCATCACCTGTTTTCGGGGTGTTTTCATTTAGCTTTTGCCTGAAAAACACTGTCTATTGTTATCCGGTGTGTGTTGCCGCTGTAAAGGCCTGATAAAAAATGCGGCAGCTTCAAAAATGAAACTGCTGCATTTTTTTGTTCAGCTGTTATCTGCCTAAGCCGCCCATTCCGCCAAAGCCTGACGAATCATCCGATTCTTGATATTCATCATAATAGGAATAGTAATATTCATCGCCCTCATCGAGACCTGACAGTATCTGTGCGATTTCACCGTCAGATGCACCGACAGTTACGGTCACAGGCTTTTTAAGCGTATCGTCACTCTTATCATACTTCGTGTAAACCACAGTTTCGTTTCCGATATCACACAAAGCTTCTACCGGCACCGTAAGAACATCCTTTTGCGATTCAAGAATTATCTTTGCAGTAGCATTCATACCCACAAGCATATTTTCTGCTTTATCCATAGTTATTTCCACAGAAAATTTACTGTTACCGCCCGAGTTCTTTCCACTTGTCCCTATATTACTTATAACTCCGTAAAAGGATTCTCCGATAAAAGCATCAAGAGTTATTTCCGTCTTCATACCTGCTTCAATTTTATTTAGGTCAATCTCATCTACAGAAACAGTAACTGTCATAGTGTCACCGGGAATTACAGATAAAATCGTTACACCCTCAAGATCAAAAAGCTTAAATTTATTTTCATCCTGTATCATACCTGACTGCAGACCCGAAAGATCTCCGAAGGAGCCTCCGAAGAAGCCTCCTCCCGGAATCTGATTCTGACCTGAAGGAAATGTGAAATCTCCACCTGAAGGAAGAGTAAAATCTCCATCAGAGGGCATAGTGATATCTCCACCCGACGGTATGGTAAAGTCACCACCTGACGGCATCGTTATATCACCGCCCGACGGTACGGTAAAGTCGCCACCCGAAGGCATCGTTATATCACCGCCCGACGGTATAGTAAAGTCACCGCCTGAAGGCATCGTTATATCTCCGCCTGAAGGTAATGTAAAGTCCTCTGACGGTCTTGAGGGAACCGTTGACGGCTGTGTAGTGCCCGGAACAGTAGTCGAAGGTTCGGTAGTGGTGGGTACTGTGGTAGTCGGCTCTGTGGTTGAAGGCTGCGTAGTAGTTTCGGGTGGCAGAGTGCTTCCCTTGATTACACGTACCGCCCATACAATATCAGATGTATCAGCACCTGCAAAAAGAAGAATGTCTCCCGATTGCACTTCATCAGCTCCTATCTGCTTCCATCCGTTTATGTCGGACTCATAGACAGGCACAGTAGGGTTGAAATTACCGTTCTGAGACATTTTCTCCTCAGTAAAATCAACTTCTAAAAGGTTTTTATAGTCAGTAACTGTCTGATTTTCGGGATTAAGGCTTACATTCCAGATGCCCTCATTTACGGCAATGATCTTACCTATATAATTACAGTATGTTACTTCGTCATTACCGTCGGGAGCATTTGCTAAAAGCTCGATTGACACAGTCTCTTTATCTGAAAGAAGCATAGTACCTTCCTTATCTATACCCGAAACAGTACCGTCTACAGGTGCCTTTACGGTGCCACTCTGATACATTTCAAAGAGCGAAAGCATAAGATCCTCGTAATCCCTGTGCTGTGAAGCAAGGTTGTCGTATTTGGCAGTACTGCTTACATTTTCCAGAGAAAAAAGAGTCTCTCCCGATGAAACCTTTTCCTTTTCGCTTACCTTGACCGAGGAAACCGTACCCGAATAAGCCGTAGCGTTCCAGCAGCTGTTAATCTGAATTTTACCGCTTCCTATTTTAGTTCCGTCCTCTTTGGTTACTGTAACCTTAGTGCCTTCGGTATAATTTTCATCCTCGAAGGTAATCTTTGCGACGCCGTCGAGATAAGTTTTCACCTGTCCGCTTACCTTGGTTTTATCCTTAAAGGTAATCTTTACTTTTTCACCTGCAGAGATATCCTTATCTGTTTCTATTTCCACGGACATAAGACCATCGAGAGAAATGACGGCAAGAGCACCCTTTTTCAGCATTACACTCTGCACATCGTCGCCCTTTTTAGCAAAAACGGCCTTTACCGTACCCGCTCTCTGTGCCGTTACCTTATCTGTGGAGCTTTCGCTCTTAGCATTCTCCATTTCCTCTCTTAAATAATCCATCGTTTCCTGAACATCGCTTATGGCCTGCATAAGAGTAACTCTGTCAACTGTCGCAAGGTCATCGTCTTTATTCACCCTGTCACCGTTTGAAACAAGGAATTCCGTTATTTTAACAGAAGAGGGAATATTAATCTTTTCTCCGTCCTGCTGCGAGAGAGTACCACCGGCGATTAAAACGGTGCTTATATCTCCTTTTCCCACTTTTCCCGAAAGAATACTCGCCTTTGCACCTTCCCCTTTGCCTCTTCTCGCTGCAATCATAGGCATTACAGACAGAAGAATGACAAGCACACCAGAAACGCAGACTGCTATCACCCTTTTTTTAGGGTATTTTTTCATAAAACTCATAATCTTTTTCATTATGCATTAACCTCCGTAATGAAGTGCATCAATAGGCTTCATTTTAGCCGCCTTGTTTGCGGGATAAAGACCGAAAAGAACACCTATGACGAAGCAGAATACAACCGCTATAAGCACTACACCCAAATCAAGAGAGAATTTCATTCCCATACTTGAAACTATGGTGGTCACTATCTGCAGTATAGCCCAGGACATAAAGATGCCGATGGCACAGCCCAGCATACAGATAACCACTGCCTCCATAAGGAACTGCATAAGTATATTTTTTCTGTTGGCACCGATAGCCTTTCTGATACCGATCTCACGGGTTCTCTCCGTAACGGTAACGAGCATAATGTTCATAATACCGATACCGCCTACTATCAAAGAAATAGCCGCTATACCACCCAGAAGGATAGTAAGAATAGAAGTAATTTCCTCCATTGTATCCTCCAGAATATCCTGTGAAGAAACCTTAAACGCCTCATCATCCTCTTCGAAGCGTTCCATAAGAACATCAGTTATGGCTTCTTCCGCTTCGGCTATAGTGCTTTCCTCCTCTGCACCTACATAAAATGAAGTGATTTCTGTACTTACCTTATCTGAAAGTCTGAGAAGAGAAGTATAAGGAATATACGCTACCATGGTACCCGAAGAGAATATAGCAGTGAGTGAATTTTCATTGTTTGTTATCACACCGACTACGGTATATCTTGTTCCGTTAAGAGTAATAGTATCACCCACACAGTCAGCATAACCGATAAGCTCCTCGGCACAGGTTTCATTGATAACACATACATAGGAATTATTGTCCACATCAGTATTTTTTAAGAATCTACCCATAGCTAGCTGTAAATCCTGTATATCATAATAAAGAGGAGTGGTCCCGTAAACAATTACACTGCCGTTAGCATTTTTTCCTTTACCTGTAGCAGTATCCTGAGCATAGGGTGCTATTACAGAAAGCTTTTCCTCTGAGCCTGTCCATTCCTTTAAGGTGTTCAATGTGACAGGCTTACCCTTATCGTCGGAAATATTTACGGTAACCATATTACTGCCAAGGCTTAAGATTCTGTCTGTAACAGAGCTGGTAGCACCGTCTACGAGACTGACAAGAACCACGAGAGCCATTACACCGATAATAATGCCGAGCATAGTAAGTACTGAGCGAAGCTTATTGGAGCTTATGCTTCTTATGGCCATTTTAAATGACATCATCATAATTCCACCTCCGTAACCTTACCGTCTAAAATATGGATACTTCTGGGAGCCTGCTTTGCCACATCATTATCGTGCGTAATGAGAACGATAGTATTACCCTGGCTATGAAGCTCGTGAAACATTTCCATTATTTCTTTACTTGTATTTGAGTCAAGATTACCCGTAGGCTCGTCGGCAAGGATAAGCGACGGACGGGTAACCAAGGCTCTCGCTATAGCAACTCTTTGCTGCTGACCGCCCGAAAGCTCTGTAGGAAGATGCTTCGCTCTTTTTAAAAGCCCGACCTTTTCCAGTGCTGCTCTTACTCTTTCCTGCCTTTCAGCCTTAGGTACACCCTGATAAATGAGAGGCAGCTCCACATTTTCCTCAGCACTGAGCTTGGCTATGAGATTAAAATTCTGAAAAACAAAGCCGATTTTCTCGTTTCTTACCTTCGCAAGATCGTTTTCACTGTAAGATTCAATAGGGAGTCCGTCAAGCTGATAAGTACCCGCATCAGCAATATCCAGACAGCCGATAATATTCATAAGGGTAGATTTACCACTGCCTGAAGGGCCGATAATACTTACAAATTCATGCGGTCTTATGTGAAGTGAGGCATGATCAAGAGCTCTTACTCTTTCGTCGCCCACCTGATAAAATTTACATACTTCCCGGAGTATAATCATTATACTTCACCCCTCTTAACCGCCAAAGTCCGGTATGTCAACACCTTCAGGTATCTGAGGCATGTTGTCGCCTCTTCCTCCACCGAAGTCAGACATATTTCCGCCTCTGCCACCGTCAAAATTACCTCCGAACATTCCTCCGAACATTCCTCCGGAATTACTTTCGGTATAATAAACGGTGTCGCCTTCCTTGAGACCTGATTTAATTTCAGCAAATTTGTTGTTAGAAATACCTACTTCGACCTCAGTTCTGCCTGCGTATTCTTTAGATTTTTCATCATACTGTGTGTATACATAAGAGCTGCTGCTTGTCTGTTTAAGTGCATCTACAGGTATAATCAGAGCATTTTCGACACCCTCGATTTTAATATCTACATCAGCAGACATTCCGCTAAGCATACCCTCGGCCTTGTCAAAGGTAATGGTAGCCGAATACTGTGTCATACCTGAATATGTTTCAGCAGTTTTATTGATTTCCGTAACCTTTCCCGTAAAAGTATCTTCACTCACGGAGCTTACAGTTATGTCAGCCTCCTGACCAACCTTAAGAGAAAGAATATCAGTTTCGTCAACACCGATAGTGACACTCATACTCTTGCCAGGATAGATGTTTAACAGGGAAATTTCCTTACCGGATAAGGCTGATGATTCAGAATAAGTAACCGCACTGATAAGGCCATCAAACGGAGCAGTCACAGCTCCTTTCTGACGGATTTTGAGAAGGGCTACAAGTTCCTCTTCCTTTTCCCTTCTTTCACGGAGAAGACTCTCATAATCTGCGCGGTACTCTGTGTCCGTCAGTAAGAAAACTGTTGTCGAAGAACTCACCTTTGTATTAAGAGAAGCTTTTACGTCACTGATTTTTCCTGCTATGCCCGTAACAGATAAAGGATTATGAATGTAAAGCTTTCCACTGTCAATTTCCTTCCCATCAGAGCCGAGAACGGTAACCTTTTCATTGTATTTAGGGCCATTATCGGTAACAAGGATTGTGACTGTCTTTCCCGAAACAGTTTCCACGGTACCGTCAATCTTACTTCCGTCAGCTCTTTTTACCTTGACACTGTCACCCACGGAAAGCTTATCCGCTTCGATGTCAACAGCCATATAGCCGTCGAGAGAAATAAGGGCAAGGGAACCCTTTTCTGCCATCACATCGGCTACACTGTCACCTTTTTCGGCAAAAATTTTCTTAATTCTTCCCGAAACACCTGCTTTTACGGATGAGGAAACAGTGTCACCCTCTGCATCGGCGATTTTGTCGTCGATTTCGTCGATTTCTGCCTGGACTGATGAAAGCGTACTGCTCACAGAGGTCATATTAACCTTTACCAGAAGGTCACCCTCTTTCACTTCCTTACCTGCCTTTATGACAACCTCTTCCACCTCTACTCCCTTGGGAACAGAAATTTCCTCCACATCGACAGCAGAAAGCGTGCCTGACCCTGAAACGACAGTACTGATAGTACCTCTGGTTACCTGAGCAGATTGCACCTGAAACATTGTAAAATCGAAACGGTTCTGCACCCTCTTACGGAGAACAGAAACACCGATAACCATAACTATCACCGCTACTACAGCAATAATTACAGATGTTCGTACTATTTTCTTTTTTCGTCTTTTCTTCTCTTCTTCCATAGCTTCAAAAAGCTCGTCGCCCCTCGAAACGGAATATTCTTTTTCCATATCAAAAACTCCTTTACGATATATTTGATAAAAGTATAACAAACAAACCTCAATAAAATCTTAATAATAACTTAAATAATATTAAAATAATTTGTTTTCAAATTAATAAACATCTGACATTAAAATTATTATTTAAAATAAATTATGATTTAATCTTGTTATAATAAAAATTCAGATGAACATAAAGTTTTGGTTGCTTTCATCTTCAGCTTCTGCATTAAAAATCCCTCCACGTTTCTATTAAAAAATATAGGCACATCATCTGAGAAAATTCAAAAATGATGTGTCTATGTTTTTAATTGTTATAAAAGATTTTCAATTGCCTGAAAGCTAATTAATACAAGCCTTGCGAGTAACAAGGTTCCGGGGCACCCATAGAAATCTTTGATTTCGTTATGGGTCGGGTTCTTATTTACTTGCTTCTTCAATAGCAACTGCACATGCAACAGTCAGAAAAGCTGGGGTTGTTACCTTAATGTATGGGTTGTTTTCAGTGGTATTTTTAGTAGTTTTTATGCCTGAAAATGCACATAAACAGTACTTGTTGTTCCCCAGTGTATTTTGCTGTTGTAAAGTTTCGGGGGGGTGTTTGTAAAGGTCCTTATTTAAACCAACCGGCAATCATTGCAAAGAAATCTTTAATTGCCTTGATAATCTTCTGGAACCAGTTGAGTGATTCCTCAATATCGGGAACATCAAACTTATAACCAAGTGCTCCTATTAACATATAACCGTCAACGGTTACAACAAGGTTACCGTTTTCGTCAGCTTCAACTGCATCACCGTTCACATAAAAAGTAAACGCATCGCCCATAAGGTCGCCAACTTTAATAATAAGCTGTGTACCTTCGGGTACTTCAAGAGTAGAGTTGCCGAAAACAATCTGATAGGTTTCTCCGCCGTCCATTGACACATTGTACCAACCTATACCGTCAGTCTTACCGAAAACAATATGATGTTTTCTGTCGCTGTTTATTCCGCCGTTACCTCCGGGAGCATTAGGTGTGTCAGGAACATCCGGAGTATCGGGATTTTCAGGTGTGTCAGGAATTTCAGGATCTGTAGGAATGTCAGGGTCAACGGGTACATCGGGAGCAACAACAGCAGTATAGTAGAAACTGATTACATTACCTTGTGTTGCAATTGTGATTGCCTTAATGCTTTCACCTGATACTGTGTAGCCTTCGATTTCAATTGCTGTTTCATTAACTGTTGTGCCGAAATCTGCTGATGTAGTTTTAGCTGAAGCGATAACTTTGTTTGTGCCTTCTTCAAGGTAGTTTACCGTGTAGTCGTAAACTTTGGGAGTCCACTTAGCATAAAGCTCTGTATCAGCATGAACCGAAGCATCAATCTTTGTTACCCTGTTGCCGTT
>JAZTZH010000053.1:0-45495 GCA_045637365.1 Acutalibacteraceae bacterium
CGATGATATTCCCAATGAACCTTGGCTTCATGTTACAGTAGGAGATAATCTTGAAATACTGTATTATATTTCTTGTCCAAAAACGGTAGATGAAGGTGTTCGAAAAAGGCTTGAAAAACATTTAGAATTTTATGATTTACACGAACTATACAGCAGTCATGCTAGTAGTCAAATAGCCGATAGTATTAATATGTGGAAAAAAGTAATGTTTCAAAGTGGAGAACAAGCACTAAAACTTTCGTTAGAGGACGAATGTGAGAGTGCCGAAAAAAATGATATTAACTCTTGGAAATCAGCATTATATCGAGGGTTAATAAATAATTTTGATAAGGTAAAATCATATATTACTCAACTGTGAGACTGCCGAAAATTTTGTATAAAAGTGAATAAAAACACTCCTTTCAATCAATAAGTAAGCAAGCTTGAAAGGAGCATTTTTATGGCAAAAATAGCGCCATAATTTATGAAGAAACATGTAAATTCAATTATTAAACACAAAGTCATTTACTCTTAAAAAGTTTTTGACATAAAAAAGAGCAGTCTTTAAAACTGCTCTTTAGTGGATAAATATTTTGACTTTTTTATTGTTTACGACAGTCATTTGTCGTAAATTTTTGCATCTGAACAAATTTTGATTTGTCGTAAATTTGTCGTAAACCACTTTTTCGGGTGATTTTTGGATAAATATATCGCCTCAAAACCTGTCAAAACCTATGAATTTTTAACAATCAGTTCTGGATGCTCTTCATTGTGGGGAACAGAAGTACATCTCTGATACCGCCGCTGTCGGTAAGAAGCATTACCATTCTGTCGATACCGAAGCCGATACCGCCTGTAGGTGCCATACCGTATTCGAGTGCACAGAGGAAATCTTCATCGGTGGTATTAGCTTCCTCGTCACCCTGAGCGAGCTGCTCTTCCTGAGCCTTGAAGCGTTCTCTCTGGTCGATGGGGTCGTTAAGCTCGGAATAAGCGTTAGCCATTTCCCAGCCGTTCATAAAGAACTCGAAGCGCTCAACATAGTCGGGGTTTTCGGGCTTTCTCTTAGTAAGAGGAGAAATCTCTACAGGATGGTCCATAAGGAATGTGGGCTGAATAAGATGATGCTCTACAAATTCCTCAAAAAAGAGATTAAGGATATCGCCTCTCTTATGTCTTGCCTCGAACTCTACGCCCTTTTCTTTAGCCAGAGCCTTAGCTTCTTCGTCTGTTTTGATTTCGGAGAAGTCGATGCCTGTGTACTTTTTGACAGCATCAACCATAGTAATTCTTTCGAAAGGCTTTCCGAGATCCATTTCCACGCCGTTATAAACAATCTTTGTGGTGCCGAGAACAGCCTGTGCTACGTGACGGTAAAGATTCTCCGTAAGGTCCATCATACCGTGGTAGTCAGTGTATGCCTGATAAAGTTCCATAAGAGTGAACTCGGGATTGTGTCTTGTGTCAAGACCTTCGTTACGGAATACTCTGCCGATTTCATAAACTCTTTCGAGACCGCCCACGATAAGTCTCTTAAGATAAAGCTCAAGAGAAATACGAAGCTTGAAATCTTCACTGAGAGCGTTGAAGTGGGTTTCGAAGGGTCTTGCAGCAGCACCGCCCGCATTAGAAACGAGCATAGGTGTTTCTACCTCTAAGAAGCCCTGTGAGTCGAGGTAATTTCTTACCTCTCTGATAATCTTTGAACGATTGATAAGAGTCTGCTTTGACTCTGCGTTCATGATAAGGTCAACATAACGCTGACGGTATCTTGTGTCTGTATTGGTAAGACCGTGGAACTTTTCGGGAAGAGGAAGAAGTGACTTGGTGAGAAGAGTAATCTTCTCTGCATGGATAGAGATTTCACCTGTCTTTGTTTTGAAAACAGAGCCTTCGATACCGATGATATCACCGATGTCGAGCTTTTTGAAATCCTTATATTCATCTTCACCGAGGCTGTCACGTGCCACATAGGACTGGATATTACCCTTAAGGTCCTGAATGTTACAGAAGGATGCCTTACCCATAATGCGCTTTGACATCATACGGCCTGCCACACGGACAGTCTTGCCCTCAAGTTCTTCGAAGTTTTCCTTGATTACAAGGCTGTGGTGAGTCTGATCATACTTAGTGATTACGAAGGGATCTCTGCCGTCTGCCTGGAGTGCTTCGAGCTTATCTACCCTTACCTGTCTTAATTCGTTAACGTCCTGCTGTGCCTCCTGCTGAGATACATTTACATTCTTTTCTTCTGACATATCCGTTTTCCTTTCAGAAAGAATTTATCTTAAAATTTCGATAACTTCGTACTTAATGATACCGATGGGAGATTCTACCTCTACGATGTCGCCTGCCTTATGGCCGAGAAGAGCCTTAGCTACAGGTGATTCGTCACTGGTGATGTAGTCGTCAACCTTATCCTTTGATGTTGAGGTTGAAGAAATAATCTGATACTTATATACATCACCGTATTCGATATCCTTGATTTCTACTTTAGAACCCATCTGGATAACGTCTGTGCTGAGTGAGTCTTCGTCAATAAGCTTTGCTCTGGAAAGAATATCCTCGATTTCGAGAATACGTGCTTCGAGTTTACCCTGGTCATTACGTGCTTCATCGTACTCGGCGTTTTCTGATAAGTCACCGAAGGAAAGAGCAACCTGAATTTTTTCTTTGATTTCCTGTCTGCCTCGTACCTTGAGATCTTCTAATTCAGCCTCTAATTCCTTGAGGCCCTGAGAGGTAAGCAAAATATCCTGTGCCATTGTATATCTTCCTTTCATAAGTAAGTTTTTTCTAAATGTATTATGTTACATAAACTGTCAGTTTAATATTATATAAAATTTTTGTGAAGGTGTCAAGAGTTTGAGGGAGAAAATAACAGGGAACGGTACGAACCGTTCCCCTTGATATTTTAATAGTGTGCCATACCGCAGGCGCAGATGGGATTTGTTTTGAACAGTTTATAGAAGAAGCGAAGGATTTTCCAGATAAAGCCGCTGAAGCCGCTCTTGTGACAGTTGCAGGAGCAGTCTTCGCTTCTGTCATAACCGCAAGTGTCACAGATATTGTCACCACCATAGGAATGACCTGTAGAGGGGATAACCTTTGTTTCACTTCTGGAAGAACACATACAACTATGAGTTTCAATACCTTCCACTGTACATGTAGGTTCGATAGTTACATTGATTACAGTGCTATCATCCTTACATCCATTAAAATGGATTGTTGCAAATATCAATTGATTATTTATACCTTCAAAAAGTATTCCTTCCCAATCCGATTTACAACCCGAATAAAAAACTCTGTTTACTGCTGCCCACCAGAACGCATCTTCACCTACATTCTTAAGACTACTTCCAATCGTTATATCCGTCAATTCCCTACAATAAGAAAATCCTCTTTCTCCTATTTTCTCCACACTGTTTCCAAGTGTTACTTCTTTGATATTTTCACAATCATAAAATGCATAATTACCAACATATTTTACGCTATCAGATAACTTTACATTTGTAAGAAGCTTGTATCCGTAAAAAGCATAGTTGCCTATCCTTGTCGTGCCCTCAGGTATAACTAAATCAGTTACTATTTCACCATTTAAATATAATCGATGAATGTCACCCCAACTATTCAACGGATTAGATGAATAATCTTCAAAATCAATAGCACACCAACTTGCCATATCGGTTATATGTACATTCTCAACATAACAATAACCAAAAGCATTACTACCAATACTCTTTACCGCTGAGGAAATTGTTATATCTTTTAAACTTTGACAAGAATGGAAAGCAGATTTGCCTATACTAGTTACTTTATCAGTAATAACTATCTCTTTCAAAGCAAAACAATATGCAAAGGCATTCATACCAATACTAGTTATATTTTTACCTATATTTACATTTTGAAGGTTTTTACACTGATAAAAAGCATAGTCTCCTATACTTGAAGTAACCGAGTCCGGGATAGATATACTAATGAGGTTTTCGCATCCAAAAAAAGCGTAAACACCAATAGATGTTATACTATCAGAAATGGTGATTTCCTTGATTTTATTGCATCCATGAAAAGCCATATTTCCAATGTTTTTTACACCCTCTTCAATAACAATTGAACTGCAGTTAACCCACGGTCGACTTCCATAAAGTTTATAACTATATTCACTTTCAATTTCACCATAATCTTTCATTATGCCTGTGGTACCTTTTGTAAATATCATCTTGTCTACATTTGTAACACCTTCAAAATAATCACCCGGTTCGGTTGTAACCGGCATGGATAACTCAACCACTCCCGAACAGCCACTAAAAGCCATTTTTCCAATATAACCATCATCAGGAATTGTGATGCGTTTAAGACTTTCACAACCACTAAAAGCCTTTTCACCTATATTTGTCACACTACTGGGTACATTGAAATCAACAAGGCTCACACAACCACTAAACGCATTGTCTTTTATATTTTTTACACCACTACAATTTATTACTTTTTCAAGATTTGAGCATTCAGAAAAAGAAAAACTACCTATTGTTTCAACGCTGTCAGGTATGTTAATCTCCTTAATATTCTTTCCATAAAAAGTATAATTTCCTATACTTTTTACACCGTCTTCAATTACAATTGTAGTACAATCACTTATATACCATGGTGTTTTATATAAGTAAGGGGTGCTTGTGTGACTAATAGTTGAATAATTATTACTATATCCATTTCCTTTAGTAAATGTTACTTTTTTAATATTTGTACATCCTTCAAAAGTGGCGTAACCACCAGTTCTTGAAGTATCCATATTAACATTGATAGGAATTGTTAATTCAGTTATACCGTAGCATTCGCTAAAAGCCGCCTTACCAAGCTTACCAACATTATCCGGAATAACTAGTTTTGTTAATTTTGAGCAACCGTAAAAAGCATATTGCTTGATTTCTTTAACACCATCACCTATTATTAGCTCTCTTAAATTCGTGCACAGCTTAAATGCATCATCCCAAATATATATTACACTATCTGGAATAATTACACTTTCAATATCTGTATGATTTGCAAATGCACGACCGGCAATTGCCGTAACACTTTTCCCATAAATTTCATCAGGTATTACAAGATTTGTTGAATTTCCTGTATAATCGAGAATTATAACAGTACCATCATCCAACTCAGAATACTCATAGCCCACATATTCAAGTGCCCCAACCCCAAAGCAGAAAATCACCGCCAAAGTAACCACTGCAAGAAGCGTCAAAAAAGTTTTCTTTAAATTTTTTCTCATATTTATTTCTCCTGTTCGTCAATATAATATTGTAACAAGCCACTACAATAATGTCAAGAAGTATTGCAGATAAAGTCTTGAAAATGGTGTGTTTAGGTTTTAAACCTCTCCGTCGGCTACACCGCCACCTCTCCTCAGGCGAGGCTTAATTTGGCTCTCCTGAAAGGAGAGCTGTCACGGTTATGCCGTGACTGAGAGGTCAAAAAGCCTCCCCTTTCTGATGTACGCAGGAGGTCTCACACCAACTTCCTACCCATCAGCACACCCATAACCGAAGCCATCATAAGGCCTCGTGTCCAACCTGATGAGTCACCGAGGCAGTGAAGGCCCTTTACATTGGTGTTAAGGTCAGCGTCCATCTTTACACGGTTGGAGTAGAACTTAAGCTCGGGTGAATAAAGCAGTGTTTCTGTCGAAGCGAAGCCGGGAACCACGTGATCCATAGCCTTGATGAAGTTAATGATATTCATCATCGCTCTGTAGGGCATGGCGGCTGTTATGTCACCTGCTACTGCATCGGGAAGGGTAGGCTTCACGTTTGACTGTGAAAGCTCCTTTTCCCAGGTTCTCTTGCCGTCGAGAATGTCGCCGAAGCGCTGAACCATAATGTGTCCCGCACCGAGCATATTCGTAAGCTCGCCCACCTTTCTTGCGTACTCGATGGGCTGATTAAAGGGGTAGCTGAAATTATGGGAAACGAGGATGGCAAGATTCGTATTATTACTCTTTAAATCCTTATAGCTGTGTCCGTTTACCACGGCAAGGTCATTATCGTAGTTTTCCTGACTTACGAAGCCACCCGGATTCTGACAGAAGGTTCTTACCTTGTTTTTAAAGGGGCCGGGATAACCGATAAGCTTCGATTCATAAAGAACCTCGTTGACCTTTTCGATAATCTCATTTCTGACCTCGACTCTGACACCGATGTCTACAGTGCCAGGCTGATGGGCGATGTCGTATTCGGCACAGATTTTCTCGAGCCACTCTGCACCTCTTCTGCCTGTAGCAATAACCGTAGTGTCTGACTCGATGGTCATCTGCTCACCCTTGCTGTTTTTGATATGTACACCCTTACAGGCGCCGTCTTCGAGAATAATATCATAGCACTCATAACCGAAGATAATTTCTACACCGTGCTCCAAAAGATACTGCTCGATGGCATAGTAAATGCTCTGTGCCTTTTCAGTGCCCATATGTCTGATGGGACAGTCAACAAGCTTAAGACCAGCCTGAATGGCTCTCATACGGATTTCCTTGACTTCCTGAGAATTGCTGATGCCTTCGATGTGAGTGTCTGCACCGAACTCAAGATAAATTCCGTCAGTATAGTCGATAGTCTCCTGTGCCACATTCTCACCGATAAGAGTGGGAAGGTCACCGCCTACCTCGTAGCAGAGTGACAGCTTGCCGTCGGAAAAAGCACCCGCACCCGAAAAGCCTGTGGTGATATGGCAGTAGGGCTTACAGTTTACGCACTGCTTGGTTTTATCCTTGGGGCAGTGTCTTTTTTCTACGGGCTGACCCTTTTCCACGATCAGAATGCTTTTCTTTGAGCCTTTTTTAATCATTTCCAGAGCGGTGAATATACCAGCAGGGCCTGCGCCGATGATAACTACTTCTTTTTTCATAATTTTCTCCTCCATCAAAAAAATAAGTCCTTACCTGCGGAACAGATAAAGACTTTTTCTTTAAAATATTCCTCTTTAGTCTAACACTAAAAAAGAGTAAATGTCAATACATAACTGTATTTTGCTTAAGAAATCGGAATATACTTTTAAAATCAGAACAATTACGGAGGCACTCTATGGAAAAGTCACTTAAACGGTACGGAAAAATCGGATTTATCTTCACGGGAATAATGGGAGTTTTACTTCATTTCCTTTATGACATCACGGGAAAAAGCACACTCGTCGCACCCTTTTCTGCTGTGAACGAATCCACCTGGGAGCATATGAAGATACTATTTTTCCCCTTGCTTTTTTTTGCTTTCATCGAGTACAGATTAATCGGAAAGAACTTCGATAATTTCCTGTGTGTAAAGCTCGTCGGAACTGTGGTCGGACTTCTTACCGTTCCTTTTCTGTTCTACACATATAAGGGTGCTTTGGGTGTTTCTGCGGATTGGTTCAATATCGCCATATTTTTCATCGCTTCCGCTGTGACGTTTCTGCTTGAAAGGGCGCTTCTTAAGCGGGGTGTCAATTGCCCTGTTTCCCCTGCTGTGTCGGTAGGCATCTTAATTCTTATTGCCGTTCTTTTCGTTGTCTTTACCTTCACACCACCTGAAATTCCGCTGTTCATGGACCCTGTCGAGGGCAGTTACGGAATTTAACCGCCTACTATCCCCTCACAAATCCTTTTGAAAACAGGTGCGCAGTCCACATTACCGCCCTCTCCGTTTTCATTGAGGACTACCACTATATAGCTCGGATTTTCAGAAGGAAAAAATCCTGTAAACCAGGTGCGGCAGATTTCTTTCTCACCCTCGTAAATTCCGCTCTGAGCAGTACCTGTTTTGCCCGAAAGGGAGAGAAGGTCACTTTTTGCTTTATCTGCAAGACCGTCACTTACCACTCCCGCCAGCATTTCTCTTATCTGCTTTACGGTGGAATCGGAAAAGATTTTCTCTTTTTTTGTCTTGGCTGTCTGCGTCATAAGCCCCTCGGAATTTGTAAGACCTCTTACGAGTACAGGAGACACGGCATAGCCTGTAGCCAGGGCGTGATAAGCTTTCGTCAGCTGTAAGGGTGTAGCTGAAAAGTTTCCCTGACCGAAGGAAAAGTTAGCGAAATTCCCCTTTAATCTGAGACTTTCCAAGGACGGAACCGTTCCCGATGAAGTCACCATAGCGGGAGCAATAGTATCACTCTGACCGAAGCCGAGATGCAGGCAGAGAGACAGAAGCTTTTCTCCGTTAAGCCTGCGGGAAAGATTCACGAAATAAGTATTACAGGAGTTTTCCAAAGCAGCTGCCATATCCGTTTCACCGTGAGCCGTTCCCTTAAAGCAGCGGAAGGTCGTATCTCCCACTGTTATTTCACCCTTACATTCGTAGGTTTCTTCGGATGAAATTCCGTTTTCCAGAGCAAAGGCCGCCACTATGCTTTTAAAGACCGATCCTACAGAATAGGAACAGAAGGCTTTATTCACAAGCGGTGAATTTTTCCCGTTCAGACTTTCTCCCACCCTGTCGGGATGAAAAGCGGGCGCACTTGCCACGGCTAAAAGCTCCCCTGTTCCCGCCTGCATAACGATAACAGCACCGCTTTCGATTCGGCTCTGACGAAGAGCGCTTTCTGCGATATTCTGTATACGGCTGTCGAGAGTGAGAACTACTCCAGCCTTCGAGGAAAAATTACGGTCCGTTACTGTCTTGTCCATTCCCGCCAGCACTCTTCCCACAGCATCCACCTGAAAAGAGACCGTCAGCTTACCGCCGTTTTCCGTGAGATACTGATTATATGACTTTTCTATTCCCGAAACGCCCTTCCTTTCCGAATCAAGATAACCGATGATGTGGGGTGCAAGAATATCTTCACCGTATCTCTCGGGCACGGAAAAGGTACGTATATGGTCATTATTTACCTCTTCATTCACTCTGCATAAAAAGGGGTAACCGTCACTTATTCTCTCAGTAAGCTTTTCGGGAGTATAGTAGGCTTTCAGATATTCTCCCGACTGTACCGTAGGTGTAACGGCAGCGACAAGATGTTTCTTCGAATCGGTAAGAGGGATATAGCTTCTGTCATACACCGTACCTCTCTTTTCGCCTACGGTGAGAGTTTTCGTAGACTGATTACGGGTAACCGATGAATAATTCTCTCTGTTAATATCCATAATTTTGAATAAAAGTGCCATAAAGCAAAGGCTTATGAGCATATATAAGGAAAGGGCTCTTTTTAACAATATTATCACCGATAATAGTATTAAAAATGAAAATATATCTATCCCAAGAAAAAAATTCCTGCTTTTTTCCATTATTTTCTTAAAAAGACTTGACTTTATGTAAAATCTACCCTAAAATAGAAATTAGCACTCGACCAATAAGAGTGCTAAAAATGAAAACAAACAATTCAGGAGGAATGAATTATGAATATTAAACCCCTTCTCGACAGAGTAGTTCTTAAAAGCGCAGAAGTCGAAGAAACAACCCAGAGCGGTTTCATCCTTACCTCTGCTTCTCAGGAAAAGCCCCAGTTTTCCGAGGTAGTGGCAGTAGGCCCCGGCGGAATCGTTGACGGTAAAGAAACAGAAATGTATGTTAAGGCCGGCGACAAGGTTATCACCGGCAAATATTCAGGCACAGAAGTAAAGCTTGACGGCGAAGAATACACTATCGTGCGTCAGAGCGAAATTCTTGCTATCATCGAATAATCACAGGAGGTATACTATAAATGGCTAAACAGATTATTTACGGCGAAGAAGCCAGAAAAGCATTACAGACAGGTATCGATAAATTAAGCGATACAGTTAAAATCACTCTCGGCCCCAAAGGCAGAAATGTAGTAATCGACAAAAAATACGGCGCTCCCCTCATCACAAACGACGGTGTTACCATCGCTAAGGAAATCGAATTAGAGGACGCTTTCGAAAATATGGGCGCACAGCTCGTTAAGGAAGTAGCTACAAAGACAAACGACGTGGCAGGCGACGGCACCACCACCGCTACTCTTCTCGCTCAGGCTCTCGTAAGAGAGGGTATGAAAAACGTAGCAGCAGGCGCTAACCCCATGGTAGTTAAAAAGGGTATCAAAAACGCAGTAGCCAAGGCTATCGAAACAGTCAAGGCTAACTCAAGCCCCGTCACCACCTTCGAGGACATCGCAAGAATCGCTACAGTTTCTTCCGCTGACGAATCAGTAGGTCAGCTTATCGCAGAGGCTATGGAAATCGTTTCCACCGACGGTGTTATCACTGTCGAAGAGTCAAAGACAGCCGAAACCTGCAAGGAAGTAGTAGAAGGTATGCAGTTTGACAGAGGCTATGTATCACCCTACATGGCTACAGACCTCGATAAAATGGAAGCAGTTATCGACGACGCCTTCCTTCTCATCACAGATAAGAAAATCAGCAACATCCAGGAGGTTCTTCCCCTTCTCGAGCAGGTACTCAAAATGGGCAAAAAGCTCGTTATCATCGCTGAGGATGTAGAAGGCGAAGCACTCGCAACTCTCCTCGTCAACAAGCTCAGAGGCACCTTCACCTGCGTAGCAGTAAAGGCTCCCGGCTTCGGTGACAGAAGAAAGGAAATGCTTCAGGACATCGCTATTCTCACAGGCGGTCAGGTTATCACAGCTGACCTCGGTCTCGACCTTCAGACAGCTACAGTAGATATGCTCGGTACTGCAAGACAGGTTAAAATCACCAAGGAAAACACCACCATCGTAGACGGTGCAGGTGACAAAGAGCAGATCAAGGCCCGTGTAAATCAGATCAAGGCTCAGATCGAGGCTTCTACATCTGAATTCGACACAGAAAAGCTTCAGGAACGTCTTGCTAAGCTGGCAGGCGGTGTAGCAGTTATCAAGGTTGGTGCTGCAACAGAAACAGAAATGAAGGAAAAGAAGCTCCGTATCGACGATGCTCTCGCAGCTACAAAGGCAGCAGTCGAAGAAGGCTCAGTAGCAGGCGGCGGTGTAGCTCTCCTCAACGCAGTTCCCGCAGTAGCCGCTCTCGCAGAAGCTACAGAAGATCCAGATGAAAAGACAGGTGTACGCATCGTTCTCAAGGCTCTCGAGGAGCCCGTCCGTCAGATTGCAAAGAATGCAGGTCTCGAAGGCTCAGTTATCGTTAACGCTATCCTCGAAAGCGGTAAGACAGGCTACGGCTTCGACTTCGCTAAGGAGCAGTATGTAAACATGGCTGAAGCAGGCATTCTCGACCCCACCAAGGTTACCCGTTCAGCTCTCGAAAATGCTTCTTCAGTAGCCGCTATGGTGCTTACTACAGAATCTCTCATTTCAGACATCCCCGATCCCGCAGCTGATGCAGCAGCCGCTGCCGCTATGGCACAGGGCGGAGGAATGTATTAATTTTCCGTAAAAGCAAAAACATTAAAAGCAAGGCGTTCGGAATGAACTGCCTTGCTTTTTTTGTAACACTTTATCTGTTCTTCGAAATAATTGCCTTACCATTCTCTTTAGCAAAAGCACTGAGTGAGTATGAACGGATCCTTTCTTTTACAATGTTTGGGATTAAAAATCCGTTAGCTGAAAGCTTAGCGCAACGGCTGATAACAGTTTTATTAGTCACGCCCAGCTGTTTACTTACATCAATGGGAGTAAATTCAATCAAACGCTTTTTCAGCAGAAATATCAGAAAATCCTTTTCCTTTGAATTCAGATGAGATAAAGCAGAATCCAGCTCATTTTCTAAACCTGATAATGATATTTCACACACCTTTTTAGAATATAGCTCCACCATACGCAAGAAATAATTTATCCAGATTTCAGGGTGAGGTGGATTTTCTCTGCCAGAATAATATAAGGCAGGAAGTCCCATCTGAAGTGAAGAATAGTATTCATCGGGATCATAAGCGAAATATTCCTCCAATGATCCTATGCCGTTAAAGCCGTATCCGTTTAAATCGAGAATATATCCCGACATAAGTCTTGCTGTTCTTCCGTTACCGTCCTCAAAGGGATGAATGGTAACCAACTGATAATGCACTACTGCTGCAATAATAAGCGGATGGTCATCTGTGGTGTTTACATACTCTATAAGCTCCTCAAGAAGCATAGGAATCTCTGAATATTCAGGCGGAATATATTCGGGAGAACCTGTTTCACTGTCATAAACAGCAAACAATACCCCCGGAGGCATTTCACCTCTTAAGCCTATTTTTTCTTTCGATGCACCCTTTTCAACCATCGCCTGAACTTCAAGTATAAGCTCTTTAGAGAAAGGCTCCCCCTTTTTTATCTTTTCTTCGAGCAGATTAAGAGCAAGGAAATAGTTTCTTACCTCCTGTTCGGGCTTCAGAAAATGCTTATGTGCATCTCTTTCCATAGCTTCATTTGCCTGTGCCTCCGTAAGAGGATTTCCCTCTATTTTATTTGAGGCATAAGAGCTTTTCTTTTTTGAGTTTTTCCTCAGCTTATTTTTTGTTATCAAAGGCAATTCTACCGTTTTGAGAGAAAATCTGTTTTCATCTATCGCAGATATTTTTTTCAGTATATCATTTGTCAGAATAACTTTAATCATAATATCCTTCCTTTAATAAATCTACAGTATAAAGTATACCACAACCAGCTCAAAAATTCCACTAATATTTCACTATTTTTTCACTATTTTTCATTGTGATAACTTTTATACATATCCCAAAGCACATAAACGGCTCAGTGTTAATTTACACGGAGCCGTTATTTCTTATATGCTATGCGGTTTTGCTTGCACCAATTAAGTGCATCCTCTTTAATTCTTTTGTCGGAGTATTCATACCACCATGTTCGTATGTGGTTATAATGGATTTCAATATACCGTTCGGAAGCCTTAAATCCGCCTTCGGCAGAGTGGCCTTCGAGATATTTGTCTGCTTCTTTATTGTTGAGACCTCTTAAAAAGCTCTCTATAACCTCACAGTAATCCGTTTTCCATAAGGGTATATAACCGTCTGCACTGACTATGTCCTCATAGCTTTCAAATGAAAACTTTTCCGTAAGCTCATCGACATTATATATCTGCTCGTCATAAACGGAATACCACCAGTTATGCTCGTATTTGTTTTCGCAGTTTCTGTACCACCAACCGTAATATTTAGTTTTATTTATATCAACCATGAAATCACCTTTTACTTTATTGAAACTACTGTAAGCACCTTCCCCTTAACCTTGAAACTCACCTCAACACCGCCGAAGGAAAACCCGTAAACTCTTTCTTCATCATTCTGATATGAAGGTCTCGGGTCACAGGCTAAAACTTTAACAAGTGCCTTTCTTTTCTCTTCGAGCACTTTAATGAGTAATTCTTCGGGGAAGTCCACCTCGAGCTTTCTCTCGTCGAGATTTTCCGTGAAGCCTCCCACAGCTTCGGGATGACTGTCCGCATAGGGAAGGTAGGGCTTGATGTCATAAATGGGAGTACCGTTCATAAGGTCAGCACCTCTGACATATATCACCGCACCCTCTTTTTCCGTCTGCTCGATTCTGTCGAGCTTAACCGAGGAAAGACCGATGGAATTAGGTCTGAAAGGTGAACGGGTGGCAAAGACGCCCATCCTTTTATTACCGCCTAAAAGGGGCGGCCTGACTGTGGGTCTCCAGTCCTCTCTCACAGCCTCGGAAAACTCCCACAGAAGCCATATATGAGAAAAGTCTTCTAAACCTCTCAGCGCCTCAGCGTTACGGTATTCGGGGGTAAAGACGATTTTCCCCTCTAACTCTTCAATAAGTCCGCTTTGGCGGGGTATGCCGAACTTTTCGGGAAAGTCCGTGTAAATATGTGCTATAACTTTCATTTGCTTATTCTTCTTTCGGAAGGATTTTTTTCATTATACAACAAAAATGCACCCTGTTCAAGAGTGCATTATATTTTATGAAATATATTCAATATACTCTTCAAGGCAAAGATTTTTCTTTTTCATTTCCTTTGCCGCCTTTTCTCCCACATAGCGGTAATGCCAGGGCTCATTATCGATGCCCGTAATATCTGTCTTGTCCTCAGGATAGCGCTTTATGAAGCCGTATTTATGGGCGTTTTCCGAAAGCCATATGTAAACCTCGTCACCGCTTTTCTCTCTGTCGGGGTTTATGTCCACAGCAAGTCCTGTTTCGTGCTCGCTTGTACCCGGCTCTGCTACCCATTGTTCCGTAAGCTCTCTCGCCTCTTTTTTTCTGTAGCCCTGCTCACGGAAGGCGGCATATTTATTTTCGAAGATATCCTCCTGATTTTCCTCGCTGCGATAGCCTGACCTTACCTCAGGATAATAGCCCTGTGCCCTCATATCATCAAACATTTTCTGTAAGTCAGGATAAATATCCTCGTCTATCTGCTGTCCGTTGGTGAGAGTCATAAGCTTAGGCTCGTAGTTCTCAGGGATTCTGTTTCCGTCATTTATCAGCATAAGAAGCTTTCCGTTTTCCATAGTAGCCTCTTTAATGAAAGTGTCCCCTCTTTTATAAAGCATATCCCCCGTCACCGTCAGAAGAAATACGGCAACAAAAATAATCACGAGAGACCTCAATCGGATTTTTCCTCTCTGTTTTCTCATTTTTTTACCCATAGCTGTCACCTCTGTGATTACTATAGGTCAAGAAAAACGAGAAAGCAATACAATTAAGTCAGTCTTAAGGTAATCTTAAGATTTCTGTAAGAAAAGGCCGTCAGTAAGGACAGCCTTTAATTTATATTTTTCTTTTCCCTGCCTTAAGTATGTTGTCTGACGGAAAGCTGAAGGGGCTCAGACTTAAAATAAAGGTTATCACAACACCTATTATCATCGCTGCGAGCTTACCCTGAGAAGTACCGAAAAGAAAGTCTAAAACTCCTGTTCTTTCCATAAGAAGGACGACAGGCCAATGCCAGAAATACACCTGAAGTGTTCTGGAGCCGAATATGCTTACAAATGGCAATTTACCCGACGGCATAACGCAGATTATACAGAAAGAAACCACCGAAGTAATTATATAACTTAAAAGCCTGTAAAGCATACCCCATTTTTCAAATGCAGGATTGACACTGAAGGGATTTCTTCCCGTAAATAATGCTCTGAGCATATAAACATCATCTAAACAGAAAAGACATACAGCTGCCCACACAAGCAGTACAGCCAGACCGACAGCCTTGAGCAGCTTTTTACTGTTAAGCTCTGTCAGCTTTTCGGATGAAGTCATTTCACCGAGAAGAAAGAAGGGATAAAAAACTACGATTCTGGATATATAAAGATAATCGCCTATACTGCTGTCGTATCCTGTTGCACACGCTATCAGAACAGATATGATAAGCACAAGTCTTTTATCAGTATCTCTTAAAATATAAGACATAAGATAAAATGCACCCATAGCAAACATAAACCACGGCAGACCGCCATCCTTAAGAAGATTGAAGGTTGCCTGTCCGTTAATCAGAAAATTTGCCAGAAACAAGAAAAATTTGGCGGCAAAACCAAGAAGAACAAAGCTTATTACCTTCTTTTTCGTATCTCTGTTTTTATTAAACAGACCAGAAAGAAAAATAAAAAGAGGCATATGAAAAGAATAGATAAATAAGAATATACTCTTATATACATCTGACTCAACCGTAGCAAAATCTATAATATGCCCCACTACCACTGTCATAATCAAAAAGAATTTTATATTGTCAAAAAGGAAGATTCTTCCTTTCGGCATTATTTTATCCATAAAAAATTCTCCTTCTCAGTTCTCATCCCATCGGCCTTTTCTTAGCCGTAAAATCGGAAACATCGATTCTGATGACAGAAACGATGCCTGCCATCTTGTCCGTGATGTCGAAGTCTCTGCCTGTCTGAGTTTTCATCAGCACGGCAAGACCTTTTATCTTCTCTTCAGTATCCTCGACGATAATTGCCTTTCCTCTTCCCATAACGGAAGCATAAGTTATACCGTAGTTACAGGCTGTCTTGCCCTCGAAGGGTACGATGTCACAGTCAAGCTCAAAGAAAACCTTCGGGTTCACTCTCATAACATCGAGCTTTCTGCCCTGCAATGCACCGTGAAGGTAGACAGTCATTTTTCCGTCCTCCATAGTGTAGCCGTAATTCATCGGCACTACATAGGGCTCATCACCGTCCACAAGACCCAGATGTAAAACCTTAGCTTTATCGAGAATGGAGATGATTTCCTCCATATCCGTAACTTCTCTTTCTCTTCTGGTTATACCTTTATACATTTTTTATCCCCTCTCAGACAGTTCTTATTTTTCAATATCGTATTTTTTTGACATTTTTGCAAAGGCTTCTTCTCTGCTGATTTTTCCCGTATTGCATTCTATCATAATCTGAACATCCTTATCCTTAAGGTCATAGAAAAGCCATACGATATATGCCAGAAAACCGCCTACAGCCGGAATAAGCATAAAGATAAGCCACAGCATATTCAGAGCGTGGGGTGTCTGTGTTACTCCGCTCTGCTCCAGCTCCTGGAAGGAGCCTACCTCTACCATCTTCCAGCCTACCGACTGAAGTCCGAGCAGGAACATACCCAGCGAGCCTGAAATGGAACCTGTCAGCTTCGCCATAAAGGTCTGCACGGCAAAGGTAATGCCCTTGGCCTCAGTACCGCTTTTGAAGTAGCCGTATTCGGCACAGTCAGGTGTAAAGATAAACATTTCGAGAGCCACCACTGCCAGAGGAATGGAGCGGATTGTAAACATAATTATATACACAGCCACATTTCCGTAACCTATAGCCCAGGTAATAACACTGAGTATCACATAAAGCAGCAGACATACACGGTTAACCTTCATCTTATCGTATTTACGGATAAGCTTTGGAAGAAGAAGTGCGATAAGCAGCTGCGGTACGGTTCCGACGGCACCTACCACCAGTGAGAACAGCGCACTGTTGAAAAGATAATAGGAAACATAAAGAGTAAATGCATTTCCGATGCTCAGAGAAGAATAGAAGAAAAGTCCGAGATAATATATCAGCAGATACTTATTTTTAAACAGATAAGAAAACATTCGTCTGACAGTGAAGGTTTCTTCCGACTCTGCACGGTACCGCTCTTTAAGCTTAAAGGATGCGGGAAGCATAAAAGCGAAGGCCATAATACAGATTATCACTGTTATCATACCGTAGTTCATACCGACCTTTTCACTGATAAGAACGGTAGAAAGAGTAGATGTGATACCTACGCCTGCATATGTAGCAATACTCTTATATGACTGGATAGTATTTCTTTCATCGATGCTCTGACTCATTGAAGTAAGAATACCGAAAATAGGCACATCACACAGAGTATAGGCTGTATCCCAGAGCATATATGCGACAGCAAACCAGACGAGCTTTACAGTCTGCGGTGAACCCGAGGGAATAACAAAGGTGAGTATCGTAGCGATGGGAATAAGCATCGTAGAAACACGTATCCACGGAAGATATTTTTTTCCGCTTTTAAATTTTATCGAGTCGAATATAACACCGAAAAGAGTATCGTTTACCGCATCCCACACCTTTACGATAAGCATAACCGTAGCTGATTTGATGGGATCGATACCAAGAAACAGAAGATATGTGGTCAGACACACATTAAAAAGAGTGTAAATCATATTCTGACCTGCAAAATACGAATAATAACTTAATCTTTCCGCAGGTTCAGTGGACCATTCAGGTCTTCCTGCCAAAACACCTTTAACCTTCGAAATAATTTCCATTATGTTTCTCCTCCTTGAAGCGGCAAAGAGCTGTACGTAGCCGTTATTTTTATAAGTGCAGCACTCTAAATAAGGGTAGCCGGAAGCTTCTTTTACTTAGCGTCAGCAAACTTTTTATACATTGTAGCATAATAATAAAAAAAAAGATAGACATTTTCATCTGATATTTTTTCTTATTTGATATTTATCATACATAACTGATGCTCTGCCGGTTATTACGCTTCATCTTCTGCAGCATCGACAGCGTATATCTGAAAAGAAGCCATAAAAAAAAAACAAGGGGCTGTGCTCAGTGCTGCAGCCCCTTGTTTTTATTCAGTTATGTCAACATCGTTTTCAGCCGTAATCAGCTCACCCTTTTCGTTCCAGGAGGCTTCCGTACCATTGTAATAAATATTACCCTCTTTGTCTGTGTAAGGATAGTTATAGTATCTGTATTCAGAGCTGCTTTTTTCCAATTGCTCCTGATAATAAGCATCGAGTTCTTCCTCATTCATAGAAGATGTGTCCTCCTCGAAGGGTTCAAGAAAACCTCCCTTATCACAATAAAACCAACCGTCCTCAGTTACATAGCAATCATAAGCAGAATACTTCTCGCCGTCATCACGGACATAATAATAATCTGTATAGGTAAAAAGTTCTCCAGCTTCATCTGCTTCATCGGTTATTTCAACCTCTGTATAGGTATATACTCTGCCTTCCTCATCATAAAGAAGAACATCCTTATCATCCTCATAGCTGTTTCCCTTTTTATCATAGAAAACTCCGTTCACTTCTATTCTGTCAATCATATCAAGAAGCTCATCGAAGTCCTTTGCTACAGTCGCACCGAAAACTATACCTGTAATCAGGGTAGAAATAAGTGTTACTATAACTGATACTCCGAAAATTTTACTGAGTTTTTTCTCCTTGTTCTTTTCCTCTGCATTAATCACAGGAAGATCGATAAGACAGTTTGAACACATCTGAAAGCTATCAGGGAACTTTCTTCCGCACTGATAACACACCTTTGTTTTAGGACCGGGGAAATCCTTTCTTTTTATAAGGAAAATCAAAAGTGTCCAGAAACCGAAAACTACACCGCAGATGTACCAACCTAATGAAAGCTGATAATTTCTGTGCTTAGCTGAAAAGTGCATAAAAAGCATAGAAAATACTATGATAAGAACCTCTAAAACACCTATAGCCGGTAAAAATCCTGCTAAACTTACGAAATCTTCCATTTCAATTCTCCTTTTATTTTACTTGCCTGTTATTTTCTTCATTAAACCTTTAAGTGAAAAATCATATCCGCCCGAAACACTCTTCGCTCTGACTATTGAATAAAAATCACTTCTGCCGAGCTCCTTTGCGGAGATCCCTTCGAGTTTTTCAATAAGTCTTGCAAAGGTTTCGGTCTGCTCTGTCATAAGGTCGATACTGAACTTTTCCATTTCGTGACTGTCGCTTACGACACACAGATAGTAAGGTGCGGGGACAAGGCTGATTTCGGGAATACCCATTGTAAAGAAGTTCTGTCCCTCTCCGAAATGAAGAGCATTATGACCTCGGAGTGTCATAGTACGGACTGTCTTTCTTTCCTTGACCGTGTCTATGTAAAGTTTATCCATAAACTTATTACCGGTGTAAACAAGATCAATTTCAGGCTTACCTGTATGTTTATATTCTCCGTCAATGTCACGCCATTCGAGACAGCCGAGATGCTCCACAGTAAGATTGGCCACACACTTCATGTTATCGCCTTTACCGTTCCACAAATCTCTGTGCATAGCGAGCCAACGGGATGCAGACTGGAATGCACCCGTTCTTATATCCTCGAAATGAGGCAGACGGAAATGGCCTGTGGTGAAAAGGAAGATGTGTGTTCTTTCGGGTACGGTATCCTTCATATTCCTTATCAGCTCCAGAAGTGCTATAGGACCGTTTTCCTCCACACAGTTCGTACCGTCGGTGTGAGTATTTATGATGACATTTTCCTTTTTGTTTTTGCCTTCGATTACACAGTAAAAGCTCTCTGTGTATGCCTTTTCTTCCTTCTCAGCTTCGAGAACAAACTTAGCCTTTTTATGCTCTCTTGCCGCCTCGGCTAATTTTCTGCCGTTGGTTTCGTTGACCCACAGCATAGGAATATTCTGATAATCAGATATGAAAGAAAGGTACTGACCTTCAATCATATCATCGTGCAGACCCTTCCATATAAGGATAACCGCCTTTGCCTTGGTAAGCTTTGAAAGTATACCGTAGAAGCACTGAACAAAGCTTGTTATAACAGGGCCTTCATATTTCTTTTCAAGAACAACATCCTCAGGATAGCTTGAACGTTTGTCAAAGGCTATTTCACTCGGCAGGAAGTTAATGTTGTTTACATTGAAAACTGCGATTTTACCCGTGGTTTTCGGAACATCCTTCACGCTTTTAACATATACCAGTTCTTCCGTTATGCCCTCAGCAGAGGTTTCCCCCGAATAAGGATAAGCAGAAGAAACAGGAATGCTTATCTTTTCCTCGCCGTCTATAATTTCAATGGATGAGTTCTTTTCTTCCCATCTGTTGAACCAGAAAAGGTCAGAATAAACGGGAATATCCATTTTATTGATTTCTGCTTTAATCCACTTGATGAAATCGTTATGTCCCTTACTGCCCGTAAGTCTGGTGCCGAAGGAGTTCATAGTGTGCATACCTTCGAGCAGTCTTTCTTTCGAAATTTCGAAGTTCATATTTATCATCCTTTCCTATGTAAGCTATCTTGCCTTAAAATCCGAAAATAATAAAATCAAAGAGGTTATAGAAGAAATCCTGAATCTTTATAAAGATATTAATGAAAAAATATGCCACATTCAAAGGCCCGTTCATAGCATCCTTATAAGGATTATCCGCCTTAAACGTATCCGTCACTTCGCCTGCATCAACTGTAAAATAATATGAATCGACATTTATTTTGTCACCGTATTCTTCAATATCTCCTAAAGAGCAGTAAAGTATGACTGTATAACCGTCAACAGCATTGATTCTCGTCATCAGAGAAAGAAGCGGATTTTCAGTTTCTGTAAATTCATTTGTAAAGGCTTCTGTTCTGCCGTCTGCGAAGGTAAGCTCATAAGTCAGCGAGGAAAGATAAGCGTTTTCCGCATCAAATACGCAGTCTGTAATCTTTATACCCTTTAAAAAAGTCTCTTCGACATAAGCTGCACTTGTCGTACAGGAAGCATCGAGATAATCAAAATAAACCTCGCATTCAGACACCGGTTCGTCATCTTCCTCAGCATTAAGGAAATCGTAATAAACATCAAGACATTCACCGTCAAGAGTATATCCGACAAAATAGGTACTCTCACCCTCTGCCTGTGCAGTGGCTGTTACTGTTCTGCCGTCGGCATATTCAATAAGAAACTCTGCACCGTTGACGTCGAAATAGCTCTGATCACTGTAAATTTTTTCGGAAATGCCCGACAAGGGAGTAATACTCTTTACTACCATTTCAGTAAGCGGAAGAGTACCCGATGAGGTGTAAGAAGTGGAAAGCACATAATCATAGGTAAGATTATTATAAAGGCAGGCGTAAATTTCTGTCTGAATTTCATCTGCTCCCGCCTCCTTTGCCTTAAGGTAATTTTCATAGGTGACAAATGCATCTATCTCTATACCGTAAAGCTTGTTTATTTCTAAATCGTAGTCCGCGGTAGAATAAGTGAATTCCTTTCCTGTGGCAAGAGTAACATCAAACTTATATTCAAAGACCGATGAATAAAGATGAAAATCAGACATAGCATTAAACAGGTCCGTTTCAAAAATGGAGCCGGAAACATTCAGGTTTTCTATCATCTTAAACAGATTTTCATAATACGCATCCATCTCTTTAACCGAAACAGCCTGTGAGCCTCCATTGACCTCAATCTTTTCTATAACAGGAATTTTTATAAGCCTCTCATCTGCAGCAAAGGACTGCAGTGGCACTGAAAGTGCAAAGATAAGTGTTACCAAAAATACTGCCGTGAATTTTTTAAATGTGTTTTTCATAATGATCCTCCTTGCGGTTTTAATTTGAAAATCAGCTTTATCCTTTGCTGACCTCCCTTTATATAATAAACGGATTCAAATGACAAATAGTTACAAGAAAAAGCAAAAAAATTACGCTTGACCTCTGATATTTCTTAAAAATTGCTTTTTAATGCACAAACGGGCTCCCTGTTTTCCGGGAGCCCATTCAACTTTATTTGATCTTTACGCTTTTAACGGATGAGAATGAGCTGTAAACAGTTTTACTTCCGATCTTTTTATAAGCACGGACCTTAAAGTAATATTTCTTACCGCTTTTAAGCTTTTTAGTATATTTTACTTTGTTTGCCTTGACAGAAGTAAGCTTTTTATATTTGCCGTTCTTTTTGGCAGCATAATATACCTGATAACCGCTTTCACCTGCTACATCCTTCCATGAAATATTTGCCTTTCCTTTCGAACTCGTCAAAGTAACAGATGTTTTTGCAGGGCTCGTGGCAGTTTTAATCGTTTTATAACTGTCCGACCAGTAGGTTTTACCGTTCTTTTTTATGTAAGCTTTTACTCTGAATTTATATTCTACACCCGGCTTCAGCTTCTTACCGTTTTTCTTTTTTACCGTGTATGAATTTTTCGATGTATCGGCAACCTTTACATATTTATCTTTAGCATTATCATAAAGATAAATCCTATAGTTTGTAGCTCCTGCAACCTTGCTCCATGAAAGCTTCACACTGTCAGCAGAGGATGAATAACCGAGCTTACTTGTTGCAGACGGCTTGGTATAAATCTGCACGGCATCGGGCTTATTATCCTCACTCCAGACAGTCTTGCCTGAAAACTGCTTATAGGGTCTTACGTAAAATTTATATGAAGTACCGCTTTTAAGCTTACTGACTTCACATGAAAGTGCTTTGGTATCTCTCACCATCTTCCACCCTCCGTCATACTTATAAACACGGTATCCTGTAGCACCGCTTACAGCCTTCCAGGAGAGCTTTACACTTTTAGTTTCTGAAGACACGGAGAGCTTACTTACTTCCGAAGGGGCAGTAGCACCGAGAACAGCTTTACCTTCATCACCCCAGTAAATCCTGCCCTTACTGTCCTTTACGTAAGCACGGACGAGGAAACGATATTCAGTGCCGGATTTCAGAGAAGATACGGTATAGCTTCCGTTTGATGTGTCAGCGATTTTATTTGTCTCACCCTTACTGCCTACCGAATATACACTGTAAATCAGATCACTATGTCCTTTTTTCCAGCTTAATGTAATGCTCTGAGCCGTAGAAGTAACAGAGGGAGCAACAGCACCAACAGTGATGTCATAATAAAGAGTCTTACTGCCTGCATAATTACCGATATAGTCGACTTTAACACTGTATTTACCGCTGTATTTTGACTCGGCAGAATATGTAAGCTTATAGTCTCTGTTCAGAACTAACGCTTCACCCACGCTATCCTTTACGGTAACCCCCGGCTTCTGCTCCTTACCGTTATAGGTAAATTCAGTTTCCGACAGCTTGACTTCACCGACCTTGCAGATAACTGTCTTATCAATATAGCTGAGATACACCTGATTTTTCAGCTCAAAGGTAATAGTAATGCTTACACCGTCATTTTCATTTGTTGCCGCATCAAATTTCTGTGCAGTAACGTTATCGTCATTAATCTGAATATCATATTCTCCGTGACCGATAAGCTCACGCTTGACCACCGTTTCACCGCAGACGGAGCAATGGCTCTGGTGAGTATAGCCGGGCTCGGTTGCTGTGGGAGCTACAGCCGGAATATCGATAACCTCAGTATGACCGAAGGGTTCGATAAGCACGGTGTCTTTTCTGTACTGTCCGCAATAGCAGTGCTTCGACTTAAGACCGTATTCAGTACAGGTGGGAGCTTTATCGACAGTGAAATCTCCGTAGTAGTGCTTCTTATTAGAATCCTTTATCTGCTCGGAGTATTTGTAGCCACAGCTACAGGTGTACACATTATAGGAATATGTGAGACACTTTTTTGTCTCCGAGACAGATTCAGTAAATTCATGTACATGGCCTTCTACTGAAACGAATTCATATCCGCCCTTCTCTGCAAATTCTTCCGCACTGCTTCCGGGATATCCGTAAACTGTCAGTGTCGCAGGAACAGCTCCTATATTCACATCAGTATCAAAGGATGTGTAAATATGAAGCTCTTTAAGAGATGTGCAGTTATCGAGAATATCAGCTCCGAGATCTTCCACATCAGTCAGCACAATCTTTTCCAGTGCCGTACAATCCTTGAAAGCTTCCTTTCTCACCTCAGCACCGGATGGAACTGAGACTTCTGTCAAGGCTGTACAGTTCATAAATGCCTGATCATTTATGAGATAAAGCTCGTCGGAAAATGTCACACTTACGAGACCTGTACAGTCCTTAAAGGCACGTCCGTGAATGGTATGAATATTTTCCAGGGATACATTTTCTATCTGCACACAGCCGCTGAAGGCATCATATCCGATAAAATTCAGCGTATTCCAGAAATTCACTTCCTTCAGCTTCCCGCATCTGAGAAAAGCATCATTTTCAGCGTGAGTGATTTCACCCTCAGCATAAGCCTTCTCCAGAGAGGTACAATCTCCGAAGGCTCCCGATTCAATAGTTTTGATTTTTTCGGGAAGTACGATTTCTTTGATTCCGGAGCATCCGAAAAAGGCATATTCACCTATACTCTCGAGATTATCAGAAAAGGTTACATTTTTAACAGAGTCACACCGACCGAAGGCATGACTTCCGACAGAAACCACATTTTCACCGAGAACAACATCCTCGATTCCGATGCATTTGTAGAAAGCGTAATCCTTTATCTGAGTTAATTTTTCATTAAAGTCTGCTCTGCTTAATGCACTGCATTCGTAAAATGCATAGCTTCCGATTTCTGCAGCACCGCTGACAAAATCACTCGCATCAAAAGCCTTACAGGAATAGAACAGACCGTCCGGGATTTTCGTGATTTTCTGTGAGCCCGTCACGGATTTGAGAGATGAGCAGTATGAAAACATATATTTTCCGAGCCTGGTGATGCTTTCGTCAAGAATCACATTTTCGAGCTTTGTACAGTATTTGAAAATATCTGAGCCGTAAGTGATATCATCTGAAAGAACTGTTACATTTTTAATGTTTGTACAGTAATAGAAGGCGAGCTTTCCGACCTTCTTAAGCGGAGAAGCGAAAACAACATCACCCACACCCGACTGATAGAATGCAGACTCACCGATTTCCTCCACAGAAGAAGGAATGTTTACATTACCCTCGAATTTTCTGAAGGCATTATTGCCTATCTTTTTTACTGTATCCGGAAGAACAACATCCTTTTTGTACTCCTCGAAGGCACCTGCTCCTATCTCTGTAATACCTTCGGAAACAGTTATTTTCCCCAGATGTGACCAGCGGCTTTTAATGAAATTGTCTGCAATTTTAGTTACAGGCACACCGCCGAATTCGGAAGGAACGGTGACATCTCCGCCAATGAGGGTTCTAACCGCCTCGTAGGTGCCATCCGGAAGAAGACTGAAATGAACAGCATCGGTTTCAAGTATTCTTACGGTACGGTTTGTCTTTGACTTTATTACGAAATAATATTCCTTACCCTCTTCTAAAAGAATTTCATCTGTGAATTTTATTGTGCTTGTCGAATAAGACAATCTTCTCGCAAAATCCACTTCCAGCTCTGCCGCATCACCGATACTGAAAATATAATTTCTCGTCTCATTGGGAATAAAGCACAGTGAAGCAGGCTCGTCTTTTTTACAGTAAATATTGAACACTCTGCTTTCGGGAACACCTGTGTACCGTGTACTTTCGACGACAGTAATTTCGAATTCGAACTCATATTCACCGTAAACAACGGTAGGATGATATATTCCTGCTTTATTGAAATCGGTATCATTCAGCTCAGCGGTATATCTGTTTTTAAGATTTATCTTTGTGCCGTCTTCATAAACGACCGTAACAACCGCTCCGCTTTTATCTATTGCTGTGCTCTCACCTGAAACATAAACCGTTCTGTCAGGCTTCTGATAAAGAGTTACGGATGAGATTTTTTTGTCGGTCAGGGGCATAAAATTAAGCTTATACTCATCGGCATAAACATCGGGTTTCGACGCCTGTTCAGCCACAACCGTAGTACTTTCGGGAAAAGTAAGATATTTCACACCGTTTTCTACTACAGGAACACCTATAGATATACTTTTGTTATGTATAGTTACCGTTCTGAGATTTTCACATCCGCTGAAGGCTCTCGACTCAAGAGTCTTAACCTTTACGGGAAGAACTATCGCTTCCAGTGAAATGCAGTTTTCGAAGGCCCCGCTGCATATCCCTTCAACCGTTTCCGGTATAATTATATATTCAATAGCAGAGCACCCGCTGAAGGCTTCTCTGTCGATTTTTGTAATTTTGCCTGTAAGATTAACCGCAGTGAGTGATTTACAGCCCTTAAGAAAACCGTAGGGTACTGTAGAGATGCCTTTTACGGTAAAGGAAGTAAGGCTTTCACAAAACGCGAAGGCAAAATCTCCCAAGGACGTAAGATTTTCTGAAGGAAATTCAGAAAGACTCTTGCAGCCACGGAAGGAGTCGGTGGTTACAGAGGTAATCTTACCTGCAAAGGCAAGCTCTCTCAGACTTTCACAGTTCATAAACATTCCGACAGGTACAGAGGAGACCTGAGACTTTATCTCGACTCTTTCCAGAGCCTTACAGCCCGAGAACATATATCTGTTAAGAACGTTTACTCCCTCAGGGATGACGATGCTTTTAAGCGATAAGCAGTCTTTAAATGCATATTCTCCGACTGAATATACCGTTTCGGGAATATTGATTCCGGAGAGATTCTCACAGCCGTAAAAGGCATAGTCTCCTATCGTCGTAAGAACAGTTGAAAGCTCAATACTCTCCAGGCTTTTACAGTTATAGAAAGCATAATCGCCTATGGAGGTTATGCCGTCAGAAAATTCTGCTCTTTTTATTTTACCTGTTTCAGCATAAGCACTCCAGGGTGCAGACGACAGATTACTGTTTGCTTTTTTTGCATAAGCATACATTGAGCCTGTTCCGACGAAAAGAAGCGTTCCGTCGTTCAGAAGGAACCAGCTTATGTCATCACCGCATTTACCCGAATCAAACACGGAATTCTCAACAGGCTGTCTGCAGTAATCACAGAATTCATCTTCGTTTTCATCTATATGTAAGAATTCGTTTTTCTTTTCGTGTCCCGACACCCAGATCTGACATCTTTCACACCATACGCCCTCTGTATAGCCTACGGTACCGTCACAGTAGCCATCAGATTCGGGGACAACCTGTGTATCCTCACAGATACAGAACAGAATAAATTTTCCCTTTGGTGCCAGCTGCTGAGCAGTTGAATTCAGCAGACCATAAACTGTTACGTTTGACGGAAAATAATTTGTGGATACAGAAGAAAACTTCAGATCGGGATTATATATTTTTATTTCTTTTATATTGGTTTTATTATCATGCCACGTCCGTGCAACACTCGTAATCTCAGGACCGAGAACCAGCGTTTCCTTATCATATGAAATAACCTTTATGAGACATCCGTCAATAATAAGAAGACCGTCTTTTATGTTTTCGGGATTGTTGTATGCTGCTGTTGCGTAAAAAGCATTAAGGTCGATATCAACATATCCTCTTACAAAGTCAATATCATTCAGGGATGTACACTGATAAAAAGCATAATTGCCGATAGTTTCAAGGCTTGCAGGAAAAACTATTTCAGTAAGAGACTCACAATATCCGAAAGCATGGTATTCAATTTCTTTCAGATTTTTTGAAAGATTTATTTCTTTAAGACTTTTACAGCTGTAAAAAGCATAGCTCTCTATGAGAGTCACACTGTCCGGTACGACAATTTTTTCAAGACCCGAGCAATATTCAAAAGTGGCTGACCCTATGATTTCCAGTGAATCGGGTAAAATAACCTCCTTGAGATTTTCGCATTCATAGAAACATTCTTCTATTTCTTTTACAGTGTCTCCGATAACCACGGTTTCAAGGCTGTCACACTCAGCGAAGAGCTTTCCTCTTATGGAGGTTATGCCTTTTGAAACCACTACCTTTTTCACAGTGCCGTTATGAAGAGATTTTCTCCAGGGATTATACATAGCGTAATATCTGTACACCGGGCCGTAGCCGTAAAGGGTAAGGGTGCCCTTGTCATTGACGGTCCAGAAGCAGTTATAACCCTGTGTACCTGTCTCTATATAATTCTCATTCACAGAGCCACAGCACAAATCACACACACCGTCACCGTTTTCATCGGGATGGGTTACATTTTTATTGAGAAGATGTCCCCTCTGCCATACCTGACATCGTTCACACCAAAGTCCTTCTGTGTAGCCAAGAGTACCGTCACACAAGGTTTCGGTTTCAGCAACCTTTACCGTATCTTCACAAAAACAAAGCTCTTCAAATTTGTTTCCGTGCGAAGTTGCACCGTATACGGCGGTGGAATCCTTTATACCGCATATCTTACTGTACTTTGGGAATGTATTGGTATCAATACCTATTTTACAATCAGGATTATATATTCTGATTACTTCAGCTTTTCCGTCCTGTCCGAAGCAAGCGTTGGATATAGAGGTTATTTCCTCGCCGAGAATTACTTCTCCCTCAGCTACAGACTTGACGAGGCAACTGCCGATTATAAAAAGTCCGTTTTTCCAGTTCTCTTCATTGTTATAATACGGAGAACCTGTCAAAGCATCATTCCATATCCTTACATAATCGGCCCTGATTTCTATTTTTTCGAGACCCGTATTTTTAACATCTTCAATGAGCGTTACTGTTTCGGGAATTATAATCTCTTTCATTTCCGTACAGCCGTTAAACCCCCTTACGGTTGTAACGGGGTAATCGCCAAGATAAGAAAGAATTTCCACCTTTTCGGGAACCTTACCCTTAGTACCATTGGCAGACACCTTACCTAAATGGTCTACATAATAGTCCACACCGTCTATTGTGTAGGTTTTTCTTTCTTCGTAAACAGGCTCTGTAGCCTCTTCAGTTGTTACAGCTTCATCAATCATCTCTTCGTCAGCAGTTTCTTCTGCGGAGCTCTCTTCTTCAGCAGTAGTGTCTGCTGTTGTTTCATCCTCAACCGCTGTGATTTCTTCATCTGTTGATGATATCTCCTCAGCGAAAACATTCATCGGAAGAGACGTAAAAAACATAAGAATAACGAGAAATATACTTAAGATTCTTTTAGTCTTATTCATAATATTCTCCTCCTTTTTCTTTTCTTCTTTTATAATTATATCATCCATAATAAATAAAGTCCATCCTTTCAAAGGAAATCAGTTGAGCCTCTTAATTTTGAAACAAATATATGCTACAATAAGGTGAACGTCAGGGGCTTTCACAACTATCAACGGATTAAAAATAAAAAAACTTACAAAAAAATCAAAAATTTGTAAGTTTTTATAAAAATCTTCCGTTTAATATTATGAACGTCAAAAAAACAACCGCAGGAGCAAATATATGTTACTTTTTTACACTCTTCTCATAGAAGAAGACGACGACAAAATAAAGTTCGAAAAAATCTACACCTTATACAGAAAGAAAATGTGGTATGCGGCAAATTCGGTTCTGTCCGATGCTTATCTTGCCGAGGATGCAGTACATAATGCCTTTATGGGTATCGCTAAAAATATGAAAAGAATCGGAGATATCGAATCTCCGAAAACACTTTCCTATGTCGTTACTGCTTCAAAAAATGCTGCAATTGATATACTGAGGAAAAATAAGGGCTTACCAGAAACAGATATTGACGAGCTTTACGATGTCAGCGACAAAGAAAGCAGTTCTTTTTACCAGGAATTCGAGGCAGAGGATTTCATCGTAAAGACTCTCGCCGCCATGCCCGATACCTACAGGGATGTACTGTACCTTCTGATAGTAGAGCAGATGTCCGAAAAGGAAATCGCTGAGCTTTTAGGCAGAAAACCCGGAACAATACATCAGCAGGTCAGACGCGGAAGGACGATACTGAAAGAAGAACTTATGAAAGGAGCAAAAGTCAATGGAAATAAGTGACGCTATGTTAGCTTCGGCCTTGATTAAAGTAAAAAACTACGATGTTTCCTCAATACCCTCTGACAAAGAAATAAATCACACCTTCAGCAAAGATTTTGAAAAGAGGATGGATAAGCTTATCTCATCCTTCGATAAAAAAGAAAAAAGTATTTCATTTTTCAGAAGCACTCTTACAAAGGCAGCTGTTATAATTTTATCTGTTTGCATCGGAGTCTTCTCACTCATTATGGTAAACCCTCAGGCAAGAGCAGACTTTAAAAATGCGGTTATGGAGTTTTACGAAACACACATCAAATTCTATTTCGTTTCAGGTGATGAAACTTCAACCGATTTCGTCAGCTACGAAAACATATATGCCGACTACACACCTCAAGGCTTCACCTTAAAAGAGAAATATGACGAATACGAAGCTGTCGGATACAGATATGAAAACACAGATAAAAATCTCACCTATAATATTTATGTTTCCTTGAATGACGGGCTTTCAGTTCTTACCGATAAGGACAAGGATAATATCAGTGAAATAAGCATATCAGGACGGGATGCCTATCTTATTTCGGGCGAAAACGACAGCAAGCCTTACTCAACTCTTATTATCACGGGAAACAAGATAACCGTTACCGTTTACGGACAGCTTAACAGAGAAGAAATTATTAAAGTAGGTGAATCCCTCAAAGAATAATAACCGTTACACTTGTCACAAAAACAACTGTAAACAGGAAGAATTAAGATGAACAAAAGAACCGGACAAATGAAAAAATACGTATTTGCAAATATAATTTTTATTATATTTCAGATTATTCTCCTTATTTTAAGCATCGTTTTTAATTTTCTCTTTGGTGATACAACTGTTTTTCTGACCGTATTTCTTCATGTAGGTGTTTTTGTGATATACAATGCAGTTACTGAAAGCATTATCGAGTATAGATATTTAAGAAAAAAATACTCAAGAATTTGTGATGAAACACATTACTTAAGATATTTTCAATTAAAAAAGCGGATATATAAAGCTTCAAAGAGTAAAAAAGACACCGTTTCATCAGCATTGATTTTGCAGTCAGCAATCAAAAGCTTTTTAGTGATTATAAACATCTTATCGTTATTGTTCGTGATAACATTTGAATAAAAATCAACTCCGGGAAGATATTGATGTAATCTGCCCGGAGTTATTATATATCTTTTTCTGCACACAAAGTCATTTAAATGTCGGTATATGTGTCGGAATTTTTTCTGACAAGCTGTGCTACGCTCTCGACATGGACCGTCCTCGGAAACATATCCACAGCGCAGAGCTCTGTTACTTTATAACCTTTATCCTCAAAAATTCTGCAGTCTCTGGCCAATGTAGAGGGATCGCAGGAAACATAAACCACTCTGTCCGGACTCATATTCACCACCGTATCGATAACATCAGCACTGCAGCCCTTTCTCGGTGGATCAAGAATAACCACATCAGGTCTTATTCCCTCATCAAAGAGTGTTTTCGCTGCACCCGAAGCATCATCACAGATAAAACGTGCATTGGTTATTCCGTTAGCTTCAGCGTTTTTCTTTGCATTTTCGATGGCCTGAGGGATAATCTCCACACCGATGAGCTCTTTACAATCCTTCGCCATGGTAAGACCGATGGTACCCGTACCGCAGTAAAGGTCGAGAAGAGTTTCACCGCCTTTGAGGGATGCGTACTCTCTTGCCTTTCCGTAAAGAATTTCCGTGCCTTCGGGATTAACCTGATAAAAAGAGAGTGGTGAAATTCTGAAGGTAAGACCGCAAAGCTCATCCTCGATAAAATCCTCTCCCCACAGAGTAATGCATTTCTCCCCGAGAATTACATTGGTATCTTCTTTATTAATGTTCAGAACGACAGATTTTATGTTTTCATTTACCGCTGTAACGGCTTCGATAAGCTTCTCTTTTTTCGGCAGTGTATCACCGTTAATTACCAGACAAGCCATAATCTGTCCTGTCTTTCTTCCCTGTCTCAGGTAAATATGTCTTACCAGACCTTCTCCTGTCTCTTCGTTGTAAACGGAAACAGGATTTTCGAGAATATACCTTCTCACTGCAGAAACGATGTCCTTAAAATCAGACATCTGTAAAAGGCAGTCATCACAGGGAATTATGCGATGGCTTCTTTTCGAATAAAAGCCTGTTATGAGATTACCGTCTTTGTCAAGACCTACGGGTATCTGCGCTTTATTACGGTAACGGCAGGGATTTTTTACGGTATAGATATTCTCTGCCTCTATGTCTATTCCGCCGATGCGGTTCATAGCGTCGGTGACAGACTGAAGCTTTTCCCTTTTTTCCGCTTCGTAGGAAATGTGACGGTAGCTGCAGCCTCCGCATTTTCCGAAGGCCTCACAGTCAGCTTCCACTCTGTCAGGTGAGCTTTTATATATCTTTTTTATTATACCCACGGCATAATTTTTCTTGACCTTGATTATATGAGCCAAAAGATCATCTCCGACAGCGCTTCCCTCCACGAAAACAGCCATATCGTTAAACCTGCCCAAACCGCTTCCCTGTGAGGTGAGCGTGGTTATTTTAAGACGTATTTCATCATTTTTTTTGATTGCCATATTTCCCCCTCTTTATTTCTTCCTGTCGAGCTCGATAACAACCTCAAGTCCTCCGAGATCGCTTTTCTGAGCATAAATCATACCCGAATGTGTATCGATGATTTCACGGCAGATGGAAAGACCGAGTCCTGCCACCTTTCTGCCCTCATCAGAGGTGTAAAGCGGCTCGAATATAATTTCGAGATTCTCCTCAGGTACACCCTCACCGTTATCATTGATATGAAAATAAACATTGTCCTTATCCGAATAAATATCCACACGGACTATCTTTTCTTTTTCTTTGAAATGCTTTACGGAGTTAGCGAAAATATTACCGAAAACTCTTTTGAATCTCAGCGGATCAATTTCCACCTGTGCATCACCGGCATAATTATTAACCGAAAGAAATACCCCCGATGACTCAAGGTCAGCTTCATAATCATTGTGTATGGCTTCAGCTATCTTTTCAGCAGAATAAACATTTCTTTGGTTCTGCTGTGCTCTGTCAAAGCTGAGATATTCGTCGAACTCGTTTACGAGCTCCTTTATTTCGAGACTTTTATCATAAACCGTACTCAGATACCTCTTTCTCCGCTCCTCGGATATGTTGTCCTTCTGCAGTCTCTCGGCATAACCCATAATGGATGTGAGCGGAGTCTTTATATCATGTGATATGGAAGCAATAATTCTTCTCTGGTTTCTCTGGTTAGCCTCGAGATTTTCAGTCATAGAAACAAATCTGCGGTAAACCTTGCCTGCATAGCCCTTTATCTTCTTTTTTTCAAACTCTCCCGTTTTATCGTACTCTTCTATGGCTCTGTAGAGCTTTCTGAAGGGACGCAGAACAAGAGTATAGGTAGTAAAAACCATAAGCGCAAGAGTAGAAAACAGAATAAGCATTTCTACGAGAAAGAATTTTGTGCTCGCTCTGACATCAGCCACATAATTCTCCAGGAGATAAACGGAAGTAATTATCAGATATGCATTACCCTTATATTCAAAGGGAGTCTGAACTTTGACATCAAGTGCTGTCCATGTATTTTCTTTACTTTTGACTATTACATCATTCTGACTGTCCTCTACGGTAATGATAATCTCGTCATATTCATCCACGATATCATCCCATGTGTCGACGGAAGGCTCTCTGATAAGAGCATCTATTATTTGGGTGTTGTATTCCGCCAACACCCCCTTAGCATTAACCGCAGCATCACTGAGTGTAGCTCTTACCGAAGCATTATACATGTAACCGAAAGCCAGAACAACACATATAAGCAGAAAAACCGTAATTAAATTACTTTTTTTTCCGTGCATTTTCTTCACCTTTCAAAAGGCCTTATCTTACCTTTACAAATTTATATCCTACACCCCAGACAGTTTTTATATACTCATTATCGGGGTCAATTTTATCTCTTATGCTTTTTATATTAACGGCTACAGTACCTATGTCTCCGAACTCCGTATCCCACACATGGGCAAAAATCTGCTCACGGGTAAGAACCTTACCGGCATTTTCCATAAGATACTGCAGAAGCTGAAATTCACGGGTGGAAATGGCCACGGGTACTCCCTTTCTGCTGACAGTAAGAGAAGATGTGTCGATTTCGATATCCCCTACCTTTATAATTCCTCCGATATCCGCCGAAAGATGTCTCTGCTCTCTTCTAAGATGTGCCTTTACTCTGGCGACAAACTCTTCCACAATAAAGGGCTTGGCAATATAATCATCTGCACCGATTTCGAGGCCGAGTACCTTATCGAAGGTTTTTCCTTTCGCCGAAACGAAAATAATGGGACAGTCCACACTGTTTCTTACATACCTGCACAGATCAACACCCGAAATTTCCGGCATCATAATATCAAGAGTTATAAGAGAAATTTCGTCCTTATGGTCATTTATATATTCGTATGCACTTCTTCCGTCTGTTTTAATCACCGTTTCAAAGCCCTCATCCTCCAGAGCATCAGAAATAAGCTCTGCTATGGAGATTTCATCGTCTACTATAAGTATTCTTTTCATTTTCTCACCTTCCTCGGAATTTCAGTATAATTACTCAATATATATAATAATATATCTTTATGAAAAAATAAAGATGTTAAACGATTATTTTTTATTAAATCAGTCCGCCTTACGAAAACTTAAGATAATCTTAAGAAATAACATATTCCAATATCCGCAGATTATGGTATAATAAAAATGCAAAAAATATTCCCATCAACGAAAAAACGAGGATACTCAGATGAAAATACTTATAGTAGATGACGAAAAAGAAATCGCTGAGCTGGTAAGCGTGTATCTGCAGAATGAAGGCTTCGAAACCGTAAAGGCTTTCGACGGCAAAGCAGCTCTCAATTTAATAAAAAATGAAAGCTTTGACCTGGCTGTGCTGGATGTTATGCTGGGAGACATTGACGGCTTTACTCTGTGCAGAGAAATCAGAAAGAGTCACACCTATCCCGTTATTATGCTTACGGCAAAAACCGATTACACCGACCGTATCTCCGGTCTTTCATTAGGTGCCGACGATTATGTTACCAAACCCTTTAACCCTCCGGAGCTGACGGCAAGAATAAAAGCTCAGCTCAGACGCTTCACCCAATATAATGACCGCAGCGAAAAAACAGACTCCCTGGAAGCATCAGGCCTGGAAATCAATATTTCCACTCACACCTGTTTTCTTTACGGAGAGGAAATCGCTCTTACCCCCATCGAATTCGGAATTGTCCGTCTGCTTATGGAAAATGCAGGCAAGATAGTTTCCACAAAAGAGCTTTTCGAAAAGGTATGGGGAGAAGATTATCTTGACAGCAATAACACTGTTATGGTACATATAAGAAGAATCAGAGAAAAGCTTAAAGAAAAGCCGAGAAATCCCAAATTTATCAAAACAGTATGGGGAGTTGGATATAAAATTGAAAAAAGCGAATAAACCAAAGGAACGTAAAAAGGGTGCTGACAGTGTTATAAGTCTGATTCTGATTTCCTTTTTCAAATGGAATCTGATATGCTTTGCCGTAATTACTGCCGTTTACCTTATCTGTTATCTTTATGCCAAACAGTACAACGACATCACCGACAGCATTTATGCATTTCTGGATGCACTGCTGAATTCACGGTATGCGGATTACATCTTCCGTAACAGCTACATACTTCTTATTCCTGCCTTTATTTTGACCGTGCTCATTAACAGCGTTATTTATTCATTTTCCACACTCATCAACTTCGGAAGGGTCTACAAAAGCATAAATGCCCTCACAAACGAGGATGGACAGATACTCTCTTTCCCTAAAAGCTATTCTGAGGTGGAGCTGAAGCTCAGTGACATCCGCCTCAAGGTAGTGGAAAATCGCAGAAAAGCTATCGAAGCAGAGAAGAAAAAGGACGATCTGGTTATGTATCTTGCCCACGATCTGAAAACACCTCTGACAAGCGTTATCGGTTATCTCACCCTTCTTGACGAAAGCCGTGAGCTTACGGCAGAACAAAGAGCTAAATTCGTCGGTATTTCTCTGGACAAGGCATACCGTCTCGAGCAGCTCATAAACGAGTTTTTCGAAATCACCCGCTTCAGCATAAACACGGTGACCCTCGAAAGAAACCGCATCGATCTTAATCTGATGCTTGAACAGATAGCCGATGAATTTTATCCTATGCTATCCGAAAAAAATCTCACTGTTCAGACAGACATTCCCGAACATATCATAATGTTCGCCGACGCAGACAAGATAGCAAGAGTTTTCGACAACCTTTTAAAAAATGCTGTAAACTATTCCTATGAGGAAACAGTCATTAAAATCGGTGCAAGAATAAGAAGAAGCCGTGTAATCATAAAGTTCCGTAATCACTGTGACGAAATTCCTCAGAATAAGCTCGACCGCCTCTTCGAAAAATTTTACCGTACGGACTCCTCGAGAAATTCTTACTCGGGAGGTTCAGGTCTGGGTCTTGCCATATCAAAGCAGATAACAGAGCTGCACGGTGGCTCCATAACAGCTCAGAGCTCTCCCGAACACACGGATTTCACGGTAATTCTTCCCTATGTAAATGCAGACTATCTTACCGAAGAACAGCTCGATTTCTGAGTGCCGAAGTTCTTTCTGCTCCCTTTTTCTGCCCTGGCATATGTCTGCATTAATTTACCTGTGCATTATCCATTATAAGGCACTTGACTTTCCACCCCGCAACTAATATAATCAAGTAGGATTATATTTTGCGGGGGTATTTTTATGGCTGAAAAAGTAATGGTAGGTATGAGTGGCGGTGTAGACAGTGCCATTTCTGCTCTTCTGCTGAAAAAGGAAGGCTACGATGTGACAGGTGTAAACTGCCGTTTTTTCTGCCACAGTGAAGAAAGTGCCTCCACAGATACCGACGATGCCCGTGCCGTAGCCGAAAAGGTGGGAATACCCTTTCAGGTGCTGGATTTCACGGAGAAATTCAAAAAAACGGTTATCGGAAATTTCATCTCCGTTTACGAGGGCGGCGCTACTCCCAATCCCTGTATAGTATGCAATAAGCATCTGAAATTCGGTTCGCTTATGAAGGAAGCGGAAAGGCAGTCCTTCGACTATGTCGCTACAGGTCACTACGCTCAGTGCGGATACGATAAAGAAAGCGAAAGGTATTACCTGAAAAAAGGTGCTGACACCTCGAAAGACCAGAGCTATGTTCTCTACTGTCTTAATCAGCATCAGCTCTCACACACCCTTTTCCCTCTCGGCTCCATTACCAAAGAAAAAGCCAGAGAAATCGCCCTTTCGGAAAATCTCATCAATGCAAGAAAAAAGGACAGTCAGGACATCTGCTTCATTCCCGACGGAGACTACGGCTCTTTCATCGAAAGGTGGCTCAATAAAACTTATCCCTCGGGAGATTTCGTAAACACCGAAGGTAAGGTTTTAGGCACACATAAGGGTATCATCCGCTACACCGTAGGGCAGAGAAGAGGTCTCGGCCTTGCCTTACCTGCACCGATGTATGTGAAAGAAAAGGACGTGAACAGTAACAGGGTCATTCTCTGCAGTAATGAAGAGCTTTTCACCCGACATGTGGAAGCAACAGACATTAACCTTATCACCTGCGACCGACTCGACTCCCCCATCCGTGTCAGAGCGAGAACGAGATATTCTCATAAAGAGCAGTGGGCAAGAGTGTGGCAGACAGACGAAAATACACTTCATGCCGAATTCGAAGAGCCTGTCAGAGCAGTGACGGCAGGACAGTCTCTCGTGCTTTATGACGGAGATTATGTGGTCGGCGGAGGAATAATAGTAAAATAAATCAGAAAGCAACTACTGTAAGGTGGTTGCTTTTGTTTTAGTGAATCTTTTGTCAGTATAGCTTTGCAGAGTTAGTTTTACTTTTGCTGAAAGTATTCTTCCAATGTAACAATAAGATATATTTTTATAATTTTCGTTTCAAGAAAACTATTGGTCGTCATCCGCTCGAGCCGCGGAGGCTTTTACTTTGGCACAGGCGAGCGCCAAAGGAAACAAAGCTCCCTTTTTTTGGACGGGAAAAGAGAGTGATGTTCAGTTAAGTATATGGAAACAGTAAGAGTTAGTTTTTCAGCAAAAGTTCTAAAATAATTACTTTCCCTAGAGGGCGACCCGTGGCAGGGTCGCAGACAGGGAACTGCCGTTCTACAGTTAAATTTTTATTTCTCTTACTTGCCTTCTTAAGCAGTGTTTCTGCTTTTTCACCTTTCAGTACCTCCTTACGAAACGCTCTGCAAGGGGTTGCCCCGTGGCAGGGGCAAAGACAACCGATTAGGCTTCGGAAGTACAGGAAAGTTTTCGTTAACCCCTATTACTTTTATGTTGGTGTAAGTTTAAAGGGTCACTGACCGTAGAACTCATCTAAAAAGCAGTCAGAGCGGGAAGCGACTGTCGGACTGACGGTACTTAAGGAGACGAAGCGTGTGGTGACGTCAGACACCACAGGGTAGACAAAATATCTGTGCGTTGAGGGAGCTATGTCAGCGATTTTCCTGTACTGCTTTCAGTAAAAGCACTCTGTGCGCTCGCTCTTTCGGTAAGGCTGAGCATAGAACTATAGATAACGGTAGACTTAAAAGGCTGTTTACTTATGAATGGCAGACTAAGGGTGAACTGTGAAAGAAATCAATCTCTTCTTCCGTTATCGTGTTCGGATTGGTTTTCCCTAAAAAAAGAATGATTTTGGTTACTTTTGTCGTAACAAAAGTAACTCTGCGAAGCTATGATGACTAACAGTTTTCTTGAAACGAAAATTATAAAATACATCTTACTGTTACACATCTCGCTTCACCCCGCACTGCGGGCGCTTCAATGACGATGCAGCTCGAGCGGATGACGACCAAATTCTTTATTAAAACGAAAACAATAAAAAGCAACCGCCACAAAGACGGTTGCCATTTCTTATATTATTCAGTTTATCAGCCGAGATGTGCCTCTACATTTTTTGCATAGTGTCCTGTATCCTGGAAGCCTGTCTGAGTGTTAAGTCTTTCAGCGTTCCAAGATTCTGCTATCTGTTCATAAGAGCCGTCAAAGATATTTGCTCTCCAGAAGCCGTCCTTCGCACCGTACATACACCAGTCGGAGCTCCACATACCATGACCTGTTGCCTTGTATGTCCAGAGCATCCAGCTGTAGTTAAGCTTATTCATAGTTTTGAAGCAGTTTTCCCATGTGGTGTTTTTATGGGGATAGAATTCACCCATCATAAGAGGTACATTGGGATGAATAGCCATAGTGAGAAGAAGGAAGAAGGTGAAGATAAAATCAGAGTTATTGTAGAAATGAACCTGATATACCACATCGTGCCAGCCTCTCATAAAGGTGTAGGGAAGAGCGAATCCTGTCCAGATAGCTTCCATAGTAATGATATGCTCATCATCTACTGCACGGACTGTATCGTAAAGACGGGTATAAATCTTTTCATTCTTTATTCTTCTCTCAAGCTCTCCACACTGAACGTCGCACATAGGCTCATTGAGAAGGTCATACATAGCAACAGCAGGGTTACCGTTAAATCTTGATGCGATAGCTGACCAGAGTTCATCAGTAAGACGGCGGTACTCTTCGCCTCTCTCGCTGTCCTCCATAAGCTGTGCTCCTGCAAAGCCACGGCCTGAATGAGGAGCATCACTCTGCGAGCCTACTGCACCGTGCATATCGAGGATAACATAAAGCTCTCTCTTGGAGCATTCCTCTACTACCCAGTCAAGACGGGAGAAATCCCATTCGCCATTTTCATCGAGGATTTTAGTACCCTTGTCGTCATAGTAGAAGTTTCTGTACCAGAAGGGAACACGTACACAGTTGAAGCCGAGGGATTTGATGTTATCGAGATCCCATTCGGTAAACCAGTTGTCATAGAACATATTAAGAAGCTCCTGAGACTTTTCTCTGCCGAAGCGTTCTTCAAGCTTGTCATAAACCATTTCACCGTCGTATTTCTTTTCGGCGAGAACCTCTGCAGGAATATGGTCGGGGTTAAGCCAGTCCTCACGGACGAGCCATGCGCCGATATTTACGCCTTTGAGCTGAATTTCTTCGCCCTTCTGATTAAAGATTTTTCTGCCCTTTACAGAGAGAAAATCCTCCGCCGTAAATCCTGTTACTTCCTCAGTTTTTTCTGCGGGTTCATCTTCTGCAAAAGCCACAGTGCATACAGAAAATGCCATTAAAAGAGCAAGAAAAATGCTGAGCGTTCTTTTTAAATTTTTCATACTGTTTTATCCTTTCAGAATATATTAACGGCATACATAAACCGTTCATCCTTTTAATTATATCCTATGATTTTTAAAAGTCAATAGGAGCTGTTTTTTAAGCTTTTAACTTTGTATTTTTTCACAAATTCTCAATACGTTTTTTGTGCATAATTAGAGTGGATTTTTTCTCTTTTCCCGTGAGAAAAAGCGTCTGAAATCCTAGTAAAACAAAAGGAAATGGAGAATTTATTTGTTTATTTTATAAAAAATTCAACGGCTTTTTTTGTTGAAAAGAGAAAAACAAAATTTTCCCCTGTTAAAATTAAAAATTCAGTGGATTTTTCTTGCAGAATATGTTATTATTTATGAGTATGGATTATTGTAAGGTTTTATTAACTTAAAATAACTCTGCAACTTACAAAATTTAACGGTAATCCGTTTAAAGGAGGACAAAAGTCAATGCTTAAGAAAATCAGCACAATCCCGTTCAAGGACACACCTGAACAGGCTGCAAAACTTGACGCAGTTATCGCTGAATGCACAGGAGACAACAGCCAGCTTATGCATGTTATGCAGGTAGCACAGGAAATCTACGGCTATCTCCCCTTCGAAGTTCAGCAGAAAATTGCAGACGGCATGAAGGTACCTATGGAAAAAGTTTACGGCGTTGCCACATTCTACGCTCAGTTTGCTCTTTCTCCCAAGGGTGAATATGCTATCTCCGTTTGTCTCGGTACTGCCTGCTACGTTAAGGCTGCACAGGAAATCTTTGATGAGCTTTCCGCACAGCTCGGTATCGGCGCAGACGAATGCACAGCTGACGGTAAATTCTCACTTACAGCCTGCCGCTGCATCGGTGCCTGCGGTCTTGCTCCCGTTCTTACAGTCAATGAAGACGTTTACGGCAAAATCACAGCCAAGGACGTTAAGGGCATTCTTGACAAATATATGAACTGATGAGGGAACTTTCTCTCAATGTACTTGATATAGCTCAGAATTCAGTCAGAGCGGAAGCCTCGCTGATAACCATCGAGCTTATCGAAGATACAAAGACAAACACCCTGGAAATTTCAGTAAGCGACAACGGTAAAGGTATGACACCCGAACAGCTCGAAAGTGTAAGAGATCCCTTCTTTACCACACGCACCACCAGAAAGGTCGGAATGGGTATTCCTCTTTTCAGAATGGCGGCGGAAATGACGGGAGGCTCCTTCGACATAGAAAGCACGCCCGGTGTCGGAACGAAAACCACTGCCCGTTTCTGTACTGACCACCTGGACTTCACGCCCATAGGTGATATGTGCTCGACAGTCATTATGCTTGTGACGATGAATCTTCACATCGATTTCGTTTATGTAAGACAAACCGATGACAGATGCTTCACCATGGACACCCGACAGCTTAAAGAAATTTTAGGCGATGTTCCCCTTAACGAACCGAGCATCACTGCTTGGCTCAAAGATTATATCACTGAAAACACGAAACAACTTACGGAGGTGTAAATTAATGAAAACTCTCGCAGAACTTATGGCATTAAGAGATGCTGCCAAGGCTAACCTTACAGCACGTGATGATTCTACCGAAATCACCAGAGTTGTTGTTGGTATGGCTACCTGCGGTATCGCAGCAGGTGCAAGACCTGTAATGAATAAATTCGTAGAAGAAACAGCAAAGCGTAACCTTACAAACGTTACCGTAGCACAGACAGGATGTATCGGTATGTGCCAGTACGAGCCCATCGCTGAGGTTATGGTTCCCGGTAAGGAAAAGGTAACCTATGTTCAGCTTACTGAAGAAAAGGTTGCAAGAATAGTTGTTGACCATCTCGTAAACGGTAATCCCGTAGTGGAATACACCGTTGGAGCTATCGCTAAATAAGGAGGAAGTATAAATGTATCGTTCTCATGTGCTCGTTTGCGGCGGTACCGGTTGTACCTCTTCAAATTCACAGAAAATCATCGACACAATGAATGCCGAGCTTAAAGCTAAAGGTCTCGAAAACGAAGTACAGGTTATCCGTACAGGCTGCTTCGGTCTCTGCGCTCTCGGCCCCATTATGATCGTTTATCCCGAAGGCTGCTTCTATTCAGAAGTTAAGGTAGAAGACGTTCCCGAAATCGTAGAAGAACATCTTCTCAAAGGCCGTATGGTTACCCGTCTTCTCTACAAGGAAACAGTAACCCCCGAAGAAATCAAGGGTCTTAACGACACCAACTTCTACAAAAAGCAGAAGAGAGTTGCTCTGGGCAACTGCGGTGTTATCAATCCCGAAGATATCAATGAATACATCGCTTATGACGGCTACCAGGCTCTCGGTAAGTGTCTTACCGAACTCACACCCGAGCAGGTTATCCAGATAGTTAAGGATTCAGGTCTTCGCGGCAGAGGCGGCGGCGGTTTCCCCACCGGTCTCAAATGGAGCTTCACAGCTGCTAACAAGGCTGACCAGAAATATGTAGTATGTAACGCTGACGAAGGTGACCCGGGCGCATTCATGGACCGTTCAGTTCTGGAAGGCGACCCCCACTGTATCATCGAAGCTATGGCTATCTGCGGTTACGCTACAGGTGCTACCGAAGGTTACATCTATGTCCGTGCTGAATATCCCATCGCTGTTGCACGTTTACAGATTGCTATTAATCAGGCAAGAGAAATGGGTCTTCTCGGTAAGAACATCTTCGGTTCAGGCTTTGACTTCGACCTTTTCGTAAAACTCGGTGCAGGTGCTTTCGTATGCGGTGAAGAAACCGCTCTTATGACCTCCATCGAAGGTAACAGAGGTGAACCCAGACCCCGTCCTCCCTATCCCGCAGTAAAGGGTCTGTTCGGTAAGCCCACCACCGAAAACAACGTAGAAACCTTCGCAAATATTCCCGCCATCATCCGTAAAGGCGCTGACTGGTTTGCTTCAATGGGTACTGAAAAATCAAAGGGTACCAAGGTATTCGCTCTCGGCGGTAAAATCACAAACACAGGTCTCGTTGAGGTTCCCATGGGTACTACTCTTCGTGACGTTATCTATGAAATCGGCGGCGGTATTCCCAACGGTAAGGCTTTCAAGGCTGCTCAGACAGGCGGCCCCTCCGGCGGATGTATCCCTGCTCACCTTATGGACACTCCCATCGACTACGATAACCTCACAGCTATCGGCTGTATGATGGGTTCAGGCGGTCTTATCGTAATGGACGAAGACAACTGTATGGTTGACATCGCTAAGTTCTTCCTCGATTTCACAGTCGATGAATCCTGCGGTAAATGTACTCCCTGCCGTGTAGGTACCAGAAGACTTCTCGAAATGCTCGACAAAATCACATCAGGTAAGGGTACTCTCGAAGACATCGACAAGCTTGAAGAGCTTTGCTACTATATCAAGGAAAACTCTCTCTGCGGTCTCGGTCAGACAGCTCCCAACCCTGTTCTTTCCACACTTAAATTCTTCCGTGACGAATACATTGCTCATGTTGTAGATAAGACATGTCCCGCAGGCGTATGTAAGGATCTCCTTTCATTCTCCATCGAGGCAGACAAGTGTAAGGGCTGTACTCTCTGTGCCAAGAAGTGTCCCGTAGGCGCTATCTCAGGTGCAGTCAAGGAAGCTCACACCATCGATACATCCAAGTGCATCAAGTGCGGTGTATGTATGGATTCCTGTAAATTCAAAGCTATCATTAAGAAATAAGGAGGTACGCAATAATGGAAAATATGCTTAATATCAAAATTAACGGTATGCCTTGCAGCGTACCTTACGGTACAACAATCATCGAAGCAGCAAGACAGGTAGGTATCGAAATCCCCACCCTCTGCTTCCTTAAGGAAATCAACGAAATCGGCGCCTGCCGTTTCTGTGTAGTAGAAGTAAAGGGCGCAAGAAGCCTTGTAGCCGCCTGTGTATTCCCCATCGAAAGAGACGGCACAGAAATCTTCACTAACAGCGAAAAGGTTCGTAAGGCAAGAAAGACTACTCTTGAGCTCATTCTTTCCACTCATGAAAGAAAGTGCCTATCCTGTATCAGAAGCGGTAACTGCGAGCTTCAGAAGCTCTGCAAGGAATACGGCGTAGAAACAGAAGATAAGTACGACGGCTTCAAGCCTGTTTACGAGCTCGACTACTCTGCAGCTCATATGGTAAGAGATAACAATAAATGTATCCTCTGCCGTCGCTGTGTAGCTGCCTGTGAAAACCAGGGTATCGGTGTTATCGGTGCTAATGCCCGTGGTATCGACACTCATATCGGCTCACCCTTCGAGCTTGGTCTTGACACCACATCCTGTATCTCCTGCGGTCAGTGTATCGTAAACTGCCCCGTAGGTGCTATCTATGAAAAAGATGATACCGCTAAGGTATTCGAAGCTATCAACGACGAAAGCAAGTATGTAGTAGTTCAGGCTGCTCCCGCTATCCGTGCTACTCTCGGTGAATGCTTCGGTATGCCCGTAGGCACAGACGTAACAGGCAAAATGTTTGCCGCTCTTCGTCGTCTCGGCTTCGACAAGGTATTCGACACCAACTTCGGTGCTGATCTTACCATTATGGAAGAAGCTACAGAGCTTCTCGGAAGAGTCAAGAACGGCGGCGTTCTTCCCATGATTACTTCCTGCTCACCCGGCTGGATTAAATACTGTGAACACTACTATCCCACAGAGCTCGACCATCTTTCATCCTGTAAATCTCCCATGCAGATGCAGGGCGCAGTTATCAAAACTTACTACGCTGAAAAGAACGGCATCGATCCCAAGGATATCGTTTCAGTAGCTATCATGCCCTGTACTGCCAAGAAGTTCGAATGCGGCAGAGACACCATGGACGCAAGCGGTTACGCTGATGTAGACTACGTTCTTACCACCAGAGAGCTCGGCAGAATGATCAACACTGCAGGTATCAACTTCGCACTCCTTCCCGATGAAAGCTGCGATGCTCCTCTCGGTCAGGGCACAGGTGCTGCTGTTATCTTCGGTGCTACAGGCGGTGTTATGGAAGCAGCTCTCCGTACTGCTGCAGAAGTAATCACAGGTGAAAACCTCGAAAACCCCGAATTCCACGATGTTCGCGGTATGGAAGGCATCAAGGAAGCTTCCTACAAGCTTGGCGACCTCGATGTTAAGGTGGCTATCGCCAGCGGTACTAAGAACGCTAAGGCTCTCATGGAAAAGGTTAAGGACGGCACAGCTGACTACACCTTCATCGAAATTATGGGTTGTCCCGGCGGATGTATCAACGGTGGCGGTCAGCCTGTTCAGGATCCAACCACACGCAACTTCACAGATCTCAAGGCTCTCCGTGCAGCTGCTCTTTATCAGAACGACGTAAACCGTCCTTCAAGAAAGAGCCACGAAAACGAAGATGTTAAGACTATCTATGCTGAATTCCTCGGTGAACCCAACAGCCATAAGGCTCACGAGCTTCTCCACACATCATACAAGGCAAGACCTATGTATAATAAGTAATTCAGTTAAATGAATAACAAAAGGCTACTGCATTAAATTGCGGTAGCCTTAGTTTTTTATGCAGACGGGATGTTCGCCGTAAGAAGGCAGTAGCGGTAAGGTAGGGGGGCGAAGCACGGCATCTA
>JAZTZH010000054.1:0-10797 GCA_045637365.1 Acutalibacteraceae bacterium
AGCTTTCTGGAAGAGCCGAGGAACTTATCGAAGGGCCATTTGGGGAACTTACATACTACGTAGTCGAGTGAAGGCTCGAAGCATGCGCAGGTCTTACCGGTGATGTCGTTTACGATTTCGTCAAGGTTATAACCGAGAGCGAGCTTGGTGGTCATCTTTGCGATGGGATAACCGGATGCCTTGGAAGCGAGAGCGGAGGAACGGGAAACACGGGGGTTAACCTCGATAACCGCATACTCGAAGGATTCGGGGTTAAGTGCAAACTGACAGTTACATCCGCCTACGATCTTAAGAGCAGAAACGATGTCAAGAGAAGCCTGACGGAGCATATTGTACTCTTTGGTGGAAAGAGAAAGTGCGGGAGCGACAACGATACTGTCACCTGTGTGAACACCGACGGGGTCGAAGTTTTCCATAGAGCAGATGGCGATAGCGTTACCTGCGCTGTCACGCATGGTTTCAAACTCGATTTCCTTCCAGCCTTTTATATATTTTTCAACGAGAATCTGTGTAATAGGAGAAGCGTCAAGACCTGTCTTTGCGAAAAGACGAAGCTCCTCTTCGTTGTAGGCCACACCGCCGCCTGCGCCGCCGAGAGTAAATGCGGGACGAACGATTACGGGGTAACCGATTCTCTTCGCGATTTCCAGTGAGGTTTCGATGTCATTTGAAATATCGGAAGGAATGCAGGGCTGATTGATGGACTGCATTGTATCTCTGAAAAGCTGTCTGTCCTCAGCCTTATCGATGGCTTCTACGTCAGTACCGATGAGCTTAACACCGTTAGCCTCGAGGAAGCCTTCCTTAGAAAGCTGCATAGCCAGAGTAAGACCTACCTGACCGCCGAGACCTGCTAGAAGTGAGTCAGGCTTTTCAAGCTTGATGATTCTCTTTACTGTTTCGGTGGTGAGAGGCTCAAGGTAAATTTCATCAGCCAGAGCCTTATCTGTCATAATGGTGGCGGGGTTGGAGTTAACGAGAACTACATTTACGCCTGCCTGCTTAAGAACACGGCAAGCCTGTGCGCCTGCATAGTCAAACTCGGCAGCCTGTCCGATAACGATAGGACCTGAACCTATAACAAGAACTTTTTTGATATCTTTATTAAGTGGCATAGCTTACTCCTCCATCATCTTTAAGAATTTTTCGATAAGCGCATCATCAGGCTCGAACTGAACGGAGAATGCTTTCTTATCTGTGTATTCGATACCCTCAACCGTGCCGTCGTTGCCGTTAAGGTGAGAGATAACTCCTTCTTTCACGCTGTCCTTATTAACCACATAGCCGTGATTCTGAGTGGTGATAAGAGTACGGGGAGTGCCTACGATTTTAACAGGCTGATTTGAGCCGTGATGGCCGTAAGGTAGCTTTTCTGTGTCAGCGCCCTGTGAAAGAGCCATAAGCTGATGACCGAGTCCGATACCGAAAACGGGAAGCTTACCCATAAGAGCGCCGATTTCAGCGATAATGTCTGCGTTAGCCTTGGGACAGCCGGGACCTTCGGAAAGGATAACACCGTCAGCCTCAACCTCTGATGCTTTAAAGGAGTAAGGAAGAAGAGTAACCTTGTAGCCTTTTTCCATAAGAGCCTGTTCCATATTCTTAGTAGAGCCGAGGTCTACGATAGCGATGTGCTTTCTGCAATCCCCTGCCGGTACAAACTCACTTTTTTCCGTGCTGCCTGTATTTTCTACGGCAGAAACGATTTTGTATTCCTTGATATCACCGAAGGACTCGGGAAGCTCGTCGCAGATTTTAGCATTGACTGTGCCACCGTCACGGATGATGTTAGTGATTTCTCTGGTGTCCACACCGTAAATACCGGGGATGCCGTTATTTTTAAGGAAGGTGTCAAGGTCATATTCACAGCGGAAGTTAGAGGGAGCTTCGCACCACTCTCTTACCACATAGCCGTGAAGCTTAGGCTGACCGATGAAGTCGGACTCGATGATGCCGTAGTTACCTACCATGGGGAAGGTCTGCATAACGATCTGACCGTAGTAGCAGGGGTCGGTAAGAGTTTCGATGTAACCGACCATATTCGTGGTGAAAACGAGTTCACCGATATTTTCGCCGTCGGCACCGAAGGCGTAGCCCTCAAAAGCTGTGCCGTCCTGTAAAACCAAATAACGCTTTTTCATACATTAGACCTTTATCACTTATGTGATTCCTTTCTCTTAAAATCTATCGGTTAGTCAAGAAAACACTTGACAAGAACTGCTTTCTGTGCGTGAAGTCTGTTTTCTGCTTCGTCGAAAATCTGGTCTGCGTGTTCTTCGAGGACCTTATCGGTGATTTCCTCACCTCTGTGAGCGGGAAGACAGTGAAGAACCATTACACCATCGTTGGCAGCATTAACAGCATCGTCATTAATCTGATAATTCTTAAAGATTCTCTGTCTTTTTGCAGCTTCACTTTCCTGGCCCATAGATGCCCACACGTCTGTGTAAAGCACATCAGCGCCCTTACAGGCTTCGAGGATATCCTCGGTAATGAGAAGGTCGCCGTTTTCCCTGGCCCATTCTACCACACTGTCATCGGGCTCATAGCCCTTAGGACAGGCGATAGCCACCTTCATACCTACCTTGAGACAGCCGACGATAAGGCTGTTTGCCATATTATTACCGTCACCTATGTAGCAGAGCTTTCTGCCCTCGAGATAGCCTTTATACTCACGGATGGTCTGAAGGTCAGCGAGAACCTGACAGGGATGGCAGAAATCCGTAAGACCGTTTATTATGGGGATGGAGCCGTACTTTGCGAGATCCTCGACCTCCTGCTGGTCGAAGGTTCTGATCATAATACCGTCGAGAAAACGGGAAAGAACTCTCGCTGTGTCCTGAACAGGCTCGCCTCTGCCTATCTGTAAATCCTTCGAGGAAAGGAAGAGAGGTGTACCGCCAAGGTCGTACATACCTACTTCGAAAGAAACTCTGGTTCTCGTGGAGGATTTCTGAAAAATCATTCCAAGAGTTTTACCTTCGAGAAGAGGATGCTTTATGCCCGCCTTCTTTTCGGCTTTGAGCTTGTCAGCAAGGTCGAGAGTCTCAAGAATTTCTTCTTTTGACCAGTCGAGTAATTTAAGTAAATGTTTCATTTGTACCACTCCTTTTCGCTTAAACTGAAACATAATTATACACATTAATATTTTTCTTTATATTATATAACAAATATATTAATAAATCAATAAAAATCGAGGTAAAAAAATAACGAGTAACAAAAAAGTTACTCGTTAAAAGAAATAATAGCAATACAAGAAAAAACAGGAATAAAAGGAGAAGAAATACGGGCACCGTGAGAACAGCTTTTGCACATATTTTTCACCTTCCTTCAAATTAATTCGATGTAGTATAGCACAAGAGAGAAGCTATGTCAAGACCCTGAATTAAAATTTTTGCTGTGTGTCAATAAATGGTTGATTTTAATTCGGGCAAGAGCTAATTTTTATTAATAAGATATGCACCAATAAGGCATAAGCTTATGACAACAGCAAAGGGTACAGCGAGAAAAAAACGCAGTCTCAGCCGGTGCACTGAAGCCCTGATGCTCGATACCGCAAAGAAGACCTCTGTAGTTATAGGCAACACAGGCGCACATAATATAGGAAAGTATAAGAGCAAGAATGATTAAAATACGGGGAAGCCGTTTCACAGAATAACCCTCCGTAAACTAAAGTAATTTTCTGACAGAAAGATAAAAGCACCTAAGCTTTTCAGCTTGGTGCTCTGGTGCCGGTGGCGGGGGTCGAACCCGCACGGTATCGCTACCAACGGATTTTGAGTCCGCCTCGTCTGCCAATTCCAACACACCGGCTTGTCATATCAAAAAGACAAGAGTTATTATATAACACCCTCACACCGTTGTCAAGATGTAAGGGTGAATTTTTCTTTATCTCGCATAAAGCATACCGACTATGTAATTTCTCACCGACGAAGGAAAAACCTTACAGAGAACAGCAAGAAATTTATAGGAAAAACCGATGGCATAAGCAGGCTTGACCTTCTTTTTCAGAGCAACCTTTGCTATATACTCCCCTGCTTTTTCGGGACTCATACCCTTTTCCTCATCTTTTTCCATTCCCGCCACGCTTCTGCCGATTCTTCCCTCGTAAACATCATCACCCTCGAAGGATTTCTCTCTGGCGGCGGTGAACTCCGTGGCTATGTCACCCGGCTGAATGGCAGTAACCGTGATGCCGAAGGGTCTTACCTCATTGGCAAGACAGCAGGTATAGCTTTCGATAGCGGCTTTGGAAGCGGAATAGTATGTCTGAAATGGTATGTGTGCCACAGCAGCTACGGAGCTGATGTTGACAATTCTGCCCTTTCTTTTCTCTCTCATAAAAGGCAGAACAGCCTTCGTTACATTTACCGCACCGAAGAAATTAACATCAAACTGTCGTCGTGCCTCGGCTTCCTCAGTAAACTCCACAGCGCCCGAAATACCGAAGCCTGCACAGTTAATAAGAATGTCGATTTTTCCGTCGGTGTTTATTATGCTTTCAACAGCAGTTTTCACCGCTTTTTCGTCGGTTACATCAGCAGAAATGTGTACGACACCCTCATTTGGAATGTCACGGCGGCTGATTTCGTAAACCTTACATCCCATATTCTTAAGAGAAACGGCGGTGCATCTGCCGATACCCGAGCTACCACCTGTTACGAGAGCGATTTTAGTGTTCATAATTTTCACCTGTTTTATCAGATTTATTCGGCACAGACAACCTACGGGCGGATAATATCCGTCCCTACAGTGAATGATGCGGTGTTAATAATGATTCATCGGACGACCGATGGTCGCCCCTACGATATACCGATTTATCGGGCGGTGTATCACTTTCTTTATCCGAAAACTTTCCCGCCATTTTGCATTTTGCATTTATTTCCCGTACGGACAAACCTTCATACATATTCCGCAGACAGCACCTCTGCCGATGTGCTTGAAGTGATTTTTCATATAATTACTGCACTTTTCAGGGGCAAACATTTCTTCTCTCGATGTATTTTCATCCCAGAGCTTACCGAGAATAGCACCCGAGGGACAGGCCTTGACGCATAAATCACAGTCAAGACAGGGAGAAATAAACTCCGTCTTTTCCTTTTCGAAGGGGCAGTCGGTAACCACAGTGCCGAGTCTTACCCTTGCACCGTATTTTCTGTGAAGAAACATAGAGCTTTTCCCCACAGTTCCGAGACCCGAAAGACAGGCGGCTTTTTTATGGGAGTATCTTCCCTTATAGTTCCAGCCGTCCTTATTTATGCTCTGAGAGGCCGCCACTGTAATGTAGCGATAGCCTTTACTCTGCAAGAAAAGACCTGCCTTTAAAAGCAGAGAATCAATAAAAGCATTGACTGAGCGGTAATGGTTAAAATAGGTGTGAGTAGGCTCGCCGACAATTTCCTCAACGATAGCCTCAGAGAGACGCACAACGACACTGACCGCAAATTTACACTCACCGAAATCTCCGTCGGGCAAAGCACAGAAGCCCACATCGGAAGCGCCCTGCGAAAGAAGATATTCTTTTAATTCGTCCTGTATTTTCATAAAATCAGCCTTTATAATAAAACATTCTTTTGCTTGTTTCGATTTTATTTCCGTCACTGTTTTCGAAGAAAATTACACCTTCTCTGCCCTCTTCATTCAGAAGACCCTTTTCCTCAAGACAGGCTTTACAGTAGCTCGCAGCACCCTTACTGCCTTCAAAAACCTCAACCTTATCACCTAAAATTTTAAGAATAGCCTTACGGGCAAAAGGAAAATGAGTACAGCCTAAAACCACAGCATCCACCTTATTTCCCGCATAAGGAGCAAGTATTTCTTCGAGATAGGCTATTTCTTCGGGTGAATCAAGATTTCCGCTTTCGATGAATCTTACAAGCTCGGGAGCAGGAAGCTTTATAAACTCAGCCTGACCCTCAAATCTTGCCATAAGCTTATCAAACTTTTCTTCCTTAAGCGTAAGAGGAGTAGCAAGAACGAGCACTCTCGGATTTTCTTTAAAAAGTGCGGCCGGCTTCAAGGCAGGCTCGAGACCGATGAAGATAAAATCGGGGTATTTCTCACGAAGGTATGCGGCGGCGGCACTGGTAGCTGTGTTACAGGCAATAACAACAGCTTTAGCACCTCTTTCCATAAGAGACTCACAGGCCTTCACAGTGAGATTTTTAATTTCCTCTTTGCTTTTTACCCCATAGGGAGCATTTGCCGAGTCACCGAAATAGATGTAATCCTCATTAGGCATAAGCTTATAAAGCTTTCTAAGAACGGTTATACCACCTACACCCGAGTCAACTACGGCTATGGGACTTTGTTTGTTGTAATTCATAATGATACCTTCTCACAGTTTTTACAGACGACCGATGGTCGCCCCTATGATATACATATTAAATATCAATGCAGATCAACGGGATGTCGAGGACGGCATCCACTACAATTTAAAAATTATTGCCTATAATTTCGAATCTGCAAACAGTGCTGATTACGACTATTACTATTGTAACCCAAAGTCGTACATTAAGTAAAGGCTTTATACTTTTATTTTTCACTGAATAATAAGCTGTCATTGACAGCAAGCCTATCAATGCAAGCACCGGTATAGCAAAATATAAAGTTAAAATACTGAAATAAAGTAAAATTTCAGCCAAGACAGCTGTTACACCATACATACCCGCATAATCTAATATAAAATAAATTACACTGTATAACATCTCAAGCGAACAATAAATCCATATAGGCACTGTAATCAGCTTTAATAAATCCTTGTATTTATCTTCCTTCATAATGATACCTCGCATATGCAAAACGGGTAACGGACACGGCACGCCGTACCCCTACATTATTCGTTATTACGAGCCTGCGAGTAACAAGGTTCTGCCGCAGGCAGGTTCTTATTCATTATTCGTTGTTCAATATTCATTAAGGGGCTGATATTCAGCCCCTCATATTATGCTCTGTGCCACTTAACACCCTGAGGTGTATCTTCGAGAACGATACCCTGTGCTTTGAGTTCGTCTCTGATACGGTCAGCTTCAGCCCAGTTTTTGTTCTTTCTTGCGTCATTTCTGGCAGCGATAAGTGCTTCGATTTCATCGTCGAGGCTCTTATCTTCCTTGTTACGATTGTAAAGAAGACCGAGAACATCCATAAGCTCGTCGAAAATCTTTGCAGCATATTCTACGAGTGCCTTTGACTGAACACCTTCGTTTACGTTACTGTTTATATCACGGACGAGTTCAAATACTGCCCCGAGAGCTTCACCTGTGTTAAGATCATCCTCCATAGCTTCGATGAACTTATCCTTTTTACCGTCGATGAGTGCGACGATTTCTGCATCCTTCTCCCCTGCTTCTTCTACTGCATTCTTAAGTGCGAAGTCAAGGTTATTACGGCAGGTGTAGAGTCTTTCGAGAGAAGCCTTGCACTGTGCGATAGCGTCAAAGCTGTAGTTAATGGGGCTTCTGTACTGACAGGAAATCATAAGATAACGGATAGGCTCGTAGCCGTACTGCTCAGCTACATCACGGACAGTAAAGAAGTTACCGAGTGACTTTGACATTTTAACCTTGTCTACAGTGATAAAGCCGTTATGCATCCAGTATCTTGCGAATGGTTTACCGTTACAGCATTCACTCTGTGCCACTTCATTTTCGTGGTGAGGGAATACCAGGTCCTGACCGCCGCAGTGAATGTCGATGGTTTCACCGAGGTAGCGTCTTACCATAGCGGAGCATTCGATGTGCCAGCCGGGTCTGCCGTGACCCCAGGGTGACTCCCAGTAAGGCTCACCGGGTTTGGCACTCTTCCAGAGAGCGAAGTCCATAGGCTCTCTTTTGACTTCACCTACATTAATACGTGCACCTGCTTCAAGGTCCTCGAGAGGCTGATGTGAAAGCTTACCGTATTCCTCGAATTTTTTAGTGCTGAAATAAACATCACCGTTTACCTCATAAGCGTAGCCTTTTTCGATAAGAGTAGAAACGATGTCGATAATTTCGTCGATGTTTTCAGTCGCCTTGGGATGAGTGGTAGCTTCACGGACATTCATACCCTTGGCATCAGTCCAGAATTCCTCGATGTACTTTTCGGAAATATCCTTGAAGGTAACGCCTTCTTCGTTTGCACGGCGGATAATCTTATCGTCGATATCAGTGAAGTTCTGTACGAAATTAACCTTATTACCTCTGTATTCGAGATAACGGCGCATTACATCAAAAACGCAGAGAGGTCTGGCGTTACCGATGTGAATGAAGTTATAAACAGTAGGACCGCAGGCGTAAATTTTATACTCGCCTTCGGTAAGAGGGATTAATTCTTCTTTTTCTCTGGTAAGAGTGTTAAAAATTTTCATTGTTTTTCCTCCATTTGCTTTAATTGTTTTTCTAATTTTTCTATTTTCATTTTTAATGCACATATTTCCTGAGAAAGCGGGTCGGGAGTGTGGATATGGTCGAGTCTGTCAACCCTTTTACCGTTTCTCCTTACTACTCTCGCAGGAGTACCGACAGCGGTACAGTTATCGGGAATTTCCGAAAGAACTACCGAGCCTGCGGCTACATTTGAGTTATCACCGATGCGGAAGGGGCCGAGTACCTTAGCGCCCGCACCGACGAGAACATTATTACCTAAAGTGGGATGTCTTTTTCCGTGGTCCTTACCTGTACCGCCGAGGGTTACGCCCTGATAAATGGTACAGTCATCGCCGATTATGGCTGTCTCACCGATAACCACTCCCGTTCCGTGGTCGATAAAAAACCGCTTTCCTATCTGTGCACCGGGATGGATTTCGATGTTTGTCTGCTTAACGCAGTGCTGTGAGATAGCACGGGCAAGAAAGTACATCTTATGATTATAGCACCAATGAGCTCGTCTGTAAGCTCTGACCGCCTTATATCCGGGATAAAGGAGCATTATTTCTATATTGCTTCTGGCCGCAGGGTCACGGTCTTTGACACACTGAAGGTCTTCTTTTAATCTATCAAACATATTCTACCACCTATTTATAAAAAAATAAACCTCTGTACCGAAAAAAATTCGGACAGAGGCGTTAAAACGCGGTTCCACTCTGACTTATAACTCAAACTGCACTGTGACAGCTCTGCCGTTAACGCCGACCTACGCCCTCGGATACTACAGTTCCCCTCGGGTGCTGACGGGTGCATTTCATCACTTCTTCAACAGAGCACTTTCACCTTACTGCTCCTCTCTGAGATGAAGGGAATGTGATTACTTATCCCTTTTAACGCATTTGAATATTGCTTTAGTACATTATACACATCAGATACAGTTTTGTCAACTGAAAAATTAAAGATAAAAACTTATCAGAAAAACGGTCAAAAAAGGGAGTTTTCCACATAGTTTTCCACAAAAACGGCGTTTCAGAGCAAAATGTGGAAAAGCCCCCTTACCCTTTTTATTCACATTAACCTTTTTATTATCATTTTTATTATTATGTTTACCTACAGATGCATAAATGTCTGTGCAAATGCATTACAAATCAGATGTCATAATCATTCTTAAGTTCCTCTTTTTTAAACTGCTCCCAACGTTTTTTAGCCGCTTCAGTTCTTTTCTGTGTTATTTCCTCATACTTTTCTGAATTCCTTCTAAGACACTCGGTCAGACGGAAGTAAGTGGCATTCATCATACGGTCATCAAACTCCGTAACCGTTCCGTCAACATCAAACTCCATGGCAGCCATTATGAGCCGACCAAGTTCCTCATAAGTCAATAAACGGAATGTGTGTATGAAATCGTGATGAATCAGCATAGATTTTTTCATATTTTCAAGTCCTTTCTTAATGTAATTTTACCTCCAAAAAACGGAAGAAAGACAGTACAGACTGCGGCTTATCCGCAGAAAAATACTGTCTATATATTAAGTTTAGAACGGATTTTCTCACTTGTCAATAGTTCCAAAAAAGAAAAATTTATTTTGCAATATTTCATATGTTTTTTGCGTAAAGTGTGCAAAAAAAGGCAGTTTCCGGTGCATATAGGGGGTTCTTTGAACAGACACAGCTTTTAATGAACAAAAAGGACACGGAAAACCGTGTCCCAAGATAATCAATATGTTTTTTTGCGGTGAATCATTTATTCGTTCCATAAATTTTCCCCGCGATTTCGCATTCCGAATTCCGAATTCCGAATTAATTAATTTTCTCACCTACGAGATCGCAGTCATCCACAGCAATAACTTTCACTCTGATAAACTGACCCTGATAAAGCTCTTCCTCAGTTGATATAATAACGTTCGTGTCGATTTCAGGTGAATCCATATAGGTTCTGCCCATATAAAGAAGGTTATCCTCATCGAAGCCGTCAACGATTACGGTCATTTCTGTACCGATTCTGCTTTCCTGCTTATGTGAGAAAATCTCATATTGCTGCTGCATAATGATTTCCGCACGGTGATTTTTCACTTCATCATCAAGCTGATTTTCCATTTTAGCCGCTATTGTTCCCTCCTCGGGAGAATATGCGAAGCAACCGAGACGGTCGAACTGATTTTCCTTAATAAACTCAGCAAGTGTCTCAAACTGTTCTTCGCTTTCCCCGGGAAAACCTGTGATAAAGGTAGTGCGAAGGACCACATCAGGAATCTTCGCTCTTATCTTTTTAATGAGTGCTGTAAGCTCATCCACCGAACCGCGGCGGTTCATCTTCTTAAGAATTTCACCGTCAGCGTGCTGTAAGGGAAGGTCGATATAGTTACATATCTTGTCTTCTTCGGCTATGGTGTCAATAAGCTCGTCAGTCATACATTCGGGATAGCAGTAAAAAGTCGGAGGCCAAGCGGTC
>JAZTZH010000055.1:0-14205 GCA_045637365.1 Acutalibacteraceae bacterium
ATGTATAATACAGTTAGTTTTAATATTTTAAATATCAAGGACATCCTTGACTTCAAATATAATTTTGTGAATATTTTTGTTACTTTTCAAGTTTTTAAACACTATATGTATTGAGAAGAGAACACAGTTTCTTCTCTCAAAAAATCAAACAAAGAGATGTGATAACTATGTAAAGAATTCATCAAACAAAAACAAACAAAAACAAAAAAACTTGAAAAGCAGAATACAAAATGAAAAAAATTATATCTGTGATTTTATGCTTAACTATCTTATGCTCAATAATGATTTATACTGCTAACGCTGAAAATATTCTAAATGACATTACTATAAAAGATTCTGATACTTTTTCAGTGACGGAAATCAATCTTGAAACAAAGGAAAAAATTATCCGCACATTTGACAAAGTCGAAACTCCTCAATTGAGTGAAATGAAACCCTTCGAACTTCCTTTAAGTAAAAGCATGTCTTCGCGGACAATTATAGGAGATGATGAACGCACAAAGGTTGAGGACACAACAGTATACCCATATTCTGCAATAGTTTTTCTTGAAATCACATGGGGGCTTTTTAATAAAAAGTGTGCCACAGGTTTTATGATAAGCGATAATGTTGTTGTAACATCAGCACACGCACTCTACAAAAAAACATATGATGGAATTCCAAAACTTATAAAGGCATATCCTGCAAAATACGGTTTAATAAATCCTTATGGTTCCGCATCCGCAAAAGCTGTCGGTGTGTGTACTGAATTTGTTGAGTATATTGACAACTCTCGACCTGAAAACGGTAATGAATGGCCTTATCCATACGAAGATTGGGGTGTTGTGATATTAGACGAACCTTTAGGTAGAGAAACTGGCACAATAAGTTTAAAATGTCCTACTAACGATGAACTAAATGATTTAAAAACTTCCGAAGGTGTCAATTTATGTGGTTATGGTGCTTCTTCTGAAATATTAAACATTTACCATCAATACGAAAACTCAGGTAGTATATCAGCATATTCATCTGATCTTATTGAATATGCTTTAGACGCAATTGAGGGACAAAGCGGCTCGCCGGTATTAAATAAAGATAATTTTGCAATAGGCATTCATTTCGGAGCCTATAATGACTATAACTGTGCAGTAAGAATGGATGAAAATATGATGTACTATTTCAATAAAGCAATTGAAGATTATAAAGAAAACTAAGTTTTAAAAGGAGACTCATTATGATTTCAATTTTTCAAAACGTTATACTCGCCGTATCTCTCTTTCTTTCTCTGTTCTTCGGCATTAATGCCGACAATTTAACAGCAACTGTAGACCATCCTGTAACAACCGAAACACAGACATTCACAGTAACTGTAAAAAACGAAACAAGAGGATGCACCCAACATTCCGGCTCTGTTCTGGTTACTGCAATAGAGCAGAAAATCGACGGAGAATGGACTAAGATAGGATATGTGAAAGCTATACCTGAGGATGCTATGGCGATTTACCCTACTTTTAAGGTCAGCGAAACATTCAGCATTAAGAGAATGGACATAGACTCACTTACAATAGGTGAATACCGTTTTGTAATTCCTTACCGTTGCGACGGAGTCAGAACCGCCTACGCATACTTCACTGTTACCGAATAAATAACCAACAGGGCAGACACTTGACTGTTTGCCCTGTTTTTTATATAATCTTTTCATCAAACGAAAAAGAGTGATTATATGAACAGTATTATCTGCCCCGTATGCGGTGAAGAATTGAATGAAGAAAACAGAAGCCTTAAATGTGTCAAAGGCCACTGCTTCGACAGAGCCAAGGAAGGCTATGTCAACCTCATAGCAGGCGCTCATAAAAAAGGCTCTCTTATCGGCGACAACAGAGATATGGCGCTTTCGAGAAGGTCATTCCTCGAAAAAGGCTATTTTGATTCTCTCGTCGAAGAGCTTATTTCCATAGTCAGAGAGAATGATTTCTCCTGCCCTAATATTCTCGACATCTGCTGCGGTGAGGGTTACTACTCCCATAAAATAAAAGAAGCTCTCGACTGCGAAATGTACGGCTTCGACATCTCCAAAGAGATGGTGCGTCTTGCCGCCAAAAGAAAGAACGGCTGTGAATACTTCGTAGCCAATCTCTCACGCATACCCTTAAAGGACAAATGCACCGACATCGCCTTTCATCTCTTCGCACCCTTCCACGAAAATGAGTTCAGCAGAATTATGAAAGAAGGCGGTACACTGATTACAGTAGTCGCAGGTGAAAACCATCTTTTCGAGCTCAAAGAAATTCTTTACGACACACCCTATAAAAACGATGAAATGCCGCCCGAAACGGAAAACCTCGTCATAAAAGAAAAAAGAAAGGTCACCCGAAAAATACATCTTTCCTCAAAGGAGGATATAGATGCACTTTTCAGAATGACCCCTTATTATTACCGCACAAGCGAAAATGACAAAGCAAAGCTCAGCTCCTTTGACAGCCTCGATGTAACGGTAGATTTCGCTGTGTTTATTTACTGATAATCAGTGTCTCGTCTTATCCGAATAGCATTCGCAGAATCTCGCCTGGAAGGACGGCTCATGCTTTCCTGCATAAAGATGGCTGAGATCTCCGTACTGAATACAGGTAAAAATCGCTGTCCCCTTCTCTCTTTCCTGAGTGGCGAGACGTGTCACTGAGGTAGGCAGAGCCACGAAATTATGCCACATAATCATCGGTGAAATTCCGAAAAGATGAGATAAAATAACGGACTCCACTCCGAAATGACAGAACAGAACTATACGGGCGTGGCTTTCCTGCTCCACACGGAAAATTTTACCCTTATGGTGGTATCCGTACTTTTTCAGCAGCTCATCCACACCGTCGCATACCTGCCTGTACTGCTTATACACTCCGCCTTTTTTCATCAGGCTGACCCTGTGCCACCGTTCGTAAGAGTAATAGTCAGGCTCTGCAGTCCAGTAGGACGGAAGCCTGTCCCAGCAGGAAGTTTTTCTGAAAAATCCCTGCTTTACTTTTCCCTCGAACTCTGTAAGCCAAGGTAAGGTTTCTGCAGTTCTGCCTGTTTTTTCCAGAGTGTACGATGCTGTTTTCTGTGCCCTTCCCAAGGGTGAGCAATAAAAGTCAGTGACCTCCATTTCAGAGAGTCTGTCCGCTAAAAGTCTCGCTTCTTCTATCCCCTTATAGGTAAGTGTATCTCTGGCATAATCCGGGTCTCCGTGACGCACGATAAGAATTTCCATCAGTCATCTCTCCTTTCATTTTCTATTATATCACTTATTCCTTTCATAAGCAAGAACAAGCCGCATCCTTTTCGGACACGGCTTATTTTTATATCTGTTTTTCTGTCTGATAATGAATTTCGCTTCTTATTCTGAATGCATCCACATCGCTGTCATACTCTGTTTTGCCTATCGTAAAGCCTATGATATCCTTATTGCTTTTCATAAGCATATCCATTACTGTTTCGGCCATAGTGTATATGGCAGCGGGTGAAAGTCCGAGAGGAATAAAGCAGCTGACACTAATTTTTATGCTGTTGACTTCCTTTTTGTTTCCTTCTGAATCGTAGGAATAATAAAAGCTGTTTTCTGCCGCCGAAAATGAAAAGTATGTTTTTCTTATCGGCACAGGCAGATTTTTACTTTCGTAAGCCATTATCGCACTGCAGGAATCGTTCAGAATTTCCGCCTCACTGATTTTGGTTATAAAAGAATCTATCAGAAATTTCGCTGACTGCATTTTATCCCTCCTTGTGGACTATCGCCCAGTAATAAAGTATTCTCTTTCCGAGATAGACAGGCTCACAGTGGTCAGCCGAGAAGGTTTCACCTTCACAGGTGATGGTATATTCTCTTTCCTCTAAGCATCTCTCTCCTACCTCAGGCGGTGCCAGAAGCAGATATTTATTAAGTCCGTCATAGCCCAGCTCTGTAGGAATACCGCTGAGATAAATCTTGTTTTTATATCTGAGCGGCTGGAGAAAGCCTTTAAAAATCGTGGTCTGTTCTCCGTTTGTGGAGACTATTTCCACACCGAGCTTATCGAAAAGTCTGTTTTTTATGGTCAACTCAATCCGCACTGAAGAAAAAACCTCCGTCCTTCAGTATTGAACATGCAGCTGCGATAGCCTCATCTCTTGCCCGAATTTCTGATTTCATTTCCCTTTCGGGATTGCGTCTTACTGTCATATCCCCCGCAGTAAAGGACTCATATCTGTCAGTTTCCGTCAGACGCATAAGAGTGAAATAATAATGAGCAAGAGCAGCTGCAGTGTGCACGATAAGGGGACTTTCCCTGTCGGCACCGGGTCTGAGATTATTCTCAACCCAGGCAAGTCCCCTTTCACAGGAAGGCTGAAGCTGTGTCGCATTATAAGGTTCCGTATCAGCATAGTTCATCAGACAGTTAAGTACATCGCTGACATCAACCATACTGTCACCTCATCAGGTCAGAGAAAGCATTTTAACTGCATCGCTGTAGATGTTAGCAAAGCCGGAAGTTACGGTTACAGAGGCTCTTTCAAGCTGTCTGTCAATAAGCTTGTCGAAATCTGTTACGATACCGCCTGCCTGTACTCTTTCGAGAGCAGCTGTCTTATCGATGCCGATAATAGTTTCATCATCCAGACCGGAAAAGCATACGATCTCCGCTCCGAAGGGTGTGATAAGATTACCTGTACCGTGGAAATCAAGACCTGCCGATGAATCTCTGAACTCTTCCATTCTGAGAAGATTTGCGAAGGCCCCGCTACTCATAATGAGAGTCGAAAGTCTGAAATCCTTGAAGGATGCCCAGAGATTAAGAAGATCGTCATAGGTAAAGCTGCTGCCGTCAGCTGAAGAAATAGTCTGGATTTCCTTACCGCTGCCGTCTCCTGACGTAAGAGCCTCCAGTGCATTATAAAACTGTGTGGTAGCGATGGAATGACCGATCTGCTTAAGAGCGACAGTAAAAAGATCAAGACGCTGATATTTGATGGCCTCATAGGATGAAGTGATCATTCTGCCGATTTTACGAAGCTTCACGAGGTTTTCCTTAACGGATATTCTCGTTTCGGGAATGTGTGTACCCTCGAAAATAGCGTTCATATATGTCTCGGTTTCAGAAAGATCGATACCGAGAGAGCGGTAATCGAGAGAGTCGATTTCCGTAGTAGTAGCTACGATACGGGAAACGAGATCGTTTTCGGCAAATCCCTGATGTACTGCTCTGGAAATATATTCGGGGAAGAGTGTGGCAGAATCAGTGGTACGGAAAAACTTTTCGATTGAGTCACTGTTTCTTCCGCCTACCTTGATATCGAAACGCTTAAGCTGTCTCTGATAGGCGTCGAGTCCCTCGAGTGAGGTACCCTTGTAGTTTTCGCTGGGGTCAATGCCTTCAAGTGCCTGAGTGAAGGATTTACCCGTGTTATAAAGACCCTTTTCAAGTCTGATATTATCGAATGTAGACATATTATTTTTTCCTCCTTAAATTAAAGTATAATTCCGCAGGTATTATCTTCGGTGTCGACATCGGTGACGAGAACATATCTGCCGTTGTCATCAACCTTGACGCCGCCCTTACCGTTACCTGTAAGCTTAATGTAACCGCAGTCGGGAGCAGTTCCTGTGTATGCTACTCTCGCATAGCCTCTGAGCTGAATGCTCGCCATATAGTTTTCCGCATAAGTACATACGCCTACGAAATTATGACCGTCAAGAGCACGGTCCACCGTGTAGGCCTCCATAAACTCTACGGCCTTGCCCTTGGCTACTTCCTTTGTTGAATGTAATGTGACTTCCATTCTGTCGAAGCCGTCAAAATAATTATTCATTGTATATCCTCCTTAAATTTTAAAATCTGAATTATCAAAGCAGTGTGTTTTCTCTGCCGAGCCTAACTGGGAAGAGACGGGAATACGGCTGCCGGCCTGTTCTCTGAGTGAATTACATAAGCTTTTCACTTCACTGATGTCCATACAGTCACAGCCCTTTATGAACGCTGAAAGATTCACTGTCGGCATAATTATGAGAGCGTATCTTTTTATGTCTGACATAAGGCTCTCACGGTAGGCTCTGCCTTCTGAGGCAAGATTTTCGAGAGAAGCTATATGAGCCTTGAGAGCTTCCATCTCTTCGGCAGTAATAAGTGTATCTTCTTTGAGATTTCTGAATTTTTCTATTGTCATTTTTTCAGTTCTTTTCTCCTTATCAAATGATTTGGTAACGCCTGCATTTCTCTGAGCAGGAACAGCCACAAAGGACCATTCATAAGCATCCGTAGGATTTTTAAGGATTCCGTGACAAATTCCGTTGCCGTAGACCTTGCCCTTTATATGCTCACAAAGATGTCTTTTCATATCCTTTCCGCACACGGAGCAGATGCATTCCTTCATGGCACAGCCTATGCTCACTTCCTTTTTTATGCCTCCCTCTATTTCTTTGATGAGAGAAGCATTTTCTTCGGTACGAAGCATATATGCTCTGGCTTTAAGAGCTACATATTCCTCACCGCAGGAGTTCTTTTTACCCGGCTGCTTTTCGGTATAGGTTCTGAATATTCTCGCCCTCTGGTCTGCCGAACGCATACTGTGGTCCGAAATACCTGTCTTGCCGACGAAAAGCTCACCTAAAACCGTAAGGCTTTCTGTACTGAAGCGCTCGAAATCTCTGTCTGTTTCATTGTCACAGAGTGTAACGGTAAAAATATATACCTCCTCGGCAGTAAGCGGAGAACGGGTATATCCGTTAATGAGCTCCATTTCTTTTTCAATCGTCATATTCATCCTTTTCACCTCCTATTTCATGGTAAATACGGTCTGTCTGTGCTCTGTAAAGCTCGCTTTGCGCCATAAGAGAAATATCCTGCAAGGTGAGATTATCCCATTCCACTCTGAAATCACATCCGTAGCCGTGAAGGCTGAGAAATGTTCTGCATATACGGTTTATAACGGGTGTTATTTCTCTTCGGTAAGAATCAATTTCACTGGTAAGAATATCCGCCTGCTGATAGCTCATTCTTTCACTTGTGGACCAGTTGAGTCCGAGAAGGAAGGGCGGTATACCGAGCTTTGCAATTATCTGCTCGAGAATCTGTCTTACGGGAATTTCACTGTCAAGAATCTGATTATCCGCACCGATGGCTCTGATGCTGACATCACCTACAGCGACAAAATCCTTTACAGGTCCGCCTGCTTTCATCGCACTGCTCCATTCCTTTGCCACCTGAAGTGCCCTCTCCTGAGCGTAAGCCTTATCTATGGCGTCGTTCTGAGGCTTATAGGTGACGGCGAAGCGTACATTACCTACCCTTTCCCAGTTGATGCCGATGGTGTTGAAAATCTTTAAAAGCACATCGCTTACAAAAGGAAGACCCTTAAGCACCGAGGTACCGTATATTTTACCGGGCTCGGGATTATGTACACAGAGAAGTATCAGCTCCGGATATCTGACAGGGGTGAATTTACCTTTTGTGCTTTGAGCATTGATTATTATATCGAGAGGGTTCTCACCTTCCGACAGATAAACGCTGTCAAGGGGACTGTTGAAAAGGTGGGTGATTGTAGAAGAATCGGTAATCATCTCGCCTACGGCAGTGCCCATGGTCAGAAGCTGTTCGAAAAAGGTTCCTACGAAAGCGTTTATCCCCTGTCTTGTCCCGCCTACATTTACATTTTCCAGAAAATACGAGAGCTCTTTTTCTGCCGCCGCATCATCACAGACTACCCTGAACTCTCCCAGAAGCCGTACGAGCTTGCTGATGGCTGCATCGATAACCGGTACAGCTTCCCTGAGTCCGCTGTAAAGACGGGTGTCAACGGGAGACGAGGGCATATAGGCGGAAAGAGACGAAAAAGGATGAGACTTATTTCCCGTCTGCGGAACAGCTACCACTTCTCTGACTTCAGAGTTTTTTTTATGTTTTCCTAATGCCAAAATATTCTCCTTTCTTTTGTCCGTCAGAGGACAAATATTTTATTCTCTTGCCGCAGCAAAGGCGAAGAAGCCCCCGCTGCTTCCGTCGGCAAGTACGGTAGAGACAAAATATCTTATATCATCCATAGCGTGATCGTTTTCTTTTCTCGGTGTATCTCCGGCCGCTTTTTCATCCCATCTGTAAAGGGAGAATTCTCTGATTGAATCCACGCACACCGGTGAAATCAGAATCTTTCCTTCCTTGAAGGCGCTATGAACCTTTCTTATACCCGAAACCACATCGTTTTTAGCAGGAATAACCCTGTATTTTCCTTTTCTCCTTATGCATTCGGCGAAGGAAGCAGCTGAAGGATCGATTACTATTCCTTCTATCTTTCTGTCCCCTGCCAGCCGACACAGCTCTTCGTAATATTCCTCATCAGTGAGCTGTCTGCCCTCTGTGCGTGAGGAGTAATAATATTCGTCAGCTCTGTACCACTTTCCGCCGTAAAGGCCCCACAGTCCCATGGATGTAGGATTGACGGTGCCGTAGTCACAAGAGATGTAATACTTTCCGAACACATCACTGGGCGGTGTAACGGTATATTTACCTTTTGCTGCATCGCCGTAAACGAGTCCGTCCACAGCTACCCATCTTCCCAGAACGAAGCGTTCATAAAAAGCTCCGCTGTAAAGACGCTCATAGCGTCTGATGACCTTCGGAGAAAGTGAAGGGTTATCCTTCATAAGAAAGTGGAGATAAAGACAGTTCTTTTCCTCTGCCTTTCTGATCCACTCCTCATAAAACCAGTGCTTCGGATTTTCGGGGTTACAGTTGAACCAGAATTTTGAGCCGCCGAGTGAGCATCGTGCGAGAGCCTGCTCTACAAAGGATCTCGGCATCAGAGCCACCTCATCAAGAAGAACTCCGCCCAGCGTCATACCCTGTATCAGAGAAGCAGAGCTTTCATCTCTGCCGCCGAAAAGATAAAAACGGTTAGTACGGTTTTCGTAAGAGATTTCGATGAGATTCTGACTAATCTTCTCTCTGCAATCAAAACCAAGCTCTCTGAGTGTGGGAACAAGAGAAACTGTTATGTTCCGCCTGAGCGAGGAAATGGTTTTGCCGCAAACAGCAAAGGAAGTGTCATCAAAAGCGTAAAAAGCCCACAATACAAATGAAAGAGACATACATGTGGTTTTTCCGCTTCTCACGGCTCCGTCGCATATTAGTCCGTCAAGACTGCTGTAAGGTGAGGACTTATGCCACCAGGAAAGAGCCGTAAGCTGCTTTCGTGAAAATGCTTCAAATCTGTTATCAGCCATTTTCTTCATCTCTTAATGCTGCCGCACCCTTTTCGATAGCGCTGAACAAGGATTGTGCAGGGTCTTTTTCTTCCTGAGCGCTTATCTGCTGTAAATGCTCCAGGGCTTTAAGGCGGTCAAAAAACTTTATTTCGATATCTCCGCCCTTTTTTCTCTTTATGTCGGATATGTTATATAAGTCCATTCCTCTTATTTCCTCTGCCGTCACCTCGTCTTTAAAAAGGAGACTTATGGCATCGGCGAAGCACCCGAAGGCAAGACGGTAATAGCCTGATATAATATCCTTCTGCGCAGCTCTTTTTTCTCTGTCACTTCTTTCGATTTCTTCTTTTATTTCTTTTTTTCTCAGAAGTCTGGCGGCACTCTTTTCAGGGAAAACATATCCTGACTTCGACGCCGCTTCACCGCCGTTTCTCGAAAGACAGTAATAGGTACAGAAGAGCCTTTCCTTAGATGTAAGATTACTTATGTTCATAACCCCTTTCTTTCTGATTTTGTTTTTTTGTCTCTCACCTATACCCGGGAAAGTGCCTTTTTTTGCACGGTTTACGCAAAAACACCCCTGATTTTGCAGAAATTTTTCTGAAAAAATTAAAAATATTATAATAAACGTTATTTCATTAAGGGTTTATTGACTTTATTAACAGGTTATTGTATAATATTTACAGATTAAGAAAATCGGTTTCAGAAAGGAGAGGAAGTCTGAATGGAAAAAATATTTAATTGGATTTTAGATAACTGGGATAAAATCGTTTCTTTGGTTGACAGATTCGTCGCTTTACTTACAGAATATATTAATTGACATTAAATTCTTAAAAATATTAATATAAATTCAGAGACTGCTCGGAATAAATTCTTCTGCAGTCTCTTTTTTTATCAAAAGGTATTTATTTTAAAACGATAATGTAATATAATAAGTTATCGGAATATCCGTAAGGAGGATTTCTTATGTCTGCTTTTGAAAAAATCCTCAATAAAAGCGAAGAATATCTTAAAATAAAGGACAATATACGTCGGGGGGTACATCCTTTCGGCGTTATCGGTCTTTCCCGCATACACAAAGCGCACTATATCTCTTCTCTGGTAAAAGAAACGGGTAAAAAAGCTCTTATCATCTGCCCCGATGAAGGCGAAGCAACGAAGCTCTGCAAGGACATCTCTGCCTTCTGTGACGGTGCTCAGCTTTACCCTGCCCGTGATTTCCGTTTCCGTGAAAGCGACAGTAAATCTCTCGATTTCGAGCAGAGAAGAATGGGCGTTCTGAAAAACATTCTCGACGGTGAATGTAAATTCGCACTGTGCAGCATCGAAGCCGCCATCCAGGTTACCATCCCACGCAGTGAGCTGGAAAAGCGTTCCTTTAAAATAGAGGTTTCACAGGAAATATCCACCCACGAAGCCGTAAACGCTCTTTTAAGTGCAGGCTACACCCGTACAGAGCAGGTAGAAGGCACCGGTCAGTTTTCTCTCAGAGGCGGTATACTCGACATCTTCCCGCCCGGAAATGAAAATCCCGTCAGAATCGAATTCTGGGGAGATACGGTAGACTCCGTTTCTTCCTTCGACACTGAAAGTCAGCGCAGAAAGGACAGCCTTGACTTCGTTAAAATCACTCCCTCCCGTGAGGTTCTTTTCGACTCCCCCGAGGAAATGAAAAGACGACTCGAAGAATTCCTTCCCTCCGTTAAGGGTAAAGGAAGCGTAAAAGCGAAGGCACTGATAAACGATGATATTGAAAAGCTCAGCCACTTTATGAGCGTGGCTAACGATAAATATATTTCTCTTGCCTACGGTGAAAAGGAAACCATCTTTGACTATATGCAGGACTGTCTCATTTTCATCTGTGAAAGCTCCACGGTAAAACAGAAATTCAATTCCGTCTCTGCACTTATGACCGAAGACATCAAGGCTATGTTTGAGGAAGGAATACTCACTAAAGGTCTCGACACCTTTACTCTTTCCTGGAATGAAATCCTGCATTACTACGAAAACGGCGATACTGTCTATATGGACAACCTCGCCCGCGGTTCCTTCGACACACCGGTAAAATCCCTCGTAAGCATCAACGCCTCCCTTCTTTCCCGATGGGACGGTACTCTTTCCTTCCTTATGGAGGATCTGGAGCCTCTTATGAAGTTAGGCTTTACCTGTGTAATTATGGCAGGCACGGAAAAGAGTGCCAAAGAACTCGCCTACGACCTGGAAACGGAAAACATAAAAAGCCACTATTTCCCCGTAATTCCTGCAGAATTCCCCGAAAAAACCGTCAGTGTTATTTCAGGCAGTGTTTCTTCGGGTATAGAATATAACATTCTCAAGTTCGCATTATTCACCTACGGAAGAGCCGTGGAAAAACAGCAGAGAAAGGTTAATCCCGCTTTCAGAGGCAGAAAGGGTATAACCTCTCTGGAGGAAATATCCCGTGGTGATTATGTGGTTCACGCTGTGCACGGCATCGGTATTTTCGACGGAATAACCACTATGACCGTCGGCGGCAAGATAAAGGATTTCATCAAAATCAATTTCCGTGGTACTGATGTTCTCTATCTTCCCGTCACACAGCTCGACCTCATCGCTAAATACATTTCGCCCAAGGACACGGATAAGGTAATAAAGCTTAACCGTCTGGGAAGCGACGAATGGAAGAAAACCCGTTCGAGAGTAAAAAGTGCCGTCAAGGATATGGCGGCGGAGCTTACTAAGATTTACTCGGCAAGACTCAACTCTCAAGGCTTCTCCTTCTCCCCCGATATGGATATGCAGAATGATTTCGAGAGACGCTTCGAGTTCGAGGAAACGGACGATCAGCTTGAAGCGGTCAATGAAATAAAGCGTGATATGGAAAGACCGAGTCCTATGGACCGTCTTCTCTGCGGAGATGTAGGCTTCGGTAAAACAGAGGTAGCTCTGCGAGCCGCCTTCAAATGTGTGGCAGACGGAAAGCAGTGTGCCATTCTCGTTCCCACCACCATACTCGCCTTCCAGCATTTCCAGACCATAAAAAAGCGTTTCGACGGCTTCCCCTTAGAAATAGATATGCTCTCTCGCTTCCGCAGTCAGACTGACAGAACGAAAATAAAAAAAGCCCTTAAAAGGGGCAGTATAGATATTATCGTCGGCACTCACTCCATCATCGCAAAAAGCGTAGAGTTCAAGGATTTAGGTCTTCTCATCGTCGACGAGGAACAGCGCTTCGGCGTGGCACAGAAGGAAAAGCTGAAAGAGAAATTTCCCCTGGTGGATGTTCTCACCCTTTCGGCTACGCCTATCCCCCGCACCCTTAATATGGCGATGACAGGCATAAGAGATATGTCCGTTCTGGAAATCCCCCCCGTGGGAAGATACCCCGTTCAGACCTATGTAGTGCCTCAGGATATGGAAATACTGGCAGAGGCTATGGAAAGAGAAATACGTCGCGGCGGTCAGGTTTATTACCTGCATAACCGTGTGGAATCCATAGAAAGAAGAGCGGCAGAGATAAAAAAATATCTCCCCGACGCCAGAATAGGTATCGGCCACGGCAAAATGAGCGAGGATGACCTGAGTGAGATATGGAGAAAGCTTTTAGAAAATGAAATAGACATTCTTCTCTGCACCACCATCATCGAAACGGGTGTAGACGTTCCCAATGCAAACACTCTCATTATAGAAGAAGCGGATAAAATGGGTCTTGCCCAGCTTCATCAGATAAGGGGCAGAGTCGGCAGAAGCTCACGCCGTGCCTACGCCTATTTCACCTATAACAAAAACAGGGAAATCAGCGAAATAGCACAGAGACGTCTTTCCGCCATAAAGGAATTTACCGAGTTCGGCTCAGGCTTCCGCATAGCTATGAGAGATCTGGAAATCCGTGGTGCGGGTAATGTTTTAGGCGCACAGCAGCACGGACATATGGAGGCGGTAGGCTACGATATGTATCTGCAGATTCTTTCAGAAACCATCGAAGAAGAAAAGACAGGTGTAGAAGTTAAAGAAAAGCAGGAATGCCTTATCGATATTTCTGTCGATGCTCACATTCCCGAAAATTACATCGACTCGGTTAAAAACCGTATCGGTATGTATAAGAGAATAGCGGAAATCGAAACGAGAGAGGACGCCATGGATGTTCTCGATGAATTCATCGACCGCTTCGGTGAACCGCCCAAGGCTGTAGAAGGTCTCATTGAGGTAGCTCTTCTCCGTGCCAAAGCGGCAAGGCTCGGCATTTACGAAATTAAGCAGCAGAACACTATGCTTTTAGCCTTTGTAAATGAGCTTAAGCCTCAGTTCGTAATCGCTGTAGGACATAAGCTCCGAGGTAAAGCTATGATAAGTGCCGCCAAGACAAGTCCCTACATTTCCTATAAACTTAAAAATGTAAGTCCTGTGGAGGGAATGAGAGAGCTTGTTGAGGCACTGAGTGAGGAACAGTAATACAAAATAAATCCATTGTAAAAGCTGAAGACATCGGCTGTTTACAATGGATTTTTGTGTTTAGTAATTTTCGCATCGTTGCAAATCAGGTCAGAGAAACCACATTAGTCATAAATTACCCATAACATTCGAAACCCGTAGTGTCGACCATCGGTCGTCCGCTTCTGCGGTGCGGTTTATTTTCTTAGTTTCAATGAAACATTTAGTCGTCATAGCTTCGCAGAGTTACTTTTGTCCTTGCCAAAAGTAACCAAAAGCGCTTTTTCAGTGGAACCAATCCGAACACGATAACGGAAGAAGAGATTACTTTCTTTTACAGTTCACCCTTAGTCTGCCGTTAATCAGTAAACAGCCTTTTAAGTCTACCGTTATCTATAGTTCTTTGTTCAGTCTCACCGAAAGAGTGAGCGTACAGAGTGCTTTTACTGAAAGTAATACAGTGAAATCGCTGCCGAGTTCCCTCAACGCACAGATATTTTGTCTACCCTGTGGTGCCTGACGTCACCACACGCTTCGTCTCCTTAAGTACCGTCAGTCCGACAGTCGCTTCCCGCTCTGTCATCTTTTCAGATAAGTTCTACGGTCAG
>JAZTZH010000056.1:0-76248 GCA_045637365.1 Acutalibacteraceae bacterium
CTTCAATCTCGCTCTCCCCAGAGTTCGTGACTTCAGAGGTATCAACCCCAACGCTTTCGACGGCAGAGGTAACTACTCAGTAGGTATCAAGGAACAGCTTATTTTCCCTGAAATCGACTACGATAAGATCGACAAGGTTCGTGGTATGGACATCTGCTTCGTAACCACAGCCACAAACGACGAAGAAGCAAGAGAGCTCCTCACACTTATGGGCGCTCCCTTCGAGAAATAATTAAGGAGGTAAGTTAAAATGGCAAAGACTTCTATGAAAGTTAAACAGCAGAGAAAAGCAAAGTACTCTACAAGAGCTTACAACAGATGCAAAATCTGCGGCAGACCTCACGCTTATCTCCGCAAATACGGTGTATGCCGTATCTGCTTCAGAGAATTAGCACACGCAGGTCAGATCCCCGGCGTTAAGAAAGCAAGCTGGTAAGCAATTGCAAATTTTAAGGAGGTAAAGGAATAATGCAAGTAACAGACGCTATCGCTGATATGCTTACAAGAATTCGTAATGCTAACTCAGCAAAACACGATTCAGTTAAGATTCCTGCATCCAACATGAAGAAGGCAATTGCTCAGATTCTTGTTGATGAAGGTTATATCAAAGGCTTCACCGTTGAAGAAGACGGTAAGCAGGGTATTATGGAAGTACAGTTAAAGTACGGCCCCAATAAGTCACAGGTTATCACAGGTCTCAGAAGAGTATCTAAACCCGGCTTAAGAATTTACACAAACTGCGAAGACATGCCTAAGGTTATGAAGGGTCTCGGTATCGCTATCCTTTCCACACCTAAGGGTGTTATGACAGACAAGGACGCTCGTAAAGCCAACGTAGGCGGCGAAGTTCTTGCATTCGTTTGGTAAGGAGGTGCTGATATGTCAAGAATAGGTAGAGCTCCCATCACGGTTCCCGCAGGAGTAGAAGTTAAAATTGACGGCAGCACAGTTACAGCTAAGGGCCCCAAGGGCACACTTACCAAAACTATGCACAGCAATATGTCAATCGCTATGGAAGGTAACGTAATCACTGTTACCCGTCCCAATGACAACAAAGAAAACAGATCACTTCACGGTCTTACCCGTACACTTATCGCCAACATGGTTGAAGGTGTAGCAAACGGTTACAAGAAGGAACTTGAAATCAACGGTATCGGTTACCGTGCTGAAAAGAAGGGCAAGGATCTCGTAATGAAAATCGGTTACTCTCATGATGTTATCATGACTGAGCCCGAAGGCGTTACAGTAGAAGTTCCCGCTCCCAACAAGCTTATCGTAAGCGGTGCTGATAAAGCAGCAGTTGGTCAGTTCGCAGCAGAAATTCGTGAAAAGAGACTTCCCGAACCTTACAAGGGCAAGGGTATCAAGTATGTTGACGAATATATCCGCCGCAAAGAAGGTAAAGCCGGTAAGGGTAAATAAGATTGGTAAAGGAGTGACATTTCAATGGTCAGAAGACAAGACAGTAATAAAGCAAGACAGAAGAGACAGAAGAGAGTACGTGCTAAGATCAGCGGTACTGCTGCATGTCCCCGTCTTAATGTTTACCGTTCACTCAGCCACATCTACGCTCAGTTAATCGACGATGTAAACGGTGTTACACTTGCATCAGCATCAACTGTAGAGAAGGAATTTACAGAGTACGGCGGTAACAAAGAAGCAGCTCACAAGGTGGGCGAAGCATTAGCAAAGCGCGCTATCGAAAAAGGCATCGAAGAATGCGTATTCGACAGAGGCGGTTACATCTATCACGGTCGTGTACAGGCTCTTGCAGAAGGCGCTCGTGCCGGCGGCCTGAAGTTCTAAGCAAGGAGGAAATTAATTATGACTAAAATTGACGCATCAGCTTATGAACTTACAGAACGTGTTGTAGCCATCAATCGTGTATCAAAGACTGTTAAGGGTGGTAGAATCTTCAAGTTCGCAGCTCTTGTAGTTGTTGGTGACGGTAATGGCATCATCGGATTCGGTCTTGGTAAATCAGGTGAAGTTCCTGACGCTATCCGTAAGGGTATCGACGATGCTAAGAAGAATCTTATTAAGGTTTCTCTTAAGGGTACCACAATTCCCCACGAGATTATCGGTAAGTTCGGTGCAGGCGTAGTTCTTCTTAAGCCTGCTGCTCCCGGTACCGGTGTTATCGCCGGCGGCCCTGTTCGTGCCGTTGTTGAAACAGTTGGTATCAAAGATATTCGTACAAAGGCTCTTCGTTCAAACAACCCCTGCAACGTAGTAAGAGCTACCATCGACGGTCTTTCAAAGCTTCGCAACGTAGAAGAAGTTGCTGAAGTTCGCGGCAAGACTGCAAAAGAAATCTTAGGTTAAGGAGGACTTTTAAAATGGCAGACATTAAGATTACTCTCAAAAGAAGCCTCATCGGTTGCAAGAAAGATCAGATTGCAACAGTTAAGTCTCTTGGCCTCAAGAAAATCGGGGATGTAACGGTTCAGCCCAACAATCCTCAGACTCAGGGTAAGGTGAAGAAAATCGGTCACCTTATCGAGACCACCGAAGCTTAATAGAGGAGGTGCACAGATATGAAATTACATGAACTTTCACCTGCTGCAGGTTCAACTAAAGAACGTAAACGTATCGGTCGTGGTCCTGCTTCCGGTCAGGGTAAAACCGCCGGTAAAGGTCATAAAGGTCAGAAGGCACGTGCCGGTAGAGGCATGCGTCCCGGCTTTGAAGGCGGTCAGATGCCCCTTCAGAGACGTGTACCCAAAAGAGGTTTCGTAAACATCTTCGGTACAGAGATGGCAATTGTTAATATCGCTGCTCTTGAAAAGGCTTATGCCGCAGGCGAAACAGTAACAATTGACTCACTCATCGAAAAGGGCCTTGTTAAAAAGGTTCTTGACGGTGTTAAGGTGCTTGGTCACGGTGACCTTTCTAAGGCACTTACAGTTCAGGCTAATGCTTTCAGCGAATCTGCAAAGCAGAAGATCGAGGCAGCGGGCGGAAAGACCGAGGTGATCTGACATGATTAGTACTTTCATAAATGCTTGGAAGGTAGCAGAACTTCGTAAGAAGCTTCTCTTCACAGCACTTATAGTATTGATTTTCAGAATCGGTGCCGCTATTCCGGTTCCTTTCACAAACATCGCAGACAGCGGTATTGTTGATCCTAACGGTGAAACATTTATGAACTATCTGAGCATGATGACAGGTGATGCTTTCACATACGGTACAATTTTTGCACTGTCAATCACACCCTACATCAACAGCTCAATCATCATTCAGCTTCTTTCAGTTGCAATTCCTGCCCTTGAGAAACTCTCAAAGGAAGGCGAAGAAGGAAGAAAAAAGATTGCAACAATCACAAGATATGTAACTGTAGCACTTGCTCTTTTACAGAGTACTGCGTACTTTATTTATCTCAGAGCTAAGGATTACCTTGTAGTTGACGCTGACGGCGCTCAGTTCACAGGTATCGCTGCTGTTCTTCAGGCACTGGTTATCATCCTCTGCCTCACAGCTGGTTCAGCCTTCGTTATGTGGCTCGGCGAACAGGTTAACGAAAAGGGTATCGGTAACGGTATCTCCATCATCCTCTTCGCAGGTATCGTTTCCAGAATTCCTTCACTCATCACTATGCTCTACTACGATATCCTTAAGGGCGGCGCTTACTATGCACTCGTTCCCATCGTTGTAATCTGCCTTCTCGCTATGATTGCATTTATCGTATGGATGGATAATGCTGAAAGAAGAATTCCCGTACAGTATGCAAAGAGAGTTGTTGGCCGTAAGATGTACGGCGGTCAGAGCACCCACATTCCCATGAAGGTTAATATGTCCGGTGTTCTTCCCGTTATCTTCGCCTCATCAATTCTTTCACTTCCTCCCACAGTGGAGATGTTCCTTGATCCCGATAAGATCACAGACGGCTGGAAGACATTCTTCGGCATGTTCTCCTCAAGCCACTGGTTCTATGCAATTGTTTACTTCTTCCTGATTCTCTTCTTTGCTTACTTCTATGCAAGCATCCAGTACAATCCGGTTGAAATGGCAAACAACATCAGAAAGAACAGCGGTATGATTCCCGGACTTCGTCCCGGTAAGCCCACTTCTGATTACATCAAGAAGATTCTTAACAGAATTACTCTTCTCGGCGCATTACTCCTTTCAGTAGTTGCTCTTTTCCCGAACATTGTAACTCTGTTCACAAATCTTATCGGTTCTCCCATGACTATCGCTCTCGGCGGTACATCACTTATCATCGTTGTAGGTGTTGCTCTCGAAACTGTTAAGCAGCTCGAAAGCCAGATGATGATGAGACACTACAAAGGCTTCCTTGACTAATTAAAAAAAGGAGAGATAACATCATGAAGTTAATTCTTTTAGGTGCTCCGGGTGCTGGTAAAGGCACACAGGCAGAATTCATCTGCGGTAAGCTTTCCATCCCCACAATCTCAACAGGTAACATTATCCGTGCTGCTCTCAAGGCAGGAACGGAAATGGGACTTAAAGCCAAGGAATTCATAGATAATGGTCAGCTTGTTCCCGATGATGTTGTAATCGGCATCATCAAGGAACGCCTGAGCGAGGATGACTGTAAAAACGGCTTCATCCTTGACGGCTTCCCCAGAACAATTCCCCAGGCAGAGGCTCTCGATGAAATGGGTATCGAAATCGATAAGGTTATCGACATCGAAGTTCCCGACGAGAAAATCGTGGCAAGAATGTCCGGCAGACGTGTTTGTCCCAAATGCGGTAACTCATATCACCTCATTTACAAACAGCCCGCTAAGGAAAACACTTGTGACGCCTGCGGTGAAGAACTTGTTTTAACAAAAGATGACCATCCCGACACGGTTAAGCAAAGACTCGATGTTTATCACAGTCAGACCGAACCGCTCAAGGATTTCTATGGAAAGAAGAACAAACTTTTCATAGTTGAAGGACAGGAAGAAGTGGCTGACACTTCCGCCCTTGTTCTCAAAGCTTTGGAGGAATAAGCATGATAGTGCTCAAAACCAGCCGTGAGCTTGCTCTTATGAAAGAGGCTTGCAGAATTTCGGCAGGAGCACTGAGAGTGGCCGGTGAGGCAGTCAGACCGGGTATCAGTACCAAGGAGATTGACAAGATAGCCTATGACTACATCATAAGTCAGGGTGCGGAACCTAATTTCCTGCATCTCTACGGCTTTCCGGCTACCGCGTGCATTTCCATAAATGATGAGGTCATTCATGGAATACCGAGTGAAAAGCGCATCCTTAAGGACGGAGACATCGTTTCCATCGATTTAGGTGCGAAAAAGAATGGCTATAACGGCGACAATGCTGCTACTTTTGCCTGCGGAAACGTAAGTGAAGAGGCAAAGCGGCTGATGGATACAACGAGAGAAAGCCTTTATGAGGCTATCAAGTTCGCTGTACCCGGCGGCAGACTCGGCGATATATGCCACGCCGTTCAGGCATATTGCGAGGAACGGGGATACGGTGTGGTACGTGAATACACGGGACACGGTATCGGCAAGGCATTACATGAAGATCCCAGTGTGCCGAACTACGGCACAGCCGGCCGAGGCGTACGCCTGTTACCGGGCATGACAATCGCTATTGAGCCGATGATTAACCAGGGAACTGCAAGAGTCAAAGTCCTTCCCGACGGTTGGACTGTTAAAACCCTTGACTCAAAGCTGTCCGCCCATTTTGAACATACGGTGGCTATCACTAAGGACGGTCCCGTGATTCTTACTAAAGAATAAGAGGTCATTATGGATTTCAGAGAAGGACAGGTAGTTCTTTCACTGAAGGGTCACGATAAAGGTGAGCTCTTTGCAGTGAAGGAAATTGCAAACGGAAAAGTTCTTATCTGTGACGGCAAAAGCCGCAAGCTTGAAAAGCCTAAGGCTAAAAATGTCAGACACGTTGCGCTGACAGATGTCACTCTCGAAAAGGACTCAATGGCAACAAATCGTAAGCTTAGAAAAACACTGAACAAAATAGCGAACCCAGGGGGGTAAGGTTATGTCAAAACAGGATATGATTGAAATCGAAGGAACTGTTGTTGAGGCTCTTCCCAACGCAACTTTCCAGGTTGAACTCGAAAACGGTCATAAAATTTTAGCACACATCTCCGGTAAGCTCAGAATGAACTACATTCGTATTCTTCCCGGTGATAAGGTTACAGTCGAGATGTCTCCATACGACTTAACCCGTGGACGTATAACATGGAGAAGCAAATAAACCTGACATTTTTGAATTTAAAGGAGGCAATCCTATGAAAGTCAGACCTTCTGTAAAGAAAATATGTGAAAAGTGCAAGGTAATCAAGCGTAACGGCAAAATTATGGTTATCTGCGAAAATCCCAAACACAAGCAGCGTCAAGGCTAATTGACGTAATAATTTAGGAGGTGCAACTGAAACATGGCTCGTATTTCAGGTGTTGACCTGCCCAGAGATAAGAGAGTAGAAATTGCTCTTACTTATATCTACGGTATTGGTCGTAAAACTGCTGGCGATATCATCGCAGCAACAGGTATTAATCCCGACATCAGAGTTAAGGATCTTACCGAAGACGACGTTTCAAAACTTCGTGAGTACATTGACCGCAACGTAAAGGTTGAAGGTGACCTCAGAAGAGAAACAGCATTTGATATTAAAAGACTTATTGAAATTGGTTGCTATCGTGGCATCCGCCACAGAAAGGGCCTTCCCGTAAGAGGTCAGCGTTCAAAGACTAACGCTCGTACCCGTAAAGGTCCCAAGAAGACCATCGCAAATAAGAAAAAGTAATCTTAGGAGGATAAATTTATGGCAAAGGTTGCAAAGAAAGCTACCAACGTTCGCCGTCGCCGTGACAAAAAGAACATTGACCGCGGTGCGGCCCATATTCAATCCACCTTCAACAACACAATCGTTACCATCACTGACTTACAGGGTAACGCAGTGTCATGGGCAAGTGCCGGTGAAATGGGCTTCAGAGGCTCAAGAAAATCCACACCGTTTGCTGCACAGACAGCAGCTGAAACAGCTGCCAAGGCTGCAATCGAACACGGCATGAAGACCGTTGAAGTATATGTTAAGGGACCCGGTGCAGGTCGTGAAGCTGCAATCAGAGCTTTACAGACAGCAGGTCTCGATGTAACAATGATCAAAGACGTTACACCGATTCCTCACAACGGCTGCCGTCCCCCGAAAAGAAGACGCGTATAACGGAGGTACAAACGTATGGCAAGATATACAGGTGCGGTATGTAAAATGTGCCGCCGTGAGGGTAAGAAACTCTTTTTAAAGGGTGACAGATGCTACACAGGCAAATGTGCTTTTGAGCGTCGTTCTTATGCTCCCGGACAGCACGGTCAGAACCGTAAAAAGAATTCTGAATATGGTCTCCAGCTTCGTGCTAAGCAGCAGGCCAGACGTTACTACGGCATTCAGGAAGGTCAGTTCCATAAGTACTTCATTATGGCTGAAAAGAAGACCGGCGTTACCGGTGACAACCTTCTCAGAATCTGTGAAAGCCGTCTTGATAACGTAGTTTACACACTCGGCTGGGCTTCTTCACGTGCTGAAGCAAGACAGCTCGTTACACATGCACACTTCACCGTTAACGGCAAAAAGGTAGACATTCCTTCATACCTTCTTAAAGCAGGTGACGTAGTTGCTATCAAAGCAAAGAGCCGTGAAAGCGTTAAGATTAAGGCTGTTCTTGAAGCAAATGCATCAAGACCCGTTCCTACATGGCTCGACCTTAACCGTGAAAATTACGAAGCTAAGATCGTAAATCTTCCCGAGCGTGAGCAGATCAGCACACCCGTTGAAGAACATCTTATCGTCGAATTCTATTCTAAGTAATAGACGGTTATTAGCGTAAAACACATCCACAAATAAGTAAGGAGGGTTTTGCATGATAGGCATTGAAAAGCCCAGAATCGAAACTGCAGAATTAGCAGCTGACGGTACCTACGGTAAAATCGTAGTAGAACCGTTGGAGCGTGGCTACGGTGTTACTCTCGGTAACAGTTTAAGAAGAATACTTCTTTCATCACTTCCCGGCTACGCAATCACTAGTGTTAAAATAGATGGCGTTCTTCATGAATTTTCTACAGTTCCCGGTGTAAGAGAAGATGTTACAGAAATCATTCTCAACCTCAAGAACGTTATTCTTAAAATTCACGGTGACGGACCCAAAACAGTGTATATTGATGCAAGCGGCGAAGGCGAAGTTTTAGCCGGCGACATCAAGTGCGATTCAGAAGTTGAAATCATTAATCCCGATTATCATATCTGCACACTTGATAAGGATGCTCACATCAATATGGAACTTACTGTAAACAAGGGACGTGGATATGTATCTGCTGAGCAGAACAAAAAGCTTATGCAGCCCGTAATCGGCGTAATTGCTATTGACTCAATCTACACACCGATTCTTAAGGCTAACTATACAATCGACGACATTCGTGTCGGTCAGGAAATTGGCTTTGACAAACTCACACTTGAAGTTTGGACCAACGGTACAATTTCAGCTGTTGAGGCTGTTTCACTCGGTGCCAAGTTTCTCAACGAACATCTCGCTTTGTTCGGTGACCTCTCAGGTGAAGCTTATGATACTGAGATTATGGTTGACAAAGATGAAGATGCTAACCAGAAGATCCTCGAGATGACTATTGAGGAACTTGACTTGTCAGTACGCTCATTCAACTGTCTGAAGCGTGCAGGCATCAACACAGTGGAAGATTTAACAAACAAGACAGAAGAGGATATGATGAAGGTTCGTAACCTCGGCAAGAAATCTCTTGACGAAGTTATCAAAAAGCTTCATTCCTTCGGTCTTGACCTTCGCAGTGAAGACGACTAAGAAACAATTATTCTACACAACGGTAAAGGAGTGATTTACAATGGCAGGTTCCAGAAAACTTGGTAGACCTACTGATCACAGAAACGCTATGCTCAGAGGTATGGTAACATATCTTTTAGAAAAAGGTAGCATCGAAACCACCGTTACAAGGGCAAAGGAAGTACGCGCTATGGCTGAGAAGATGATTACTCTCGGTAAGGACGCAACTCTTCACAACAAGCGTCAGGCTCTTGCATACATCACAAAGGAAGATGTAGTTAAGAAGCTCTTCGACGAAATCAGCCCCAAGTATAAGGATGTAAACGGCGGTTATTGCCGTATTATTAAGACAGGTCCCCGTCGCGGTGATGCTGCAGAAATGTGCATTATTGAACTTGTTTGATAGTACAAAAGTATAAAGAAAAGGTTGTCCGAAAGGGCAACCTTTTTTGCATTGAAAGAAGCTGTCGTTTGTGTTAAAATTATTTCATAAAAGAGTGAAGAAAAAATTATAGATCTTTAAAGCTGCCACAAAAAGTCCATAAGCAACCTTTATGATAAAGCTGTAAGGAGGAATGAATCATGTATAAGATACTTTTAGCAGACGACGATTTCAATATAAGAGAACCATTCAGTGACTATCTTACAGCAAAGGGTTTTTCTGTAGTGACAGCGAAAAATGGTGCTGAGGCAGTTTCTTTCGCTGAAAAGGAAAGCTTCGATCTGATTTTACTGGATGTGCTTATGCCTGTAAAGGACGGACTTGAAGCCTGCAGAGAAATAAGAGAATTTACGGATGTGCCCATTCTGTTTCTTTCAGCCTTAGGGCAGGAAGAAAATCTGCTGAAGGGTTACAAATACGGAGCCGACGATTATATGGTAAAGCCCTTCCCTTTATCAGTTCTGTGTGAGAAAATCACTGCAATCATAAGACGTAATAAAGGACTTAAACAAGATGATTCCATAGAAGAATCAGGGGTAAGGATTGATTTGAAAAAGAGAATTGTTTTTGTAGGGGAAAGAGAAATAAGACTGCCCCTGAAGGATTTCAATCTGCTTTTACTGCTGATGCAGAACAGGGGAACAGTTTTAAGCAGAGATATTATTATAAGTAAAATATGGGGATGGGATTTTGACGGTGACAGTCGTACTGTTGATACCCATATAAAGCGAATCAGAAAGGCTCTGAGAGAAAAGGCTTATCTTATTATCACTACCTCGGGAATAGGTTATTCTTTCAAAAAGGAGGAGTAAATATGATGACAAAAAAGAAAATGAAGAGAATGATAATCGGTGGAGTTCTGTTGTTTTATGTTTTTTCTTTGCTTTTCGGTTTTTTTGTGGCGACAAATGACGTAAGCCGTAATTTCAGTGACGAGTACGGAAACAGAGTTTTCACCTATTTCAGTGTTATAACCGAAAGATATAAAAGAGCTCTCGAAGAGGAACAGGTCGGAGAAATTTCGGGAGAGAGGGCAGGAGAGGTATTCGCATATTATTTGAGTAATGAATTCAGATACGCAGACTATCCAAAAGTGTTTGCCGTAGTTGATGAAAATCTTAATCTGACACATATCGACAAAAACTTTATTTGCATCGAAATGATGTATGAAGAAGGCTGGGCGGGCTATGACACCTTTATAGGCATTGATGAATATCTTACGGATGAATTGAAAAAGAAAATGTCAGCCTTTATAAAGAACTTGAACAAAGAAGCTCATGGATACGATGTTTATAAAACAGAGCTATATTACGACGGAGAAAAGTATATACCTGTTTCTATAGAATTAGGGGCATATATTGACAGAGAATTGGTATCGAAAAGCTTCAGCTTTACAGAGTATGAACCGAACATAATATTGGAGCATCCCGATATATCTATGGGTGCTTATTTTCAGGAACTCGAGCTTCCGCCTTATCACAGAGATAATCTCGAAAGATATAAACAGGATTTGGAGGCTTATTTCGGACTTAACAAGGATAATTTTTCCGCAGACGGTGGCGGAGGCTCTGTGGGAGCGAATGATGCACAGTACATTTTGGGATTTGATGTGAGAGGTAAAGGATATGAGCTTTATACCGTCGGAGGATTTGATATTCTGACCCACGTTCTGCTATCCGATTCTTTTTACGGTGCAGTAGTTTATCTCGGCATTCTCTTTTCCGTGGCGGGCTTAATTTTCTATATTATGTGTATGAAGGTTGTAAAGAAAAATGGAAAGCTCGAAGAAGCCAAAGCTACCTTTATTTCTGCCGCATCCCACGAACTTAAAACACCCATAGCCGTAATACAGAACCGCTGTGAATGTCTGATGGAGGATGTAGCTCCCGAAAAAAAGGACAGCTACCTTAAGGCCATTTACGACGAAGCACTTCGTATGGACAGCATAGTGGCGTCTCTTCTGACATACAACAGAATCACTCAGCTTACTCACATCGAAAAAGAAAAGTGTGATTTAACTGAGCTTTTAAGGCAGGAGCTAAAGAATTATCTTGCCTTCGCACAGAAAATGGGCGTTATCTTTGATGTATCAGGTATAGAGAGTGATGTATGCACCGAATGTAACGGGAGGCTTATGAAAATGGCGATAGATAACTATCTTTCTAATGCTGTGAAATATGCACAGGGTGAAAAGAGGGTTATAGTAAATCTTCGCAAAAAAGAAAAAGGCTTTATCTTTGAGGTCATCAACGAAGCCGATGAAAGCAGTGCGGCCGATGCTAATGAAGCCTGGCAGGAGCTTTCCAAGGGTGACAAATCAAGACAAAGGCAGGGTACAAGCATCGGTATGGGACTCGCTATCTGCAGAAGAATATTCGAGCTTCACGGCTATAAGGGATATAGCAGATTTAAGGACGGAAGTGTTACCTTTGTTATAGAAGGCGACTGAGGCGTTTTTTTAGCAAAGTATACAAAGAAAAAAGCAAAAATTTATAAAAATCGTTTGCGAGCAAATGTTATGAAAAACGAAGAAAAACGAAGAAAAAACGAGCATTAAAAATGTAAATTAAAAAAATACAAAAAAGGTGTTGACAAATAAAATCTCTTGTGGTAATATATCCGAGCATTAATAATAATCTAATGGAGGAAAAAGTTATGTCAACTTATATGCCCAAAGCAGGCGACATCACCCGTCAGTGGTATATTATCGACGCTGAAGGTAAGCACCTCGGCCATGTAGCTGCTAAAGCTGCTGATCTTCTCAGAGGTAAGCACAAGCCCACCTTCGCACCCCACGCTGACTGCGGTGACCACGTTATCATCATCAACGCTGATAAGGTTGTTCTCACAGGTAAGAAACTCGATCAGAAAATGTACTACCATCACACAGGTTACATCGGTAATATGAAGAAGGTTAAGTACTCCACCCTTATGAAAACAAAGCCCGAATTCGCTATGACTAAGGCTATCAAGGGTATGGTTCCCGACACAGTAATCGGCCGTCAGGCTCTCACTAGACTTCGCGTTTATGCAGGTGCAGAACACGCACATGCAGCTCAGAAGCCCGAAGTTGTAGAACTTTAATAGAAAGGGAGGACAAACAGAATGTACGAAACAACTCCGTTCTTCTACGGCACAGGCCGCAGAAAGAAGTCAATCGCAAGAGTACGTGTTTATGCAGGTACAGGTAAAATCACCATCAACGACAGAGATATCGACGATTATTTCGGTCTTGAAACACTTAAGCTTATCGTTCGTCAGCCTCTCAATCTTACAGAAACAACTGAGAAGTTTGACATCGTTTGCCGCGTAACAGGCGGTGGCGTAACAGGCCAGGCAGGTGCTATCCGTCACGGTCTTTCCAGAGCTCTTCTTCAGTATGACGAAGAACTTCGTGGCGCTCTCAAGAAGGCAGGCTTCCTCACTCGTGACCCCAGAATGAAGGAAAGAAAGAAGTACGGTCTCAAGGGCGCTCGTCGTGCACCTCAGTTCTCAAAGAGATAATCACATTATCACTTACTACAGGCTCTCGTTTATTCGGGAGTCTGTTTTTTCTTTCGGGGAACTTCGGGTCCTCGCAGCACAGCTGCTGCGGTCGCTGCTAAAAACAGTCCACAGGACTCTTTTCTTAACGCAGCGACAGATTCTCAAAGAGATAATCACATTATCACTTACTACAGGCTCTCGTTTATTCGGGAGTCTGTTTTTAGTTATATCGGAAAGAAGCTGAGAGAATATCTCTGGAACAGAGAGACGCTTTCCTTTACTTTTTTGCACTGTAAATGTATAATAAAGCTGTAAATGAAAGCGTAGAGGTGATTAATATGAAAACGGTTTTTATAACGGTTCTGATATTCATTATTGCTTTAGGCGGTTTTACTCTTTATAAGGTAGAGCAGAACAGTGATACCAGCCCTCCGGCTACGGCAGTTCATACGGAAAAGATGGTGGAAACAAAGGTCTATTCCTTCAGCGGTTCAGATGAGATTCTTTCTGTAATAAACGGAACAGCCGTTCTCGGTGAGGATGAGGAAATCTTTAGCGGTGGAGTGTTAAAAATAAACTCGGAGGATTTTTTCGACGGTATCACTTCTTATACTGCTACATTTTATATATTGGAGGACGGACAGCGAAGTACTGTTATGATAAACAGTGTAACAGATCAGACAGGCGGAATGGTTGTCTTTGACGGAGATGACCTCGGTAAAATCAGCGGTGCAGATGTAATCAATAGCTATAACTCTGATAACACAGATGATTTTATGAATAACCTTTATTTTGAAATAAAGGTAGTAAATGCTGACGGAGAAAATAAGACCCATCAGTTACACCTTAATGTTACAGAGGTTAATTAAGCAATATAATAAAAAACGTCCTATGATCTTTGATTGGTCATAGGGCGTCTGTTAGTTTTATCGTTTATTCTTTATCGCCATCGTCTTTTTTCGAAATACTGTCGATTTTCTGAATAATCAGATATGTACAGGAAATCACGAGAGAAATCAGAATGGTTACTCCTACATAAAGGGGGTAAAAGTAAGAGTTCTGGAAATCGTTACCACCGGGTATGATTAAACCGACAATACCGCCTAAGAAAATATTTCCTATAAGAAAAGCGAAAAAGCTTACTATACCGATTATAAATGCTGTATTCATAAAAAATCTCCTTTATTATTTTATTGCTATTACCACAGGCTGATAAAAGCCGCTTTCTTCGGGCATTTTCCATTCCACTTTATTGCATCCGTGGGAAAGAAGCAGATTTGTCAGCTCTTCTCTGCGGGTGGCTCTGTACTCACAGTCAAATTTACTTATCTGAAGATTTTCTTCGTCATCAATGATGTACTGGGTGAGCTTGTAAATGCTTCCGTTCCACTCCCAGGTCTGAAAGGACACTCTCTTTCCTTTTTCGGTTTTGTGGATATAGGGTGGGGAATAGGGAGGCTTTTTAGTGAGAAGGTCATCGTAATCTCTGATGCTTGCGACGAAGATACCGCCTTCTTTTATCTGATTAACTATGCTTTTTACAGCGGCACTCAGGTCATTTTCTGTCAGCATATGAGGAAGTGCATTATCCATAGCGATTACGATGTCAAATTTTTCATCTAAAGCATCGGATAAAGAGCGGAAGTCAGCTTTTTGAAAAGAGATATTAACCTCGTTTTTCTTTGCTCTTTCTCTTGCTTCGGAAAGCTCGCCTTCACTTATATCCGAAGCTGTTACACTGTATCCCATTCGAGCGAGGCCTATGGCTTGTGTTCCTATTCCGCAGGCACAGTCAAGGATAGATGCGGAGCTGTCGAAGCCTTTTTCACGGAAAAGTCCGTCGAGAAAAACAGCCTGCTCTTCTGTTGTCTTGTTCCAATCGAGAAAAAGCTTATCATACTGTGATGCCATATCATCGTAGAACTTTTGTATAATGCTCATTGTACCGCCTCTCTTTCGTCTGTGAAAAATTATATCATATGACAGAGAAAAAATCAAATTTCCTATTGACTCTCACCTTACGTCATAGTATATAATACCTATTGTGAGGTGATGAAATGAAAATGCTTATTAAGGATTTTGCAGAGCTTTGCGGTGTAAGTGTGCGCACACTTCATTATTATGACGGGATAGATTTGCTCAAGCCGACCTTCGTGGATGAAGTCAGCGGCTACAGGTATTATGGTGAAGATTCTCTTCTGCGTATGCAGGAAATAATGTTTTACCGTGAGCTTGATTTTTCACTTAAGAGTATAAAAGAGATTTTATCATCTCCCGACTATGATAAAAAACAGGCGCTGAAAGAGCAGAAAAAGCTTCTGATTATAAAAAAAGAGCGGCTTGAGAGGTTAATTTCTTCTATTGACAGTGCAGAGAAAGGAAAGGTTATTATGAAAGCTTTTGATAACAGCGAATTTGAAAAATACAGGGAAGAAGCGAAAGAAAAGTGGAGCAGTACCGATGCCTACAAAGAGCATAAGGAAAAGACAAAGAATTACTCCAAGGGTGATTTCGATGCTCTCGGAGAAGGCATGAATATGATTATGGGTGAGTTTTCGCTCTGTATGAAAAAAGACCTTGCACCCATAAGCGAAGAGGCTCAGGGACTGGTTAAAAAGCTTCAGGACTACATCACTGCTAATTTTTACACCTGTACTAAGGAAATACTGGCGGGACTCGGACTGATGTACGCTTCAGATGAAAGATTTAAAAATAACATTGATAAGCACGGTGACGGAACAGCACAGTTTATCAGCGAAGCAGTAGAGTTTTACTGTAAATAATTATTTGTTGAATCCCGTAAGAATAAGTGTTATAATGAGGACGGACTAAAAATTACAGGGGGAAGCTATGAAAAAACTTTACGAAAAAAGTGAACTTATCTTTTCTATAATCTGGATAGTTATTTACTGTGTGCTTATGAGTGCGGGAGACAGTCTCTCTGCAGAGATAGGAACAAATAAAATCATAACTCTGCCCATGGCGTTTCTGATGTCTGCCGTTCTTTTTCTTTTCGTAAAAGCGAATAGCCTCAGTGAAAAGTACGGACTGTGTAAACCGAAGGCGTCAGCTAAAGAAATGCTTTACTACATTCCGTTAGCTGTACTGCTTTCAGCGAATGCGATGTACGGTTTAAGGCTTAATATGTCTGCAGCTGAAACAGTTCTTTACATTCTTACTATGCTGTGTGTGGGCTTTCTGGAGGAGATTATTTTCCGTGGTATGCTCTTTAAGGCTATGGCAAAGGACGGCCTTAAAGCGGCGGTAATCGTGTCAAGCATAACCTTTGGTATAGGTCACATTATAAATCTTTTCAACGGCTCGGAAGCGGAGCTTCTGCCGAATATTTTACAGGTGATTTATGCTATGGCAGCAGGATTTATGTTTGTGATGATTTTCCTCAGGAGCGGAAGTCTTATTCCTTGTGTTGCCCTCCACGGGATATTTAATGCCTTGAGCGTTTTCTCTGATGAAAGTGTACTTACTCTGACGGACAGAATAATCAGCTGTATTTTTCTCGTAGCTGTCAGCGGTCTGTACGGAGGTTATCTTGCTGTCGGGCTAAAAAGGAAAAGCGAATAAAAAAGAAAAAAGTTGCCGTCTTCTGACAGCAACTTTTTAATATTTCACGTATTATTTTTTACAGAAAATCTTATTAAAGAAGTTTCCGATAGTTTCGAAGAGAGCAACAAGGAAATTGAACAGGCGTTTAAGAGGAGAAGGGTTCTCTTCCTTATGAGGTTCAGATGTATCCTTTATAAGAGAAAGAGTTTCTCTGTCGAAGGTGCAGAATCTTCCGAAGTCTGTCTTGTCACAGGTGAGCTCTTCCTCTGCGAAAAGGAAGTAATCGTAGTAAGGCTCAGTAAGCTCTGTTTCGAAATGTCCGGTGCCCTTGATGAACCAGGTTTTTTCGGGAAACATACAGGTTGAAGCGTTTATTGTTCTGTCGGGGGAGATATATTTATCATCAGTACCTGCGAGTTCTTCGTCGCTGAAGTAATCGCCGACGGGAGCTGTTAATGCACCTAAAGAGCTTGAACGGGTTTCGATAACGGTGTCACCGAGGAGGTCAGATGCAGATGAAAGCGGGAAAGAAGGAGAACCGTAGCGTGAAAGAACGGCGAATTTGCCCACGCTGTCGAAGTCTTTGAGAACCGCTTCTCTGTTTTCTCTTACGACAGCATTGTAGGATGCAATCTTGGCTCTGAGAGCGGTGGTGTCCTGATCTTTGAGAATACCGTCAAAGATGTATGTCATCGCTTCATCCAGCTGTGCATCGGGAACCATAGCCCACATAGCAGGCCAGTAGCCGAAGAGGGGAGCGAAGGTTTCTTTGTATACTCCGGGGGCAAGAGCCTCAATTACTTCGTCAATGAAAAGAGTGAAAAGCTCAGGAATTTCAGCCATATCGAAAATATCGATGATGCTTGAAAGAAGGTTTTCATATTCATTTTCACCTAAACCTGTTTTAAGGAAATAGGCTATTGCTTCGGAGTCGAAGGTAACCTTGCCTGTAAGAAGATTTCCTACGACAGCTACGCCGCAGCATGCAGGAGAGTCAAACAGGATGGAAGAAACCTTATCGTTGCCGTATTTCTGAAGGTAGGCGATAATTATGTTACTGCCGAAGGAGTGTGCGGAAAGAGCCACTTTTTCGCAGCCACTTACTGTAATGGCATTATTGATGTAAGTATTGAGGCTGTCCGCCACAGCTAAAGGATCTTTTCTCCAGTCGTAGCGGAAGATGAGTCTCGATGCAGAGGTTACTGTTTCGGGGGTCTCATGAAAGATAACACCTGAATTTTCCTGTGCATCGCCTGTGCTTTCGTAGAACCAGTCAGTGAAAAGCTCGTTAACCTCCGCAGAAACGGAAGCGGCAAGCCTGTCTGCATTACGGTCAGCACTGTAAATGATGAGATTAGGAATAAGCACTTTTTCCACAAGCTCGAGAATGGAATCTGTGTCAGGCAGAGTAATAAGAGAAGCGGGATCATTTACATCGGCGAATATATCGCTGGAGTAAAAGCCGGGCACATGGATTTCGGGACAGTCCTTTTTTATTCCTTCTGCGGCAAAAGCTACACTTGTTACTGAAAAGAGCATAATAAGAGCAAGACAGATACTTAAGATTTTCTTTGAAAGTTTCATAGTATTTCTCCTTTATTTATTGTTAAGAATAATATACTATATTTATTTGCGGGTGTCAATTATAAGGCAAATAAAAATGAGGCTGAAAAATGCTCAGCCTCATAAATGTTTCAGAGTTTTCCTCTGACGGCAAAAATTACACCCGAATCGGTGTTTTTACAGCTATAGCCGTAGCTGTGACATTCGAAGATTCTCTTACAGATGGGTAGTCCCATTCCCGTTGATGAGCCATCTCTTGTGCGAGAAATATCCTGTCTTTCGAAAAGGTTCCAGATGTTTTCTGCGGTTTCCTTGCTTAAAGTCTCACAGGTGTTGAAAACCTCGAGAAGGAAGCCGTCTCTCTCGGCTTTAAGAGTTACGCAGATTCTTTTTTCGCCCGTAGTGTACTTGACCGCATTTGAAAGGTAGTTATCCACAGCTAAAGCCATCAGCTTCGGGTTACAGCTTACGGAAATATCCTTTTGTGCATCTAATGTAATTTCTGCACCTTCCGAGCGGGCGAAGGGAAGATATTTCTCCACCTCTTCTTTAACTAATTCCGTGAGATTACAGCTTTCCTTTTCGATTTTATCCGTAGAGGAAAGACGGTTGAAGGTCAGCAGAGAGGTGACGATGTCATTCATTCGCAGAGCCTCATCGTAAACGGATTTTATGTATTCATCCTTTTTATCATCCACGGCACCTTCTAAAATACATTCGCACTGATTCTGTATAACGGCTAAAGGTGTTTTCAGCTCGTGGGCAGCGGCGGAGATGAAGGTGCGTTTGGATTTTTCGAGCTCCTCTTTTTTTCTCAGGTATTTCGTAGAGACAAAAAGTATAAGAGCCGTAGGTAAAGAGAAGGTGATTATCAGTAATATTTCGGTACGAAGGAAATATGCTGAGGTCAGGGTGCGGACGTAGGGGTTTTTCTTTACTGCTACGTAAAGCTGATAATTGTATTCACCGTCGAGTTCTATGGGTGAAAGCATACTTCCTGTGGTAGTGGTGTATTGGGTGCCGCGGTACATTTCATCATCAAGCTTTTCACGGAGCATTTTACTGTAATTTTTTTCGAACAGCCTTTCGCCTTCGCCCCACAGATTAAAGTTTATGTTGTAAAAGTCATTCTTAAACGTTTTTGTTGGCTCTCTGTCTGTGAAATAAAAAGACTTTTCTCTTTTTTCGTCGGAGCTTACCAGACAGATTTCCACAGGGATGTATGTATCGCCTTCTTGATAAAAAGATATATATTTTACCTCTGCAAGCGAATTAAAATATTTGAATCGTATCATTCCTTTTCTAAGAGAGGGAGTCATATATTTCTCTAAATTAAAAAAATAGCATTTTTTGTTATCCGCATTGGTTGAATCTATAAAGACGGAAGTTTCGCCTACGGAAACTATTCTTTTGTCCTCGTCGAGAATAGCTGTCTGATGCGGAATTGATGTAAACCAACCAGCAGCAAGAAAAGCTATGTAATCGGCAACGGAAACACCAGACTCTTCAAGTCGTTCGAGTAAATCCTTGTCCCTGTACAGATAATCTTGTACTGCTGAAATAATTTCATCAGGCTGTCTGAAAAGATTTGAACGTATATTTTTGTATGATGCAGTGTAATTGGCATAGCTTGAAACCACAAAAAAGAAAAGGGATAATGCGACTATAATGATTTTCAGCTTTTTTCTGTTCATTTTTCTTCCTCCTTTTTAAATGCATAGCCCACGCCGATTACTGTTTTAATCGAATCGGCATATTCTCTCAAAGCCTTTCTTATTCTCTTTATATGGGTGTCTACCACTCTCTCGTCACCCTCAAAGTCATAACCCCATATTTTTCTGAGAATTACCTCACGGGAAAGAACATTACCCTTGTTTTCCATTAAAAGTGCGAGCAGGTCGAAATCCTTGGCGGCGAAAATCACTTCTCTTTCACCGCAGAAAACCTTACGGGTGCTGTAGTCGAGGGTGATGCCTCGGATAGTAAGACGATTCTGAGGATTTATGCCTTTATGTCTGTTTACGGTAGTGATTATCTTTTCTGTCAGCACTGACAAGGGGAAGGGCTTTACTATGTAATCGTCACCGCCGAGTCTGTAACCTTTGAGAAGGTCTTCCTCTTCACCTAAAGCGGAAAGAAAGATTACGGGCGTGTCGGAAAATTTCCGTATTTCTCTGCAGGCGGTGAGTCCATCCATTGTGGGCATAAGAACATCGAGGATAATCAGGTCGAAGTCTTTTTCTTCTGCTTTTTCTATTGCTTCTCTACCGTTCGAAGCTGTGTCAACGGAAAAGCCTTTAGCTGTGAAATAGTCATAAAGTGTAGTGCGGATTTTAATTTCGTCATCGCAAACGAGAAGTTTAAGCATTTATATCATCTCCTTTCATCATTATAATACACATAGGGTATGTACTCCAAGTGTCAGAGGGAAAGTTTTTTGAAATTTTGTTCAGATATAAAAAATCTCCTCCGCTGAGAAACGGAGGAGATAATTTTTTCGTAAAGATTTATTTTGTTAATTCGTAAGTATCCTGTGCGATGAGAAGCTCTTCATCGGTGGGGATAACGAGAAGCTTAAGAGCGGAGTCTTCTGTGGAAATTTCGATTTCCTTGCCTCTTACGCCATTTGCTTCTTCACAGATGGCTGTACCCATAAAGCCGAGCTTTTCTGCCACTCTTGTACGGTAGTGGGGGTTGTTTTCACCGATACCGCCGGTGAATACTACTGCATCCACACCGCCCATAGCAGCAGCGAAGCCACCGATGTACTTAACGAGCTGATGGCAGAGCATTGATTCTACGAGCTGAGCTCTCTTGTCACCGTTTCTGGAACGGCCTTCGATGGTTCTGTTATCGCTGGTAGCAGAGCCTTCGATTTCATTCCAGTTTTCATCGTATTCTGCTGTGAGACCGAGCATACCTGACTTTTTGTTGAGGATGTTGTCAACTTCCTTGGCAGTAAGGTTCTCTCTTTCACAGAGAACTGCGATGATAGCGGGATCGATGGAGCCTGAGCGTGTACCCATCATAATGCCTTCGAGGGGAGTGAGACCCATGGTGGTGTCGAAGCACTTGCCGCCCTTGATAGCGGAGATGGAAGAGCCGTTACCGAGATGGCAGGTGATAACCTTGAGCTCGTCTGCATTGTACTTGCCGGGATACTTCTTCATAAGGAAATCAGTTGTACGGGCAGAAACATATCTGTGGCTGGTGCCGTGGAAGCCGTAACGTCTGATGCCGTGCTGGAGATAGTATTTGTAGGGAAGAGCATACATGTATGCATAGTCGGGGATAGTCTGATGGAAAGCGGTGTCGAAAACTGCTACCTGAGGAATACCCTTCATGATTTCTTCGCATACCTCGATACCCATAAGGTTGGCAGGGTTATGAAGAGGACCGAGGGGGATGCACTTTCTGATGGCTGCCTTAACATCTTCTGTAACTACCACGCTGCCGCTGAATTCTTCACCGCCGTGAAGAACACGGTGACCTACTGCTGAAATGTCGTTCATTGAAGTGAGAACGCCGTTTTCGCTGTCGGTGAGTGTTTCGAGAAGAATGGTGATAGCGTCGTGATGATCTTTAGCTTCTACAGGCTTCTTATCAAGAACCTTGACTTCTTCGCCGTCTTTGTCGATCTTGTGTGTGAAGGTACAGGCTGTGCCGATCTGTTCGAAGATACCTTTAGCGAGAACCTTTGCTTCGGGCATTTCGAAAACCTGATACTTTAATGAAGAAGAACCTGCATTGATGATTAATTCTTTAAAACTCATTTTTTGCACCTCTCTGAAAATATAATTAACTTTTTGGCAGATTTTACCTTTAAATCGCCTTAACTTTTATATTATAGCATATTGATTTCTATTTTTCCACTGTTTGAGAGGTTTTATTTATCAAATATTTAAAGAAAAATATTTCTTATACATGGATAAAAGTGCAAACTTGTCTATTTTGCACAAATAAAAACATTCTATATGGACAAAGTGTCCTTTTAAAGGTTAAAAGGTACAAAAAAGGAATTTTTTATTTGGTGAGTTTGGATATTGAAAAGAGAAGATACAGGTGGTAGAATATAAAGCACTGACATAGAGAACTTACAGCAGATTTTGGCTGCTTTTAAAACGAGAAAATATATAATATGAAGAACAGAGGTGTCCGACGGGGCGCCTCTGTTGCTTTGTGTGAGAAGAAAAATCCGTTATAGCATAACAGGTGTATCGGTATATCTCTACTTTTTTACACTAAAGTATTGATTTTTCCGAAAAAGGTAGTATAATGATATGCAATAGGATAGAGGTGCGCAGAATATCAGTAGCTTTTCTGAGACTCACGACAGTCGGAGAGGAAAAGCGAAAGGCTTCTGTGCCGAAGTGAAGACCCTGTCTGTGAGGGCTTTCGCTGGGTGGCCGGATAATATCCCGTCAACTGTCGCAATGCGGAGAGCTATCGGACAAAAAAGCTGGTTTTTGTTTGAGGTCTCTGCTTTGAGACCTCATTTTAATTTTAAAACAAAGGAGATTCAAAAATGCAAAACTCAAAGAAAAGCATTGCAAAAATTCTTCTCGCCATTATGGTGATTTTTGCTCTTGCTGTCCCAATGACAACCGTTGCTTTTGCTACAGAGGATGCCGCTGTTCTTATGGCAACCGAAGCAACAGATATTCCGGGTGAAGAAGCACCTGCTGAAGAAATCGAAAAAGGTGAGGATGCTGTTGTTGATGCTGAAGTTCTCACTGTAGGCGCAGCTGCAGAAACTGCTTTTTCCGTTGACATCGACGGTGAAGTGACAGATTATGACCTTACTGACGGTGAGTCTGCTGCAGCTTATGTCGATTCTTATGCTGACAACCTCACTAACGACCCCGGCTTCAAGGCTCACATAGAAACCGCTCTCAGCAAGGTAAGAGAAAGCATCGGTTCCTATGCTACTTTCGCCGCACTTCTCGCTCCCGTAATCGCTATCGTACTCGCTCTTATCACTAAGGAAGTTTATTCTTCTCTTATCATCGGTATCGTAGTAGGCGGATTCATTTGCGCAGGCGGTAACTTTGAAACAGCCATCAACCACGTTCTTTTTGACGGCTTCGTGGCTTCTCTTTCCGACAGCTATAATATGGGTATCATCATCTTCCTCGTTCTTCTCGGTGCTCTCGTTTCCATGATGAACAAGGCAGGCGGTTCAGCTGCTTTCGGACGCTGGGCATCCAAGCACATCAAATCAAGAGTAGGCGCACAGCTCGCTACTATTCTTCTCGGCTGTCTTATTTTCATCGACGACTATTTCAACTGCCTTACAGTAGGTTCAGTTATGCGTCCTGTTGCTGACCAGCAGAAGATTTCCCGTGCAAAGCTCGCTTATGTTATCGATGCTACAGCTGCTCCCATCTGTATCATCGCTCCCATTTCATCATGGGCAGCAGCAGTTGCAGGCTTCGCAAGAGGTGCAGGTGCAGATAGCGGTATGAGTCTTTTCGTACAGGCTATTCCCTACAACTTCTATGCTATCTTCACTATTATTATGATGGTAGTTATTGCTGTTGCAAAGTTTGATTTCGGTCCTATGAAGCTTCACGAGAAAAACGCTATGGAAAAGGGTGACCTTTTCACAAGCGGTACAAAGGTTGAAGGTGACGAAACAGCTGCTAATCCCAAGGGTAAGGTTCTCGACCTTGTTCTTCCTGTAGTAGTACTTATCATCTGCTGCGTTATCGGTATGATTTACTCAGGCGGTTTCTTCGAGGGCACAGGCTTCATCGAAGCTTTCTCAAACTCTGATGCTTCCGTAGGTCTCGTTCTTGGCTCTGCAGTAGCTATCGTATTTGCAATTGCTTATCTTCTCATCAGAAGAGTTATTTCCTTCAAGGATGCTATGGCATCTCTTCCCGAAGGCTTCAAGGCGATGGTTCCCGCTATTCTTATTCTTACCTGTGCATGGACTCTTAAGGCTATGACAGATTCTCTCGGCGCCAAGATTTACATTTCACAGCTCGTAGAAGGCAGTGCAGGTGCTCTCCAGGCACTTCTTCCCGCCATCATCTTCGTAATCGCTGTAGGCCTTTCCTTCGCTACAGGTACATCATGGGGTACCTTCGGTATACTTATCCCCATCGTACTCAGCGTATTTGATGCAGGTAATCCTCTTATGATCGTTTCTATTTCCGCATGTATGGCAGGTGCTGTATGCGGTGACCACTGCTCACCCATCTCCGACACCACCATTATGGCTTCCGCCGGCGGTCAGTGCGACCATCTCAACCACGTTTCCACACAGCTTCCCTATGCTCTTACCGTAGCAGGCGTATCCTTCGTAACTTATGTTATCGCAGGCTTCGTTCCTCAGTGGTATGTGGCTCTTCCCATCGGTGCTGTACTGATGGTTGCTACTCTCTTCGTTATCAAAAAGGTAACAGCTAAAAAGGCATAATGCTTATTTAAACAGAAAGACTGCATTTCTTCGGAAGTGCAGTCTCTTTTTTTAAAACAAAAAAGGACCGTCCGTAGACAGGTCCTTAAATTAAGCTTTTAACTTATACAGTTGCATCTGCATCATCTTCACTGAACATTTTGATGATATCCTCGAAGAATTTTTTGAAAGCTGCGAGTATGCCTTTGATGGTTTCAAGTACATTTTCAACTGCGGCCATTTATTACACCTCCTTACCCAATTTGTGTAATATTATGATAACAAACTTATTCCAATTTGTCAATTAAGTAAACCAAAACTTTAAAAATGTTAATATTTAGAAACAATTGCGCACAAAAAACACAAAATTTCCCGATGATTAACAAAGCATTAAATTCATTTTTTCAAATTATACAAAAATAGAAAATTTATTTGGGTACATAATACAGTTGACAGTTTCTTCAAAATATTGTATAATATTAGGGAAACTAAGTGAGCGACGACTCACCTTGAATAATTTTATACATAGGAGATGTTAAGATGGACACAAGATTTGCAATTTCCAACTATCCCGATGCAAAAGCTGTTTGCGAAAAACTCGACAAGCTTATTGCTCAGCCCATTCACTCAATCAAGCCTGAAGTACTCAAGGCTTATGAAGAAAACTACTTCGAAGCAAAGTGCCAGAAGTCAAAGGCTATGATTTCCGAAGCAAGAGAAATCATTCCCGGCGGCGTTCAGCATAACCTTGCTTTCAACTATCCGTTCCCCCTCGTTTTCACAAAGGCTGACGGTGCAAAGCTTTACGATATCGACGGCAACGAATACTACGACTTCCTTCAGGCAGGCGGCCCCACAGTTTTAGGCTCCAACCCGAAGATTGTACGTGATCAGGTTATCGATCTTCTTAATACCTGCGGTCCCTCCACAGGTCTTTTCCACGAATTCGAATACAAGCTTGCAAAGAAAATTGCAGACTCTATGCCTACAGTAGATATGTTCCGTATGCTCGGTTCAGGTACAGAGGCTTGTATGGTAGCCTGCCGTGTTGCAAGACTTGCTACTAAGAAAAAGTACATCCTTAAAATGGGTGGCGCATACCACGGCTGGTCCGATCAGCTCGGTTACGGTATCCGTGTTCCCGGTTCTAAGTTCACTCAGGCAAGCGGTGTTCCCATCCGTCTTATGAGAGATACACAGGAATTCTTCCCCGGTGACCTCAATGACCTCGAAAGAAAGCTTCGCAGAAATCAGCTTTGCGGCGGTACTGCAGCTGTATTCATCGAGCCCATCGGTCCTGAAAGCGGCACACGTCCTCTCGACAAAGACTTCAACAAGGGCGTTGAAAGACTTTGCCGTAAGTATGGCGCACTTCTTATCTTCGATGAGGTTGTTACAGGCTTCCGTATCGGTATGTCAGGTGCTCAGGGCTACTACGGTGTAGAACCCGACCTCACTATCTTCGGTAAAGTTATCGCCGGCGGTTATCCCGGTGCAGGCGGTATCGGCGGTAAGAAGCAGTACATGCAGTACATGGGTGCAGGTCTTGATGCCAGCGGTATGAAGATCAAGAAGGCATTCTGCGGCGGTACTATGGCTGCTACTCCTCTTTCCTGCGTAGCAGGTTACTATACACTTGAAGAAATCGACAAGCAGAATGCTTGCCAGAAGGCCGGTATTATGGGTGACAGAATCACCGCAGGTCTCAACCAGATTATCGACAAGTACAACCTTCCCTTCGTAGCATTCAACCAGGGTTCAGTATGTCATCTTGAAACTGTTGGTACAATGCACTTCTCAATCGACTGGTCTAAGCCCTGGGGCATCCCCACCGTACTTAAAGAAACCAGCGCACGTAAGACTGCAATGACTCATATGGCTGCTGCTTACATGGCTGAAGGTCTCGTAACTCTCGCAGGTTCCAGACTTTACACATCAGCTGCATACACAGAAGAAATGATTGACGATGCTCTTGTTCGTTTCGACAAGGTTCTCTCAAACATCGCTTGTGTAGGCGAATAATTAAACTGTATAAAAAGGGCAGGCTTATGTCTGCCCTTATCTCACTAAATGTAAAGAGGTACTTATAATGGACATCTTAAAAGCAAAAGAAATAGTTGTCGAAGCAGGTAAACAGCTTGTTTCTACAGGTCTGATTGCCCGCACATGGGGTAATGTAAGCTGCCGTATCGACGACAAGCAGTTCGTTATCACTCCCAGTGGTAAGGCATATGAGAGCCTTACTCCCGACGATATCGTTCTCGTTCAGATGGAAGATCTTTCCTATGAAGGCGACATCAAGCCTTCAAGCGAAAAGGGTATCCACGCACAGTGCTATCTCCATCGTCCCGACATTAACTTCGTAATTCACACCCATCAGGCAAACGCTTCCGTAGTGTCTGCTCTCGGCTGTGACATCAATAACATCGAAGGCTACAGCAAGGAGCTTATCGGTGATAATATTCCCGTAGCTTCCTACGGTCTTCCCGGCACAGGAAAGCTTCGTAAAGGCGTGGTAGGTGCTCTCGAACGTTCTTCTTCAAAGGCTGTTATTATGAAGCATCACGGTGCAGTTTGTCTTGGTACAGACTATGACGATGCTTTCAAGGTAGCTAATGAGGTTGAAAAGGTTTGCGCAGATTTCGTAGCTAAGAAATACACTGACGTTACAAGCAAGGTAACCGAAGGCTTCGCCGATGTTTATAATTATATCGTAGAAACCAAGGCTAAGGCTGAGCTTCCCAAAGAAAAGCTCACTGCTTATGACAGTATCAGAGTAGACGATGCTCTCATTCTTTCCGATAAGGAAGGCAATACCGTTTCTGTAGTAGGTCTCTGCCCCAAATGTGACGAGCTTATCAAGGGTGACAAGTATCCTTCAGAAGCAGATCTTCATAAGGCTATCTATAACAGCCGTGAGGATATCGGTGCTATCATTCATTCAGAGAAGGAAGCTATCACTGCCGCATCTAAAATCGGCGCAACTGTAAAGCCCTTCCTTGATGACTTCGCACAGATCGTAGGTGTTACTGTCAAGTGTGCTGAGTTCGATGCAGGTGACACACTCAAATCCTCCAAAAAGGTAGCCAAGGCTTTAGGCGGTAAGAGCAGAAATGCCGTTCTTCTTAAGAATAACGGTGCAGTTTGTTGCGGCCCCAATAAGGACGAAGCAGGCGCAACCGAAATGGTTATGGAAAAGAACTGCAAAACATATCTTGCAAGCGAGCTCTTCGGCGGTACAAAAGCTATCGGCAAGCTCGACTCTGTTATCATGAACTTTGTTTACAGAGTTAAATATTCAAAACAGAAATAAGATTAAAAATACAAGACAGGAGAAAATGATATGAAAAAGCTGTCATCTCTTCTTCTGGCTCTGGTTATGATGTTAGGCAGCGTTACTTTAATAAGTAGCGCTGTTTCTGATAATGGACATCAGCTTCAGTTCAGAGAAGACGGTACATTTAAGATTTTACAGCTGGCAGATATACAGGATGGCCTGTATCTGCGTCCGCTTACTAAAAAATTCATCGAGGATCTTTTAGACAAGACACAGCCTGACCTGGTTGTGCTTACAGGCGACAATATCGGACCCAATAAAGCTCTTTCTAAAATGGGAAATAAGAATCTTATCAAAAATGTTATGGAGATTTTTGAGGAAAGAGGCGTGAAGGTTGCTGCAGTTTTCGGTAATCATGATGCTGAGAATAAATGCAATAAGGACGAGCAATTTGCGATTTATCAGGAATATTTATGCTTTATCGGTGCAGAAACAGAAGAAGCGAAGGCTCTGTCAGGCTGCGGTACATATAATATTCCCATTATGTCGAGCAAGGACGACAGCAAGACAGTCTTTAACCTCTGGATGATTGACTCTCAGGAATACAATAATGAAAACGATCTCGGAGGGTACGGCTGTGTACAGAAGGACCAGATAGAATGGTACGAAAAAACAGAAAAAGCTCTTGCTGAGAAAAACGGCGGAAGTCCCGTTCCTTCTCTTGCCTTTCAGCATATTATTATTCCCGAAATTTGGGATGTCCTCCTTAAAACAGGTGAAGCAGACGATAAGGGTGAAATCATCAGTACCACAGATGATTATGTAAAGGAGTATTCTATAGTAAAGAAAAACTCGGTTTACACTCTTCCCGAAGAGTACAGAGGTGAGGATGCTTTCTTAAGTGAAACTCCCTGTCCTCCCGAATACTCTAACGGTCAGGTACAGTCGATGATAGAAAACGGTAATGTTCTCGGCATCGCAGTGGGTCACGACCATAAAAACAGCTTCGTAATTCCCTATGAGGGCGTGGATATTATCCAAACTCCCACAGTAGGTTTCGGTTCCTACGGAGACGATAACCGTGGTGCGAGAATTATAACTCTCAATGAAAATGATCTTTCTACTTACGAAACAGATGTGATTTTCTTCAGAGATTATTACACCACAGACGACAAGGCATTTAATAACAGAGTTATCGCAAACAGCGATGCTTATACTGTTGTTGAAAGACTCTTAGCCTTGGTAAAATGGCTGTTTTACAGTGTATTCTGATAATGCGGAATTCGGAATTCGGAATGCGAAATCTCAGGGAAGATTTTGAAAATAGCCAATGATACACCGCCGAGTTATCAGGATATATCGGTAGGGTTATGGCATACCGTGACCGCTGAATAACAACTTCAATATAAGCCTTAGAGATAGTGTTCGCTGTCAGATTTAAGAGGTGAATATTATGTGCGATATAAAAATAGACATTGACACAGCGATGGATTGGTATATTTCTTCAAAACGTACTTTTTCAGATACTCCTGTTTGCGGTTTTGACACGGAAAAAGAAGAGTTTGTCGAAATGAAAGAATCCGTCCGAAAAAATCAAAATGTTATTGATTTTATAAACAGCAATAAGGTCGCTAATGAGGTTATCGACTTGTATCTGAATCAGCCGGGTATGGAAGAACATAAAAAGAATTTCAGAAGTTTTTATCAGACAGGCAACAGAGTAACGGATATACTTTGGTATTTTGAACATATTGACGGTGCTTATCCGTTTGAAGATTTTGAATGCATTCATGTAGTAATGCTTATAAAAAAATGGTGCAAAAAGCATAGTTTTTCATTTACGGAGCCTGAAATATATAATGTGTAAAAAAATCCCACGGAGTTTTCTTCTCTCTGTGGGATTTTCAATATGGTGTTTATCTGGCGGAATATCGTTAACCGTTACGAATAGTTTTTTCGCAATTCCGCATTTCGAATTTCGCATTCCGAATTAAATAAGGTTCATCCACACTCTCATCTGATTTTCACCTCTGTTACCCCAAAGATAATAGGGGATAGCCTTTAAGGTACATGGTGTGTAAACAGGCTCATTTTCGCTGTAGAGAGAGTCCTCGCATTCAGCTTTATATCCTTCGATTTCAAGTATAACCGTTTCGCCTAAAGTGGCATCGGTTATGGCTTTTTCTTTTATGAGAGCGTTTCTCTTAAGAGAGAGTGAAAGTATATCTCCTCCGTTATCGATGCCTTCGAAGCAGTAAACGAGAGGTCCTCGCATAATGGCAGTCATACCTGTAAGGTCAGGAACCTTTCTGTCGGCATAGATAAATTTCGGTGTGCCGTCGAGGCAGAGAAGAACTTCGTCTTTATCCTTTACGGAGAAATAAATATAGTCGTTCTTTTCTTCTGCAGAGGCTTCCTTTGAGTTGATTTTAAGTGAGTATGCTTTACTCCACTGTGGAATTCTTACGGCAAGTCTGCCTTCACCGGAAACGGTATATTTAACCGTAAAATCATAGGGATAGTCTGTTTCGCAGGTGAGATTTATTCCGTTAGTGAATCTGACTTTACCGTCGCAGAAAAGGTGGCAATAGCAGGTTTCGTCCTTTTCGCCGTAGGCATAGGTGCCGAGGGAGGAGATAAGTCTTGCCACGTTAGGAGGACAGCAGGCGCAGGTGTACCATTTCGGTCTCTGTATAAGAGTGTGGTGATGTGTGCAGGCTTTTTCGGAAATGCCGGGGATGATTTCGAGAGGGTTTACATAAAAAAAGCGTTCACCTGTAATTTCCATACCTGCAAGTACAGTATTGAAAAATGCTCTTTCCATTACATCGGCATATTCGCCCTTTACCTCGTTCTGAAGCATCTGTCGGGCAAAGAACATAAGACCGATGGATGCACAGGTTTCTCCGTAAACAGTGTCTGAGGGCAGATCGTAGTCTACAGTGAAGGCCTCTCCGTGTACGGTAGAGCCTATGGCTCCGGTTACATACATTCTTTTTCTTACGATGCTGTTCCAGAGATTCTTACAGGCTTCGTAAAGCTCTGAATCGTCTGTTCTTGCGGACAGATCAGCCATAGCAGTGTAAAGATAGACTGCACGTACCGAATGACCGTCAGCATTCTTCTGTTCTCTTACGGGAGCATAGCTCTGCTGATAGTAGTGATTTCGTCCGTCACCGTTCCATACAGTCCAGTCACGGCTCTGTCTTTCTTTTTCGTAGTAGTGAGGGTCTATGCCACGGATGTCTATGAAATGCTTTGCGAGAGTAAGATATTTTTCGTCCCCGGTGGCTTCGTAAAGGCGCAGAAGGGCGAGCTCTATTTCGGGGTGACCGGGGTAACCTTTATGACCGCCGCCGATGAAAATCTCGTAGATATGGTCGGCATTTTTCTTCATCACATTAAGAAGTGTATCCTTACCTGTAACTTCATAATATGCGACGGCAGCTTCGATGAAATGTCCGCTGCAGTAAAGCTCGTGTCCTTCGAGGATATTTGTCCAGCGCTTATCCTTATCCTTTATGGTATAGTAGGTGTTCAGATAGCCGTCTTTATCCTGAGCTGAGGCGATAATGTCTATAAGCTCATCGGCAGTTTTTTCTGTTTCTTCATCGGGGAAAAGAGCGAGAGAATAAGCTACAGCTTCAAGCCATTTGGCTGCATCGCTGTCCTGAAAAACCATGCCGTAAAAGCCGTCTTCCGTATCCTCACCTCTGAGAGCTTTTGCGGCATTTATAAAATTCTTTACCACGTGACTCTTTTCTGTGTTCTCGTTCATATCGTTCAGCACTCTGTACTGATATGGGATAACCTTGTCCTTTATCAGCCTCTGGTATTTGCCTGTAAAGCCATCTGAGGGATAATAGGAGCGGGGAGATATTTCTTTATGCGTTTTCATATTTTCACCTTTTGAAAGTTTTTTTAAATTGTAGCACGAATTTGATCCGAAAGCAATAAAATATGCTTCAGATAATCAAATACTATGCTCAGTTTACACTTTATTCATAATGGTTTGCTATAATCAATTATAATTGTCTAATTATATGCAATTTTGCTTTTTTTAAAACTTAAAGAAAAATATTATCGGAGGTAAACTGACCTTGATACGACTTTTTAAATACCTGAAACAGATAAAAAAATCAGCTATGGCGGCGATGATTTTCGTAGTACTTTCACAGGTAAGCTCACTTTCTCTGCCGCTTCTTATGTCACAGATAATCAATAACGGTATCGCTAACGGAGATATTCCTTATATCGTGAAGATAGGAATAGTAATGATGTGCGTTTCTGCCTTCGGCGTAGGAGTTTCCGTTATTAACAGCTATTTTTCCAGTAAGACCTCTGCCGCCTACGGTAAGATTCTCAGAAGAGAGCTTTTCCTTAAGGTGGAGTCTCTTTCACAGACGGATATTGACAGAATAGGAACGCCGTCTCTCATAACACGCTGTACAAATGACGTAAAGGTTATACAGGACTTTATTCTTACCTGTCTGCGCATGATTATTTCTGTTCCCATTATGCTCGTGGGCGGTGTGGTTATGGCATTTTTCCTTAATGCGAAGCTGGCTACGATTATATTTGCCATAATCCCCATTATCGCCGTAATTGCACTGGTGGTTATAAAAACCGCAATACCTATTTTCAGAAAGAGACAGAAGCTTATTGATAACGTGAACAGCTTTATGCGAGAGAAAATCAACGGTATCAGAGTTATCAGAGCTTTCGGCAGAATGGAAACCGAGGATGAAAAGTTCGACGGTACAAACGAAGAACTTTCAGGTCTCACTCTTAAATTCCAGCGGTTTATGTCTGTACTTATTCCTATATGTATCGTTATAATCATTCTCGCTCTGGATACACTCATTCTTATTGCGGCGAGAAATTACGATAAAATGGATCCTATTCTCGATGCTGTGAAGCTTTCCACAGCTATAGGTGACTTACAGGCATTCGTTATTTATATGATAATGATAATTTCCTCTATCACTATGGTGGCGGCGATGTTTGTTATCATTCCCCGCGCCAGAATTTCCGCTAACAGAATTACGGAAATCCTTGACATCGTCCCCGTAATCACAGATCCCGAAAAGGCAGAAAAGGCCGATAAAAATAAAAAGGGTACTGTAGAATTCCGTAATGTTTCTTTCGGTTATGCCGATGCAGAGGAAAAGGTGCTTTCCGATATTTCCTTCACAGCTGAAGCAGGTAAGGTTACGGCCATTATTGGCGGTACGGGAAGCGGCAAGAGTACACTTGTGAATATGATTCCCCGTTTCTACGACGTAACCGAAGGCGAGATTCTCTTCGACGGAACAGATGTCAGAAAGCTCAGCCAGGAGGATCTTCGCTCCAGAATAGGATTTATCCCCCAGAAAGCCTGTCTTTTCAGCGGAAGTGTGGAAGAAAATCTCCGCTACGGTGATGAAAACGCCACAGAGGAAAGAATCAGACTCGCTCTCGATGTTTCACAGAGCAGTGAGTTCGTGGACAAGCTTCCCGAGGGAATAAACACCTTCGTAAGTCAGAACGGTACTAATCTTTCAGGCGGACAGAAGCAGCGTCTTTCTATCGCCAGAGCGCTCACCAGAGATGCTGAGGTTTACATCTTTGACGACAGCTTTTCTGCTCTCGATTTTTCTACGGATGCCCGACTCCGTAAGGCTATTAAGGAAAACCTTTCTGCTACGGTTATTATCGTGGCACAGAGAGTGGGCACTATCATCGATGCAGACCGCATCGTAGTTCTGGACCGAGGCAAGATATGCGGTATGGGTACACATAAGGAGCTTATGGAAAACTGCAGACTTTACCGTGAAATTTATGATTCTCAGATAGAAAAGGAGGATGAATAATGAACGAAAAACAGATTTCCTCCAAAAAAGAAGTGACTACATATTCGGGCGACAAATATGCCGCCTACAGAGAGCAGACAAAAACAGAAAAAGAAAAACCGAAGAATTTGCTTCAGACAGCGAAAAAGCTTCTTAAATTCCTTAAAGGAAAAGAACTTGCCCTCATAGTTACGGCTGTCTGTGCCGGTGCAAGTGCGTATCTGAGCATTTTAGGTCCTGAATATCTCGGTGACATTATCGATGTTCTCGATGCACAGATTAAAAATAAGCTCGCTACGGGCAGTATGGATTTTTCACCTATTTACAGCATCCTCATTACCATAATCGTAATCTATTCTTTAAGCTCTCTTTTCGGCTTTGTTCAGCATTACATTATGGCAGGAGTTGTTCAGAAGCTTATCACTGACATCCGTTACAAGCTTAACCGCAAGCTCTCGAAATTGCCTCTGGCCTATTTCGATAATCATAACAAGGGCGATATCTTAAGCCGTATGATTAACGACGTGGATAATATGAATAACACCCTGCAGAACAGCATTCTGCAGATTATCACTTCTGTTGTCACCTTCGTGGGTATACTCGCCATAATGATAAAAATAAGCTTTTCTCTTTCTCTCGGATCTCTTTCTCCCTTCCCCGTCTGCATAGTAATTGCACTCATTATTCTTAATTTCTCCAAGGTATATTTCAGAAAGCAGTGGAAGGTTACAGGTGACGTAAACGGTCACATCGAAGAGATGTTTACGGGACACAAGATAGTAAAGGCCTTCGGTCACGAAAAAAAGGCTATCGAAGAATTCGACATTATCAACGAAGAGCTTTATAACACCAGCCGTAAGGCACAGTTCCTTTCGGGTATTCTCGGCCCGCTGATTAATTTCGCAAATAATGCAGGATATGTAATCATCTGTGTTATCGGCGGTTATCTCATCGTAAAGGGCGGGCAGAGCGTAGGCGCAATCACCGTTTTTATAGCATATTCGAAAATGGTTATGCAGCCCATCGTTGACCTGAGTAATATTTCAAATAACCTTCAGTCATCTCTTGCCAGTGCAGAGCGTGTGTTCGATGTTTTAGAGGCTGAAGAAATAGTTCCCGACAGTGAAAATCCCGCAGAGATAGAAACAGGCTCATCCATCACCTTCAAGGATGTATGCTTCTCCTATCTTCCCGAAAAGCCTCTTATCGAGAGCTTCAATCTTCAGGTAGAAAAGGGACAGCTCGTGGCTATCGTAGGTCCTACGGGTGCAGGTAAAACTACTATCGTAAATCTTCTTATGAGATTTTACGAGATACAGAGCGGTGAAATTCTTCTCGACGGTATCAATATAAAAGACCTGAAGAGAAACGATCTGAGAAAAATTCTCGGTATGGTGCTTCAGGATACATGGCTTTTCAAAGGGTCTATAAGAGATAACATAATGTACGGTAAGCCTGAGGCTACGGAAGAGGAATTCCTCGATGCGGTAAAGGCGGCGAAGGTAGACAAATTCGCCCTTACTCTCTCTGACGGTTATGATACCGTGCTCGAAGAGGAAGGCTCAAACATTTCCGTAGGACAGAGACAGCTTATTACCATCGCACGTGCTATTCTTGCCTCTCCCGACATTCTTATTCTCGACGAAGCTACTTCTTCCGTGGATACGAGAACAGAAGTGCAGATTCAGAAGGCTATGACTAACCTTATGAAGGGCAGAACCAATTTTGTTATTGCTCACAGACTTTCCACCATCAGAGAGGCTGATGTCATTATCGTAATGAATGAGGGCAGAATAATCGAAACAGGTAAGCACAGTGAGCTTCTTAAGAAGGACGGCTTTTATGCCGAGCTTTATAATTCACAGTTCTCCGTTTAAATAAGAGAAAATACAGCCATACTTTAAGGAAAGGGGGAGTTCGATGAAAATAAAAACTTACGAAAACGGTCTGAGAGTTTTTTATGATTACAGACCCGACAGCCGATCGGCTACTGTGGGTATATGGGTTGCCGGCGGCTCGGAAAATGAAAATGACCGCAACAACGGCATATCTCATTTCATTGAGCATATCCTTTTTAAAGGCAGTAAAAAACGCACAGGCTTTGAAATAGCCGAAGGTATGGATGAAATAGGTGCCTCCTATAATGCTTATACAACTAAAGAGTACACCTATTATTATGTAAAAGCGCTTGATTATCAGTTTATGAAGGCAGCGGATCTGCTTTTCGACCTTTTTAAAAATCCCCGTCTCGATGAAAATGACATCGAAACAGAGAAGGGCGTTATCCTCGAGGAAATAGCTATGTGTGAGGATGATCCTTCGGAGAAATGCTTCGACGTGGCTGAAAAGGGTATTTATGAGGGCAGCGGTCTTGCTTACGAAATACTGGGAACCAAAGAAACTGTTTCCGGTATGAAAAAAGAGGATTTCCTTTCCTATATGAACACCTATTATGTTCCTGAGAGGACAGTAATCGGTGTCAGCGGTAATTTTAAGGAAGAGGAAATCGAAGAAAAAATCAGAGAATATTTCGGTGAGGATAAAAATACATCCAATCCCATAAAAACAGAAAAAGAACCCTTTACTCCTGCCGTAAGAACTCTTACAAAGGATGTGGAGCAGACACATATTCTGATGTCCTTCAAGGGTATTCCCGTCGAGCATAAGGATCTTTATCCTCTTCAGATATGTTCCTTCATTTTAGGGCTCGGTCCTTCATCCATGCTCGGAAGAAGAATAAGAGAGGAATTAGGTCTCGTTTACGGTATAGAGTCATTTCTCGTGAGATTTGCAGGGGGCGGAACTATAGAAATTTCTATGAGCCTGGCACCCTCCTCGGAGGAAAAGGCCATAAGAGAAAGTCTGAAAATCATTTCAGAACTCGAAAAATCCCTTACTGAAAGACAGGTAACCATAGCCAAAGAAAAGCTTGCTTCGAGTTTCATAATGTCCAGGGAACAGCCTCAGTCCAGATTTTCAGCTACAGGCTACAATATGCTTCTTCTCGGGAAAGAGATAACCGATGATGAGATTATCGAGGCTGTAAGAAGTGTAACTGCCGAAGATGTAAAGAGAGTGGCAAAAGAGTATTTCAATATCGGGGAAATGAGCTTTACTGCTGTGGGCAAGGTTTCTGAAAAGGAAAAGTATGAAAAAATAATATCGGAATTTATATAAAGAAGGAATAAAAATGAATCCTATCTCTAAAGCGAAAAGATTAGTGGTCAAGGTGGGTACCTCGACCCTTACATACGAAACAGGAAAAATCAATATAAGAAGAATGGTTAAACTTTGTTCTGTTCTTGCTGACTTGCATAATTCAGGCATCGATGTGGTGCTCGTTACATCAGGAGCCATCGGTATAGGTGTGGGTAAGCTCGGCCTTTCCGAAAGACCGAAGGATATCCCCGGCAGACAGGCGGCAGCTACTGTAGGTCAGTGTGAGCTGATGTTTATGTACGACAAATTTTTCGGTGAAAACGGTGTAAAAACAGGTCAGCTTCTCATTACCAAAAGCGACATCGAAAACGACAAAAGAAGAGAAAATCTCGAAAATACCTTCGAAAAGCTTTTCGAGTACGGCGCAGTTCCCATCGTAAATGAAAATGACTCCGTAGCTACAGAGGAAATCGTTTACGGTGATAATGACAGCCTTTCCGCCATCGTGGCAAGACTTATAAAGGCACAGGGACTTATCATCCTTTCGGATATTGACGGACTCTTTGACGACAATCCCAACGAAAATCCCGATGCACAGCTCATTCCTGTAGTCAGAGAGATAACCGATGAAATAAAAGCTCTCTGCGGCGGAGCAGGAACAAACAGAGGTACGGGCGGAATGATAACGAAAATTCACGCTGCCGAAATAGCCACCGCAGCAGGAATTCCTACGGTAGTGATGAACGGAACTCAGCCTCAGGATATATACAAGCTTATCGACGGACATAATACAGGCACACTTTTTACTGCATAAAGCATAGCCGAAAAAATATAAGGCAAAGGAGAATGAAGATGGACTTTTTAGGTAAGATTCTGGCGTTTATATTTTCGCTTATAACTGCATTGGGTTTTATACCTGAGACAGTACCAGAACTGGTAGTTCTGGAGGACATCAAGGCAGAAGAAACAGTGGCTTCCACAGATTCTTATGCACTTTCTTATAAGGATGGCAGATTTTCCGTAGCTTTTAAAGGCAATACAGTATTCGCTGATGCCGTAAGTGAATTCAAATCAGATGATGAAACTGTTTCCTCGGCAGATTATGATAACTTTACTCTCGTAACAGGAGATATATCCGATGAAAGAGGAGCAGGGACAAGGGTTACTGCCACTCTTACAGATGAAAGTCTTCCTGCCATGAAACAGAACTTTACTTTTTACGAAAATACATCTTATTTTCTTGTTAATGTTGAGCTTTCAGCTACGGAAGGAGAGGTCGCTACCAATTATATAGCGCCTATAGTAGTAAGAAACGGGAAGTTTCAGAATGCAAGTCCCCGTTTTACCAACTTCCTTAAGGTTCCCTTTGATAATGATAACTGGGCTGAGTTCGAAACAGCCACAATGATGGAAAGCGCTCTCAGTCACGAGGTAGGCGCATTCTTCACTCCCGATAAAGGCAGCGGTTTTGTTATAGGTTCTGTAAATCACGATATATGGAAATCAGCTGTAGAATACAAAAATAAAGCCGACACCGTAAATGAGCTTTATGTATATTCGGGTGCAAATACAGCTTTAACCCGTGATCAGTCTCCTCACGGAACAGTAAAAGGTGAAAGTGTGGCATCAGCCACTTTCTTCCTCGGTTTTTATGATAACTGGAAAGATGGTATGAACGAGTATGCCAGAGTAAACACCACCTTTACTCCTAAGCGTAAGAGTGTTACTGATTATAATCCCATCGGATGGAACAGCTGGGGCTCAATTCAGGATAAAATCAGTTATGAAAGCGCAGTTGCAACCTCTGATTACATAAAGGAAAACTTTCAGGACACCTGGAAGGATGAAAACAATGTAGTTTATGTAAATCTTGACTCCTACTGGGATAATATGAGCGACGATGAGCTGCGTTCCTTCGTAAAGCACTGTGAGGAAAACGGACAGGTTGCAGGTATATATTCTTCTCCATTTGTTTCCTGGTGGGATGAATACGGTATGCAGGTTAACTACGTGGCAGGTACAGGATATTCCTATAATGATATCCGACTCAGAAAGGCTGACGGAACCTATTACGGAAATGACATTGACGGATGTTATCCTCTCGATGTTACTCATCCCGCTACATATATTCATTTTAAAAATCAGCTTGAAAGACTTATGAGCTGTGGCTTCAAGTACATAAAGCTTGACTTCCTCGTTCACGGATCTCTCGAGGGACAGCACTACGACGAAAGTATACAGACGGGTATACAGGCGTATAATTTCGCTATGAACAAGATAAACGAAATCGTCGGTGACGATGTATTTATCAATCTTTCAATGGCACCGATCTTCCCTTACAACTATGCTAACGGACGTCGTCTCTGCTGTGACACATACTATAAAATAAACGAAACTGAATATATGTTAAATTCTCTGACTTACGGCTTCTGGCAGAGCGAGCTTTATGACTGGCTCGACCCTGACCACATAGTGGTATGGGGAAAGGACGGTAAAGCCAACGAAAGAGAAGCGAGAAGCAGAGTGCTTTCGGGTATCGTAACGGGCGGCAGTTTTCTTACAGGTGATAACTTTGTTTCTCCCGTTAAAAACACTGACAAGGCATTCGAAAGATATGAAAGTCTTTTAAGTAACGGAAGGCTTATTGATGTGCTTAAAATCGGCAGACCTTTTGAAGGTGTTTTAGACGAAAAATGTCCCTATGCATCAGAAGTGTTTACTCTCACTGACGGTGACAGACAGTATGTGGCAGTGTTCAATTACAGTAAGGTGCTCGTTAAGACTAAGACGGTAGAGGTTTCTGCCGATGCAGTAGCAGAAAATCTTTTCACGGGAAGAAAGCAGGATACCTGTAACGGAAAGCTTCTTGTAACACTTCAGCCCGGTGACAGTGTTATTTATGAGATAGTTAAGAAATAAAGGAGAAAGTCCTATGCTTACACAAATCGGTATAAAAGCAAAAAAAGCAGAACGCTTTCTTATGACAGCTTCTTCTTCACAGAAAAATACAGCTCTCGGCTTTATCGCTGATGAGCTTACAGCGAACTGCGATTACATACTTTCGCAGAATGCTCTCGATGTTAAAAACGGAAAAGAAAAGGGAATGAGCGAGTCACTTATTGACCGATTAAGTCTTACCGCCGACAGAATCAAGGGCATCAGTGATGCTGTCAGACAGATTATTTCTCTCGATGATCCTTGCGGAAAGGTTATCAGCGGAGGAGTAAGACCTAACGGACTCAAGATAGAAAAGGTCAGTGTGCCTCTCGGTGTTATTGCCGTAATTTTCGAGGCAAGACCTAATGTTACCGTAGATGCGGCAGCTCTCTGTCTCAAATCGGGTAATACGGTTATTCTCAGAGGCGGAAAGGAAGCCATAAACTCCAATAAGGCTATGGCTGATGTAATGAGAAAGGCTCTCGCAAAGGCTGATTTCCCCGAAGACTGTATTCAGCTCGTTGAAGACACATCGAGAGACTCTGCTACAGCTCTTATGAAAATGAATGATTATGTGGATGTACTTATTCCCCGTGGCGGAGCAGGTCTCATAAGAGCTTGTGTGGAAAATTCGAGCGTTCCCGTAATCGAAACAGGTACGGGCAACTGTCACATTTATGTGGATAAGGATGCCGACCTTCAGATGGCGACGGATATTATCTACAATGCGAAAACCTCCAGACCTTCCGTGTGTAACGCCTGTGAAAGTCTCGTAATTCATAAGGCTGTGGCTGAGAAGGTGCTTCCGATGATTCACGCAAGGCTTAAGGAAAAGGATGTTGTTTTCCACGGAGACGGAAAATGCTGTGAAATCCTTCCCGACAGTCTTGAAGCCACAGATGAGGATTTCGGAAAAGAGTATTTAGGCTATGAAATCAGTGTTAAGGTAGCAGAGGATATAGATGAAGCTATCGACCACATTATGAAATATTCCAGCGGTCACAGTGAATGCATCATTACGGAAAATTACGGTGCTGCTAATCTTTTCACTGCTTCTGTGGATGCGGCTGCAGTTTATGTGAACGCATCTACCAGATTTACTGACGGAGGAGAATTCGGTTTCGGTGCAGAAATCGGAATTTCCACCCAGAAGCTCCACGCAAGAGGGCCTTTAGGTCTTCCCGAGCTTACCTCACAGAAATATATCATCAGCGGTACCGGACAGATGAGGTGATAAAATGGAACATGCTAAGAAAAAATCGCCCCTTAATTTTATCGTAGGTCTTACAGTGGTTATTCTTACGGTTATCGGTTTCATTAGTGTGATCGATTTCGTTTCCGACAAAATCCACAGCACAGCCAATAAATCAAAGCAGGAACAGCTGCAGGTTTATGAGGATTTCATTTCTCCCGTTATAATGAATGATCCCGATACCTTCGATGATATAACCAAGGCGGATCTTCAGCAGCTTCTGTCTATAGCGATATGGTCCGTTATTGACACGGGTGCAGATCCGGAAAAATACGAATATACCGATGACGGTATGCTTATACCTCAGAAGGAGGTGGAGGATGAATTTCTTTCGCTTTTCGGCAGTGAGGTGACTCTCGGCCACAGTACCGTTGACGGCGGTGACGGTGTTACATTCAAATACAGCAAAAAGAAGCAGTGCTACATTATTCCTATCACGGGTATTATGCCTATCTATCTTCCCGATGTGACACAAGCAGATGAAAAGGATAACTCAGTAGTTCTTACCGTGGGATATCTTGCCTCTGCTGACTGGGTACAGGACAGTGACGGAAATATGGTTCCGCCTGAGCCGGGGAAATATATGAAAATTACCCTCGGTAAAAATACAGACGGAAGCTTCTTTGTCAAGGCTATACAGAACGTTGACTGAAAGATTAAATAAATGTTTTGTGAAAATTAATATTTATATTATTTCTTGACTTTTTATGAAAAAAAATATATAGTTGTATTATAATAGGTGCGGTGTCTTTACAGGTGAAAACCGCATCTGATATTGCATCTTTGTATATGATAATGTACAAAAATCAAAGGAGGTACTATTATGAAAAAAACTTTTAAAAAGCAGTTCATCCTTCTTGCTGTCGTTACAGTTATGATGATGCTTGCTTTGGTTATGCCTGCAGCAGCTGAGGACAGTACCTGTCCCGGTGCAAACGGCGGCGCACACAGCTCTGAATTTGTGGAGAAAATCATTTATGCTCCTACCTGTACCCAGGACGGTTACAGCATAATGGCTTACTGTACAGAATGTAAAGAAATCGTTGTAGGCGCACCTTACGAAGATGAGGTTACAGAAAAGACAGGTCATAATTACAAGGTTTGCTATGTAGAGGATACGGTAAACGGTGGCTACAAAAGAGTCCGTGAATGTACTAATCCTCTTTGTCAGAGACTCGAGGTAGAAGCAGACGGTACAGTTATTGCTGAGGAGATTGTAAACTCCAAGGACATCCGCAGTGCATATTATCTCGTAGAATTCGAAAATACATATGAAGCTCCCGAAAAGACAGACCCTGTTCACAGCACCTATTACGATGATGAGTTCTATGTTGCAAATTCTCCCGTAACATGGCTCGCAACCTCTTATACTTCAAAAAAATATGAAGCAAATAAGAAGGAAAGCGTATCGTCAGTTGCCTCAGATCCTGATTATGAATTTGTGGCCTACGAAGACGGCATAAAGCTTTATGTAAAAGGCGGCAAAAAGGCACCTGCTTATGAAGGTAAATTTCCTGCACGCGGTAAGGATAAAACCTTCGGTGCTTACGGCTTCAATGGATGGAATACAAGCGCTGACGGTTCAGGCGAGAAATTCGAAGATGTAGAAGCAATAAGTGAAAACATTACCTTCTATGCTACCTTCAAGGGTGTTACAGACAGAACAGAGGTTTCTTACACTTTCCATAACTGGGACGGAGCTATGCTCACTGCCCGTACTGTAGCCCCTTACGGCAGTGTGGCAAAGTATGGCGACCTTAATCCTCCTACAAGAGAAAAAGATGAGCGTGCATGGTACGAATTTGACGGATGGACCATCGGTAAAAACGGAAAAATCTTATACGGTGACAAAACTGATGAAATCGAACTTTATTATGACACCGCAATATATGCACATTTTATAGAGCATAAAAATTATTATACCGTAAAGTATGTGGATAGTAACGGTGATGTTCTTAAGGTTGACGGTTCAGATCTTGTAAGTGAAAATGTTACCTACGGTAAAAGCATCGCAGAAGCCGTAAACAGCCTTCCCTACGGCGCTCTTGATATTCCCAGAGATAAGAAGTATATTTACACATTCGAAGATCAGTGGATAATCGAAAAGGTAAATGACTATGAGGTTGCAAAAGAATATACAATAAACTCTCACAGCTTCATTCTTCCTAAAACGGTTTATGTTTATGATGAAGACGGCAACACAATGGGTGTCACTCCTTCGGATAAAGATGTAATCACACTTTCTCCCAAATACAGAAGAGACCCTGTAAAATATACCTTTAAGGTAACTATCATTACAGATAATTTCGATAAGAATGACGTTTACGAAAACGGAATGACCACATCCGCTCTTCTCGATAAGTTTACAATTCAGGTAACTGATGCAAACGGTCAGTATGTTGCTCACGGTCAGACCGATAAAAGCGGTGTATTCTACTTCTCAGCCTATTACAGTGACTCACTGAAGGTTACCGCATCTACTACAAATAATAATAAATATTACGGCGAAACTACTCTTTATTTCGCTACTCTCGATCAGATCGAATACTATGAGAATATCGGCATAACCATCGCTCCCGGTGTAACTGCTGAATGGAACGAAGGCATAAAGGGCTGTACCTGCTTCTGTCACTCAGCATTCGGCGGTATTGTAGTTAAAATCTATAATCTTCTTTACAGATTATTCAACATCAGATATGTATGCTGTGATGATCTGTTCATTGTTCACGGTGATATCCTCGCTTACACAAAAAAATAATTAATACAAAAAATCAAGCAACCGTTTTAAGCGGTTGCTTGTGTTTTTTTATATAAACTTTATCCGAAAAGATTTACGCTCATATACCGTTCGCCTGAGTCAGGTAGGAGAACTACGATGTTTTTATTTTTATATTCTTCTCTTTCAGCTATCATTCCTGCACCGTGAAGCGCTGCTCCCGAAGAAATACCTACCAGCAGACCTTCGGTACAGGCGAAGCTGCGGCAGGCAGAGAAGGCATCCTCTGTCTTTACGGTAATGACCTCATCGATTACACTCATATCGAGGTTTTCGGGAATAAAATTAGCTCCGATACCCTGTATGCCGTGGGGTGCGGCTCTGCCTTCGGTAATGAGAGGTGAGTCGTAGGGCTCGATACCGATGACTTTTATGTCGGGATTTTTTTCTTTAAGATATCTCCCTGTTCCTGAAATAGTACCGCCTGTACCTATGCAGGCGATGAAGATGTCAATCTTTCCTTCTGTGTCCTCGAAAATTTCAGGCCCTGTGGAAATACTGTGACTCTCAGGGTTGTCCGGGTTGTCAAACTGTGAGGGGATGAAGCTGTTTGGAGTAGAAGCCTTAAGCTCATCGGCTTTTTTTATGGATCCGAGCATACCTTCCTTACCGGGAGTGAGAACTATCTCGGCACCGTAGGCGCGAAGGAGCGACTGCCGTTCCACGCTCATAGTATCGGGCATCACCAAAATCGCTTTATATCCCAGAGATGCGGCTGCGGCGGCAAGGCCTATACCTGTGTTACCGCTGGTGGGCTCGATAACCGTACCGCCTTTTTTGATAGTGCCGTTTTTTTCAGCTTTTAAAAGCATATTTACGGCTACTCTGTCTTTGACAGAACTGGCAGGGTTGAAGTATTCGAGCTTAGCATAGAGGTTTCCATTTATGTTATTCTCCCGGGCAAAGGAGGCTGCTTTGAGAAGTGGTGTTTTTCCGACCAGAGAGCAGAAGCCTTCGTATATCATAGTATCACCTTATTTTTCACCTAAAAGTTTTGCCAGCTCATCCATAAAGGTATTGATATCCTTGAACTGACGGTAAACGGAAGCAAAACGGACATAGGCTACCTCATCGAGGGTTTTGAGTCTGTCCATAACAAGTTCACCGATATGTACTGAGGTAACCTCTCTGTCGAGGGAGTTCTGAAGCTCTGCTTCGATGTCAGAGACGATTTTCTCCATCTGTTCGATGGAAACGGGTCTCTTTTCACATGCACGGAGCATACCGTTGAAAAGCTTCACACGGTCGAAAGCCTGTCTTGATTTATCTTTTTTCACTACGATGATGGGAACGCTTTCGATGATTTCATAGGTAGTGAAACGTTTGCCGCAGGAAATACATTCACGGCGGCGACGTATTTTTTCGCCCTCATCTGTAGGTCTTGAGTCGATAACCTTACTTTCTTCATAACTGCAAAAAGGACACTTCATTTTAAAAACTCCTTATTTTATATTTTGACCCTGACGAACCTTTTTTAGTATAGCGTCAAGATATTTTGCACCGTCTGTTATTTCTTCTGTTTTTTCATAGCCGTCTGAATACAGCTCTATAATATAATTACCGTTATAGCCCGCTTTATGAAGAAGAGAGAAAAGATTTTCGAAATCAAACCTACCTTTTTCGCAGGGCGCGATACAGTCTTTATTTTCGTTACAGTCGCTCAGATGCACATGGATGATGTTGTTTTTCATAATATCTATGAATTCCTTCGGATCGTAACCGGCACGTCTTGCCTGCTTAACATCCAGAACCATTTTATAATCGTCACCTAACTGTTCGTTCATAAAATGGGTGAATTCAGGTGTGGCTGAAAGGAAGTTTACTACATTCTCATGAGCTACACAGCAGCCGAAGGAGCTCGCAGCCTCATTTACAGTGTGAAATCTGTAAGCATATTCTGCCATATCTATGTCATAAAGCTTAGCTGCTCCGTGCATTACGATGTATTTCGCACCCAGAATCTCTGCTGCTTCAAAATAACGCTTATAATTTTCCAGAGCATCGCCGAAGCGTCTCTTATACGCACTGAAAAAGTCATAGCCTTCACTGAAGGATGCATAAGGGTGCAGAGATACCACATCTGTTCCGTGAGCATCTTTTATTCGTTTAAGCTCTCTGATAAAGGCAGGGCGAAGCTCGGAATAGGCGTTGAAGAATATTTCGCATTTATCGAAGCCGAGCTCTGCTATACGAAGAAGAGACTGCTCGGTTTCCAGCGGATAAAAGCACGCTGAGGATGCACCTGTTTCCATTTCGCTCTGCACCGGCCTTTCTTTGGTCTATTATTTATTAATTATATCAAAAAAATTCATAAATTACAACATAAAATGCTGATGCAGAACAAAAAAATCATAAAACTTATCTTTCTCTATCTTCTGTAAGCAGAAGATAGAGAGCTGAGAGAAGATTCCAGGTGTTTTTATCTGTTTCGCCTGTGGAGGAGATTCCCGTAAGAGATTGAAAAACACCTATAAGGCGTTCTGTTTCTTCGGTGTAATCGTGGGAAATAACGGCACCGCTGAAGTTTTCGTAAAAATCGGAAAGTCGGTACAGCATCAGATTCACATTCGCATTAAGATGGCTTTTATTTCCTTTTTTTAAAGGAAAATCACTGCTTTTTGCGGGGGCGGTCTGAAATGGTTCGGACAGAGCAAGCAAAGCCTTATCGCTTTCTTCTACAAGCTTATTCCATGTGCTAAAATCTACCTTGCCTGTCTGCGGAAGAAGGTGCTTTCGCTGAAAGGCGGTGATGCTTTCTGCGGTTTCTGCGCCGTAAATACCGTCAGGAACGAGTGACGGTATCTGCGGGTCGAGACGGGAAATGTTTCTGATGTAGGTCTGGATTTCATATACTGCTGAGTCCATACTATGCCTCCTGTGAAAGCTCTCTGCCCGGGTATTGTCTTGTGAGTCTCTGCTGACCTTCTCTTACAGTGGAGTAGGCATCTGCCAGTGTGTTCCAGGTTCTTTCGTCTACAGTGCCTGTCTGCGGAAGAAAGAAAATCCTTTGAAACTCTCTGACGGCATTCTGTGTTCTGCGGTCAAAGACATTGTTTGAAGATACGGGAGGTATATCGAAGAAAACTCTGGAAAGGTAAGAAAGATAGCTTTTGAAGACGGCAACAGAGGGCCCCGTATCACCCTGACGCAGAACCACGCCGGGATAAGGCTGAGTGGGTACACGGTCTATCTCCCTTCTTTCCTCGAGATAATCTACTATACCCTTGTAGGCGTCGTAAAGACTTTCCCAGGTAGCTCTGTCCACCTCACCCGTTGTGGGTAAGCCTTTATATTGCTGAAAGGCTCTTACCTGATTGGCCGTATTCTGTCCGTAAACTCCGTCGGTATTTACAGGAGCTACGAAATCCACAAACTGACTGATGAGAGTGAGGAAAAACTGAACCGTTACCACCTGACCGCCCTGTGCACCTATGCCGAGAGAGCCTGTGAACTGTTTCGGGATGTTTTCATAACCGATGCCCTCACTGTCAAGCTCTGCAAGTCGGGTTACCGAATCGTAAATGTAGATGATTCGGTACCAGGTAGCCTTGCCTACGATACCGTCAGGTGTAAGAGAAAAGATGCGCTGAAAGGCGCGCACTGCATCCTCAGTGCTTTCATCGAAAGCGCCGTTTATGACAGGAATTTTCGGTATGGCGGGGTAGTTTGCCGATATTCTGTTCAGATAAATCTGAATGCGCCGTATGTTTTCATTAAGCTGACCTCTTTCGAGGGGAGTGCCAGGGTAAGAGGGTAGATTATCGCCCACGGGAGCATTGACTACGATTTCCGTATCCTCTCCGTAGTAATATTTGAGTATGTCTATATCCGAATAGCCTCTTTCGGCAAGAGAAAGGCTTCCCCACTGTGAAAGACCTTCACAGGCAACCTCTCTTCCGTCGCAGTATGAGGTGAAATATGGGTTAACGGTACCTTCCTTTCTGACGTAGTCATTGAAAATTTCGTCTACGGTTTCGCTTATGTTTTCATATATGTTTCTGCCGTTTACATAGGACTGGTCAAAGGCGGTGCTGTTAGTGATGTCGAAATCGTAGCCCATCGCTCTGTACCACTCGGTGTAAACACGGTTAAGGGCGAAGGTAATCTGTGCCAGGATATTTGCTCTGATAGCCTGAGGCGGCCAGGTGGAGAAGATTTCTGATGATGCTACATTTTTAATGTAGTCGGTGAAGGGCACGGTGACGTTTTCTGCTGACGATGAGGGCGGGCCGAGATGTACGGTTATGTTCGTGGGTATGACAGGTATGGTAGGCATATTATATCACCCCGGAACTCAGCGGTGTCATCTGCACATCGAGAACTATATCCGAGCCGCCTACGGCACTTATCAGAAGTCCTTTTTTCGGAGTGAAGCCTGTAGCATACACTTCGCCTGTATAGTTCACTCTTTGGGCTTTGCTGTCAGGGTCAAGAGAGTTGCTTTCGGGAAAAGCAGGGAGACGGACCTTTTTCGTCACACCGTCTCTGTCTGTGGTGAGGAAGGTGTAAAGCTTGTCATCCTTAACCACCAGCACCTTGGCATTTTCGATAGGGTAGGCGTTATTTCCCGTGAAAACACGAGCGGAAAAGGTGGCATAAGCCGTCATTTTATCTGCTTGTTCCTTGGGGGTAATTTCCTCGGTCGTTTCTTCGTAAAAGTCCGTGGCTTCTATACCGGGAATGTCGGAAGGGGACAGCCTTTCGTCGGGAGCGGCATTTTCTTCTTCTCGGCTTTCATCTTCAAAAGGGAAAAGCTCACTTTCTTCCGGGGGAGTAAATTTTTCTTCTGTATCTTGCTCCGACGGCTCCTCAGGCACATCGGGCAGAGCTTTTTCTCTGCTCATTTTTATCAGCTCGTCGGTATATTTTTTTATCATACTTTCGAAATTATTACCGTTCATAGCAAAACTCCTTTAAATGGTTTCACTTTTATTTATATAGCGTTGACAGTTTTTTTATGTATAATTCTGTAAGGCGTTTTTGGTTATTTTGCTTGTTGTAAAAGGAAGTTATGTGTGCTATGATTAATTAAACAAATAAAAAAGGAGAAAGTATATGAACAGTTTACAGAAGAAAAAGACATCGGGTGTCCGTATGTGGGTGCTTGTGTGGGGACTCGGTCTCGCAGGACAGATATGCTGGAATATGGAAAACCAGTGGTTTAACACCTTCGTTTATTCCAAAATAGGCAAAAATCCCTCTATCATCACAGGTATGCTTATCTGCAGTGCTCTTGCCACCACCTTTGCCACCTTCTTTTTCGGCACATGGGCAGACAGAACGGGTAAAAGAAGAATCTTCGTATCTGTGGGCTACATACTCTGGGGTATTTTCACTATCGGCTTCGGTCTGACGGAATTTATCAGTAAGGATATGTATCTTTTAGCCGCCGTAGCAGTAGTTTTAGCTGATACCATAATGAGCTTTTTCGGTTCCATGGGTAACGACGCGGGCTATAACACCTGGACGACAGACATTATGACCGATAAAAACCGCGGACAGATAGGCGCAGCTCTTGCCACACAGCCTGTTCTCGGTACTATTCTCGGCACTGTGGTAGGCGGACTTCTGGTGGGTGAAGACGATAACTATATGCGTCTTTTCATCGTGATGGGCGTGTTCGTAATCCTTTTCGGTATTCTCTCTCTTGTTTTTATGAGCAAGGCTGACGATGTACCGCCGTCGAAGAGAGGTTCGTTCATAAAGCAGTTTTTCAGCGTTTTTAACTTCAAACGCTTCTTTACTCTGAAAGAGCTTGTGTGGGTAAATCTTATCAATACGGTATTCTTCATCGGCTTTAACGTTTACTTTGCATATATGGGTAACTACATTATCTATTATCTTGGTTACACAGCGGATATGATGGGTATTATCGAGGCTGTGCCTCTCGTGCTTGCTATGCTCACGGCGATTCCTATGGCTATCCTCATCAATAAAAACAAGCATATTCCTCTGTCGATTTTCGCTATTATCATTAACATCATCGGTCTGCTCATCGTAGCTCCCATTACACCTGATATGGTGGACAACACTAAGCTTTTCGACTTCCGTCTGTGGCTCGGTATTTTCCTCGTGGGTGTGGGTTATATCGGTATTCTGCAGGTGACCAAGGTGTGGACAAAGCAGCTTTATCCTGCTGACAGTAAGGGTCAGTTCGAGGGTATATGGATTCTCTTCTATGTTCTCTTCCCGATGGTCGGCGGCTCCTTTATCGGCGAAGCAGTAGTCAAAACAAGCGGCGAAGTTATCACTAATGAGCTCAGCGGACAGCTTGAATACATACCTAACGGAAATGTGTTCTTAGTGGGCGCCGTAATAATCGCTCTTTCGATAATACCTCTTCTGATGACGGTTAAGCATTTTAAGAAGAGGCTTATCGAAGAACAGGCAGAATAAAAGAGAAAAATATAGTGGCTGTTGCAGTTTTTTGCAACAGCCACATTTTTATTTCTTTGTAAATTCCTTACCGTTAATAAGGTAATCGATTGAAACATTAAAATATTCCGAAAGCTTATTCAGCATATCAAGACTTGGTTCCCGTTTCCCGTTTTCGTAATGCGATAAAGCCTCACGGGAAATGTTTAAATCCATAGCCACCTTTTGCTGATTAAGATTTTGCGCTTTACGTACTGCTTTAAGCCCCTTCATAAATTTGAGATGTCTCCCTTGTAAAAGTCTTGACAATATTGTATAGGTTTGTTACAATATAAATGTTACACTTTGTTACATTTATACATTGCGCAAAAAATAAAGAAGCATTAAAAAACGCTTCCCGTTATTTTTCCGATTTGATTATGTGGTCTTTAAGTATCTTGTTTATGTATTGGGAAAAAGAACGGTCGTCTTCTTCTGCCATTTCCCTGATGCTTTTTACGATATCTTCATCAAGGGTGATACTTACTTTTTCTTTTAGTGGTTTCACGTGAAAATCAACTCCTGTCGAAATATGATAGCATATAAAACTCTGATTATATTGACAAATCGCATAAAATAGGATAAAATACTACTGTGAATTATTAAGGAGATGTGAATATGAAAAACAAAAAATTAACAGCATTAATTCTTGCCGTGATTATGCTGTTTACCTGTATGGTTCCTGCTTATGCAGCGGGAGAAGCACAGACAGTGGCAGAAACTGAATCGGCATCGTCATTTTCGATTATAAAAATAATCAAAGACTTTTTCCACAGCATTATCGAAAGAATCTTCGATATTTTCGGTGTGGAATGTCCCTTCTGTGAAGAGGATTATGTACCCGTGTACATAGAGGAGGCGGTAGCCAAGTACAATGACGGTGTAAATGCAATTAAAAATTATACCGGCAGAGTTACGGTGAAAAAGACGGAAGCTGTGGCTGCTACAGTAAGAGATCTTCCTTCAGTAGCGGAAGCTGTTATATCGGCGGTTGCCGAAACCCTTACGGGAACAAATGTATACAGGTGGGACTTCGACGGCGGCAAGACCTCTGACGGAGTAGCAGTCACGGATAAAATCGAGCCTTGCGGAAGACAGGCAGCTCTTGATGCGGCAGGAGTTATTTTAACTGAAAGTGTCGCTCTTGATAACGGCGGAGAAAAGGTAAGAATCGTTCTTATGCCCGAAACATCTGTGTATGACGGAACTGCTGTTACGCAGGAGGCTATTTATAATGCAGGTGTACTCAGCACAGTAAACTATGCTACTCTTGATCTTGGCCCCATAGCAGTATATAACGCCGAAACTACTTACACAGAAACGGTTTTTGAGGCAGAATATGACAGCCAGGGAAGAATAGTTAATTTAAAAATATCAGCTCCGATGGAGATCTGGTTTACTGCTAAAGCTGTAATTTCCATATCGGGAACAGTAAATGCTGATGTAGTCACAGAGTATAAGTTTACTTATTGGTCATAAGCAGAAAACTGCCTGACATAAATATTTTAAAAGGAGTAAAGCATATGAAAAAAATATTATCAATCATCCTTGCAATCTTAATGATTGTAACAACTATGCCCTTAGCATTTGCGTCAGACCATTCCCACGGAGACGCACTTTATAAAAAGGCTGTCAACGATGAAGAAACTGCTTTTTGCACCGTATATGAAGACGGCTGTGCAGTTGTTGAGGGTGAAGGCTATGCCGACTTTTACAACTGTGAGTGGTGGGGCTGGTATGAGGGTTACGATTTTTTCCGTTTTGAAACCATATATATCGGTGAGGGTATTTCAGAAATTATCAATGTTGAATCAGGTATGAAATTTGTTATTGATGAAAACAACCCGTGTTTATCTGCTGATGAAGACGGCTCAATTTATAACAAAGACAAAACCGAGTTTATCCTTTTTAACGGTAACAGTGACTGTTATACAGTTGCAGCATCCGTTAAAACTCTCAAGTCAGGTTGTTTTTCCGGCTGGTATATTTCTGACCTTACAATACCTGATACTGTTGAAACAATTGAACCCTATGCATTTCAGGATTGTAGTGTAGGTTACCTTGAATTACCTTCTACACTTAAGAGCATTTCGGAGTTTGCTTTTGACGGCCTGTGGTGTGAAGCTTTGGTTATTCCTGCTGCTGTTGAAAAAATTGAGGATTATGCCTTTTGTGTGTATGATAATAACACGGTTATTTTTATAATGAACCCCGACTGTGAAATCGGTTATCTCAGTGGCGATATCAAGCTTGTCGGATACAGCGGTTCAACTGCAGAAAGCTATGCAGACGAAAACGGTGTTGCTTTCGATTATCTCAACAAGGACCATAAGCATATTTTCCTTCCCCGTGTTACAAAGGCAAGCACCTGCACCGAGGACGGACTTTTTACATATAACTGTCCCTGCGGCAATGCACAGCCCTATGAGCATGTTTATGAAAGCTACGGTCATTATATGGACTATGAATGTCCTGCTGCAGACGGTAATGTTTATTGTGAAAATTGCGGAGTAATGGCAGATTGCAGATGTATCTGTCACAAAGCTCAAAAATATGATGCTTCAGATTTTGAGATTTTCATTTATAAGATTTACAAATTCTTCTGGAAATTATTCAGAATAAATGAAGAGTGTGCCTGCGGCAACGACTATCATTATTAATAACTGTAAATGAAGAAAGGAGGATACATCAATGAAAAAATATAAAGTTTTATTATCATCAATTCTTGCTATCATTATTCTTTGCTCCTGTATAGTGCTTCCTGTAAATGCACAGCAGACACTTCCCGAAAGTGAGCACAGATATAAGAACGATTTTTACGGTGAATGGGACTATACCCACAGCAATAAGGATGCAGAAGGTCTTTTTGTAACCTTTAGCGATAACACCTATGTTGAAGACGGTGACGATTATTATAATATTTACTTTGAAGATGAAGATATAACAATCGAAGATGTTCTTGAAGAAGGTGAACAGAACAAAATCGGTGATATTATTTCCATTTATGACAGCAAGCTGAATCTTGTTGGTGTTTACCAGGGTGATGAACTCGCAGGTCAGACTGTATACGTTCCCGATTCATCCTTTAAAATTACTCTTATCACCGACGGAAGTCTTACAGCCTACGGTTTTAAAGTTACAAATGTTACTGATGAATTACCCGAAGGTGCTACGATTTTCCGTTATCATATGCCCGACGGCAGCATAAAGGGTGAGGTTGCTTCAACATTTACGGTAAATGATTATTATATGCACGTTATTTCAGGTGATGAGGCAATCATCGGTTGGAAATTACCGAACGGTGAAGATTGGTATTATGCATCTGATTGGATTTATGATACCTATATGGAAGAAAGCGGCGTTTATGATTTTTATGCAATTTCAACACCTGTTCAGCTTCTTCCCACCGATGTTTACAACTTCACAAACAGCAGTCAGTATTTTACCTTTGACGGTGACAGATATTATATGACAAAAGAGCATCAGTTAAGACTTGTTTCAAGCACCTGTCTTGCAGGCAGCAGTATCCCTCTTGCTCTTCCTGCTGCAATTTTGTCCACAGTGCTTTCTACATATTCCACATGGGAGTGGAATGGCGCATGTATCGGCTTTGCAAACACTGTATGTCTGCAGAAAAAGGGTATTTTTGATGTAGTTTCTACACAGGAAGGTGCTACCTGTGTCCGTGACCTTCAGCCTACACCCGAGCTTATAAGCCTTCTTAACTACTATAACGCTCATTCAGCTGCTACAATTCTGCCGAAGGATAAGGCATTCAAACCCGGTAGTGCAGAATACACAAGACAGCTTAAAAAGCTTGTAAAGAGTGCTCTTGACGGAAACCTTATTCTTTTTGAATTCTTCCCCATAGAGGAAGAGCTTTCAGATATGTTCTCTGTTTATCACGGTATTGTAATTACAGGCGCTTATGAGCATCCCAACGGCGGTTATGTGCTTCTTTACTATGATGAAAATGACGGCAGCTATGCGAGAGACGGTGAATGTAACTACCTTTATGTTCCTGCCGACTATAGCCAGATTTACGGTGAATACAGCAACCTTATGATTTTCTGGACAGACAGCTTTGAGGAGTTCAGGAGTGTTGATCCCGATATAAAAAATGCAAACATTTTCTCATTCCGCATCGAATTTTTAAAGCACCTTCTCGAGCTTATCAGAGAATGGTTTGATTATTATATCAAGGCTATATTTGTTAAATAATAATTGATCTTAAACGGCTCGGCGTATTGAGATAAATAAAACTTTAAAAAGGAGAGAAAAACAAAATGAAAAAAGTTATTAGTTTATTATTAGCGGTGCTTATGCTTGTATCGGTAGTACCGATGGTGGCAAGTGCTGAAACAGAAGGCATTTACACTTATACGATCACTGATGAAAAGGCTACTATCACTGCTGTGGACAAGAATATCAGCGGTAAGGTGGAAATCCCCGAAAGCTTAGGCGGTTATCCGGTTACAGCTATCGGTAGCGAAGCGTTTTATAAGTGTGAAAACCTCGAAGAAGTCGAAATTCCCGGCACAGTAAAATCAATCGGTGCATTTGCTTTTTCATACTGTCCGAAGCTCGGAAAGGTTACTTTAAATGAGGGAATTGAAAGCTTAGGAAGAGGTGTGTTCAGCAAATGTGAATCGCTTGTTGAAATCACTCTTCCCGACAGTATAACATTTCTTGACCGTGAAATTTTCAGCGAATCGGCTGTTGAAACAATCAATTACCCGTTAAATCTGAAAGATGTAGGCACTTTGTATTCAAGCGGTCCGTTAGTTAATACTAATATAAAGACAGTCATAATTCCTGAGGGTGTTACAGAAATCGTTGACAGCATATTTTTTAATGCTAAAAAGCTCGTAAATGTTAACATTCCCTCAACTGTAACGAAAATCGGTGCAGATGCGTTCAAAAACTGTGAGTCACTTAAGAATATTGATATCCCTGAGAGTGTAACTGTAATAGAAAGCGGAGCATTTGCCGGTTGTACTTCATTAAGAACGCTTGTTTTCCCTGACAGCGTAACTACTTTGGGTGCATATGTAATAAGCGGATGTATAAATCTTAAAACTGTTAATTATCCCAGAAGTCTCGTCAGTACCTCTTCCGCAGCAAATGGAATTTTCCGTGGGTCATTTATTGAAACAGTTACTATTCCCGGAGAGGTAAAGAAAATAGTCGATACTTCTTTTATGTACAGCACATCTCTTAAAGAGGTAATCATCGAGGAGGGCGTGGAGGAAATAGGCACCAACGCGTTCTATTACTGTATAGCTCTTACCGATATTGAGTTACCCTCTACAGTTAAAACAATCGGTGCTTCTGCTTTTTTTGACTGTACTGCTCTCGAAAGAATAAAAATTCCTGAAACGGTTACTTCTATAGCAAGTAATACCTTCTCCGGCTGCGAAGATACTCTTACGGTTCTTTGTTACTCAGGCTCTGTTGCACATCAGTACTGTGAAAATGCAGGTATAAATTATATCCTTATTGATAACCATGAATGTGATTATGAATTAATCAAGCTGGGAGAACCCACCTGTACCGAGCCGGGTATAAGGTATTATAAATGTACACTCTGCGATGTAGAGTATAATTATGAATATTCTCCTGCTAACGGTCACAGTTTATCCTACTCAACAGTGACAAAGCCTGTTAAGTGCGGTGTAGACGGTGAAAAAAGAATAGATTGTGATTACTGTGCTTATTACGAAACAGAAGTTATAAAAGCTCCCGAACACACAAACGTAACAAGAATGAGAGCAAAGCCTGCCACCTGTAGCTCTACCGGTCTTACTGAAGGCAAGATGTGTGAAGACTGCGGTGTCGAAATTGTTGCACAGCAGACTATTCCCAAGCTGCCTCATGTATATGGCGCCTCAGTAAGTAATGCTACCTGCACAGCTAACGGACAGATCTCTTACTACTGCTTCTGCGGTGACAACTATGTTGAAATCATTCCCACCACAGGTCACGATTATCAGAATGGTATCTGCACAAAGTGCGGAGATAATAAAGCTGACGGCTGCTCACATCTTTGCCACAAAGGCGGATTCTGGTACAAATTATGTCTCTTCTTCTGGAAGCTTTTCAAAACCAATAAGGAATGCTCCTGCGGTATGTACCACTATTAATTCTTAATCAAAAAAATCGGAGTCGTTTTTGCACGGCTCCGTTTTTTACTTTAATTGACTTTATCACATAAGACCTAATTCCTTACACTTTTTAACGTGTCCTTCCCACGTTTCATTGAAATAAAAATTCTTTTCCTCGTCTGTCACGAAGAAAAAGTAATCACTTTCTGCGGGATAGAGTGCCGCTTCTATAGCTGCAGTACCGGGGCAGGTAATGGGTCCTTCGGGAATGGCAGGGCATTTGAACACGTTGTAAAGAGCTCTGAATTTGTCTGTTTCACTGAGAAGCTCATCTTCAGTGATTTCTCTGCCTTTTTCCTCTTCGATAAGCTCTTTAAGATAGGGCGATCTCACTACATAGCTTTCGAGATACTTGATAGTTACGTCGCATTCGAGCTTGGTGCTGCTGTTCAGACGGTTATAAAGGACCGAGGAAATGAGATTCATTGATTCTGCGGAGTAGGATTCCTCCTGGATAATGGCGGCAAGAGAAATGATTTCATCGAGTGTGTATCCGAGCTCTTTTGCTCTGAGGAAGTATTCCGGCTTTAATTTGGATGAGGTGTTCAGGAGAATCTTTTTCAGCACATTTTCCGCACTGTCATTCAGATAAAATTCGTAGGTATCGGGGAAGAGATAGCCTTCCATAAGAAAGGCACGCTGTGAACCCGGGATGAATTCCGTGAAGGTGTAGCCGAGAGAAGTGATGTAGTCGGCATCGTTTGTCAGGGCGATAAACTCCTGAGCGGAGCATACGCCTTTTTCCTCGAGCTTTTCAGCTATCTGAACTACCGTGAAACCTTCGGGGAAGGTGACCGTGGCTGTGGGAATGCCTGTAGTAGTGGTAGTGGTCGGAGGAGCCGTGGTGGATGTCTCTGCTTCATTTTTAACGCAGCCGAAAAAAAACAGAGTGCAGAGAACGAGGAGAAGAGCAGATATTTTTTTCATTTTCTTCACATCCTTAATTTTTTTATTATGTCAGAATTTTATCACAGAGACGTGGAAAAATAAAGAGAAAAGGCGAGAATTTATAAAAAATGTAAGAAAATGGCGTTTTGAGCTAATAAAATGCACTCTATTTTAAGAAAAAGACTTGAAAAATATTCGCATTTGTTATAAAATGGAACAGATAAAAAATCTTAAAGTATTCGGAGGAATATAAAAATGGTATCAGCAGGTGATTTCAGAAACGGCGTTACTTTCGAAATGGACGGTAACGTACTTCAGATTATTGAATTCCAGCACGTTAAGCCCGGTAAGGGTGCAGCCTTTGTACGTGCAAAGGTAAAGAATGTTATTACAGGTTCCGTTATCGAACGTACCTTCAACCCCAACGAAAAGTTCCCCACAGCTTTCGTTGAAAGAAAGGATATGGAATACTCCTACAGTGACGGCGGTCTCTACTACTTTATGGATCCCGAAACCTATGAGCTTGTTCCCATCAATGAAAGCGAGCTTTCCGACAACTTCAAGTTCGTTAAGGAAAACATGGTTTGTAAGGTTCTTTCCTACAAGGGTAATGTTTTCGGTGTTGAGCCTCCCACATTCGTTGACCTTCAGGTTACAAAGACCGATCCCGGCTTCGCAGGCAACACTGCTACAAACACAACCAAGCCCGCTACACTTGAAACAGGTGCAGAGGTTAAGGTTCCTCTCTTCATCGATGAGGGCGAAATGATCAAGATTGACACCAGAACAGGTGAATATCTCGGCCGTGCATAAGATAGTATTATCTTAAATTTTTAAATTAAAGAAAGGAAACAACTACTATGTCAGTTTCAGAAAATGTTGCATATTTAAAGGGCCTTATGGAAGGTCTTGATTTAGACGAAGATAAAAAGGAAACCAAGCTCTTCAACGCTATCATCGAAACTCTCGATGAAATCGCTTCCGAACTCAGCGATATGGAAGAAGAGATGGAAGACCTCGCAGATTACATCGAAGAGATCGACGAAGACCTCGGCGATGTAGAAGAATATGTTTACGACGAAGACGACTGTGACTGCGATTGCTGCTGTGACGATGACGACTGCGATTGCTGTGACGACGAATGTCTCGAAGTAGAATGCCCCGCTTGCGAAAACACTGTTTGCATCGGTTTCGATGAGATCGACGATGACGGTGAAGCAGAATGCCCCTGCTGTGGCGCTATTCTCGAATTCGAAATCGAAGAAGAGGACGAAATCGAAGAATAATCCCTGATTAAAATCAAGTCTCCTCGGCGGAAAGTCGGGGAGATTTTTGTGTAAAAGGAATTTATTGTTAAAGAGGTATTTATGATAATAAGAAAACCTGTCAGAGAAGAAATTTCCGCACTTCTCGATATTTACAACTATGAAGTAGAAAATGGAGTAGCCACTCTCGACATTAACAAAAAGACAATGGCAGATTGGGAAAAATGGTACGATAACCATAACATCTCAAACCATCCGCTTATAGTCTGCGAAGTGGACGGTGAGGTGGCAGGCTATGCGACTCTTTCCTCCTACAGAGAAAAGGAAGCATACAAATCTACAGTAGAGCTTTCCGTTTATGTTTCTCCTCTTCACCGTAAAAAAGGCGTAGGTACTGCTCTTATGGATTCTATTATCGCTATGGCGAAAGAAGACGAAAGCATACATATGGTAGTGTCGGTGATTACTGCAGGTAATGATGCGTCATGCAGACTCCACGAAAAGTTCGGCTTTACCTTCTGCGGAACCATCCCTGAGGTAGGGGAGAAGTTCGGAAGGTATGTGGATATAGAGAATTACAGTCTCAGAGTTTAAATAAACGAAAACCGTGTCCCGAAAAGGACACGGTTTTCTGCATTCCGCAAATTATCTTACATATTTATCAATATATTCTCTCATGAGTTCATCTGCTCTTTCTGCACACTCAGGGTCGTTTGCCAGTCCGTGGTCAGAATTAGGATAACTGATGAAATCATAATCAACACCGTACTGCTCGAATTTCTCTACGATTGAGAGAGCATTTGAATAAGGAACGATTGTGTCCTTTTCGCCGTGGCAGATAATGGTGGGGACGGAATTTTCATTCACATAGGTGAGGGGCGAAACGCTGTCAAGTGCTTTTCTGAAATCAGCTTTGCTTTCTATGGAGAAGCTTTCACCGCACGCCCATGACATAAGCTGACATACAGTGGCTGTATCACCTAAGTCGCTATCGTAGTAGAAGTTATCGTCATAAAGGTCTGTGGGACCGCAGTAGCTGCATACTGCCGCAGGGATGATGGGGGCTGTGTCCTTTCTCGAATAGGCGTAGAACATAGCGAGGTGTGCACCCGCTGAAGCACCTGTGAGAAGAACTTTATTTATATTTACGCCCTTTTCTTTGCCCTTTTCCTTAATCGCAGAAAGTGCGGCATCAATATCGTCGGCTATATCGTGAAGGCTTGTGCTGTCGCTGATGTAACGGTAATTGAGAGCCGCTGCTGCAAGTCCTTCTTTATTGGCACAGTCGGAAACCATATCCTTGTAGATGTCTTTGTCGCCACCGATCCAGGCTCCGCCGTGAATGAAAAGGATCAGACCGACCTCACCGTCGTTATCCTTCGGTATGGCAAGGTCGAGAACCTGTCTTTCGTGCTTGCCGTAGTTCATATTGGCGAAAACATAGGCGTCGGAGCTGTCTATTCCTGAGAAAATTCCGCCGAGGCCGAAAAAGTTAAGAACTGCAAAAATAACTGACATAAAAAATGCGATAATCTTGTCAAACATAATGCTTCCTCCTTTATTGGTTTGTTTTGCTGTGATTTATTTGCCGAAATGCTTCACAAGTCTTTCATATTCTTCATCACTTATGGAGCATATACTGCCGTGTCTCGGTCCGAAGTCCATAAAATAATCTTCTTTACTAACAGGAAGATAGGTCTGAAAATCCTCGGTCTGCTGCATAAAGAATCTGCCCTTACCGTATTCATCCATAACCATTACCCATGTGTCTGTGCCGTTGATGTTATACATCTCACTGCCCTCTACACCACTGGGTGCTACGGAAACCACTACAGGCTTGTCCTCGTAGGGACCTTCAGGTCTCTCGGAAAGGACATAGGCTATGGTCTGATCCTCGTCGTGCTTGAAGTAGAGATAGTATTTGCCGTCTTTCTTATTATATATAATGTCGCCGTCGATGGTCTGTATGTCACGGCAGTACATTTTTTCGGGTTTGGTTATGGTTTTGAAATCATCAGTGAAAGCATAGTACATACCTGCTGTGTTATGCTCTTTGGTAGAGTGTGCCCAGTAGAGCATATAGGTCTGCTTTTCTTCGTGCCATAATGCCTGAGGTGCCCACGCTCTGGTGGTGTTTGTGAATTCTCCGCCGAGATCTTTTATGTCGATGATAGTTTCGTCTGTCCACTCGATAAGGTCTTTTGATTTCCATGTAACGAGAGCATGGTTTGATTCCCAGCCTTCCTCGCAGCGCATATCTGTGCCGACTATGTAATAAAAGCCGTCCTGACCTTTGAGAATGTAGGGGTCACGGACACATTTTTTACCTTTGTGCTGTGTGATGACAGCCTTGTTACCATTAAGGGGTGAGAAGTTATATCCGTCTTCACTGACAGCGAAGTGGATTCTTTCTTCACCCTCGCCATTACCTACAAAGTAAACAAAAAGGTATTTTCCGTAAAGGCTTTTTGCTTTTTTTGCGTAATCCATAATATTTTCTCCTTATTTACCGTTTTTTATTTTATCCCAGTATTCTTTTGCCGCCTGTTCAGTTTTATTGTCACCGTAGACATAATATTTTTTGCTTTTTATCTTGTCAGGGAGATACTGCTGAGGAACATAGTGGGAAGGATAATCGTGGGGGTAGAGATAGAACTGACCTTTATTCTGATTATCTTCACCGTCGTAGTGCATATTCTGAAGCTGACGGGGGATAGGTCCGAAGTTGCCCCTTTTCACATCTGTCATCGCTTCGTTTATACCCATATATGCTGAGTTAGATTTGGGGGAATTGCACACGAGGACTACCGCATTGGCCAGGGGGATTCTTGCCTCAGGCAGTCCTACCATAAGTGCTGTGTCTACTGCCGCCTTGACGATGGGAATTATCATCGGATAGGCAAGACCCACATCCTCGTTGGCACAGACTAAAAGTCTTCGTGTAGCTGAGGGGAGGTCGCCTGCTTCTAAAAGTCTTGCAAGATAGTGTAGTGCCGCATCGGCATCGCTTCCTCGCATACTTTTCTGAAATGCGGAGAGAATATCGTAATGCTCGTCACCCTCACGGTCATATTTCAGGGCGCTTTTCTGTGTCAGCTCCTTTGCTTTTTCGAGAGTGACTACGATTTTTCCGTCATTATCGGGGAGAGTGCTTAAAACACAGAGCTCTGCCGAATTCATAGCCTTTCTCACATCTCCGCCGCAGGAAACAGCGATATGCTTTATGGTTTCTTCGTCGGCGGCTATGGGAAGATTCTTTTCCGTGGCAAGATAGGAAAATGCTCTTCTTACTGCGGGAATAATGTCCTCAGCTGTAACGCTTTTAAATTCAAAAACAGTGCATCGGCTCAGAATTGCTCCGTGAATATAGAAGTAGGGGTTTTCCGTGGTAGATGCGATGAGTGTGATTTCTCCTCTTTCGATATAGTCCAGGAGAGTTTGCTGCTGTTTTTTATTGAAATACTGTATTTCATCCAGATACAGAAGTATTCCCTGTGGAGCGGCGAGGGTGTCCAGCTCGGCTACGATAGCCTTTATGTCAGCTGTGGATGCAGTTGTGCCGTTAAGCTTGTGGAATTTTCGGTTGGTTTTCTTAGCCATAATGGAGGCAAGAGTAGTTTTGCCTATGCCTGAGGGCCCGTAGAAAATCAGATTAGGAAGGTCTCCGGAGTCAATAATATTACGAAGGGCTGCGCCTTCTCTGAGAAGGTGCCTCTGTCCCACTATATCCTCTACTGTCTGCGGACGTATTCTGTCAGCAAGGGGTGCTTTCATTTTTTCACCTGCTTTTTTATTTTGTCTTTAATAATTTTAACATTAAATTTTTCTGTTGTAAATACTTTTAATGAAGGTAAAAATTAAACATACTTTTTAAGGTCTGAAAGCAGATAATATTAAAGACCTCACTAAAATGTTTTCGTGACAGAATATATTTAGTGTATTTTTCACAAAAAGGCTGAAAAGGTCTTTTAATTTGAGGAAAATGATGCTATAATACATTAGTTATATAGTGACTTATACTGTCTTTGAATAAATAGAGACGAAAAATATATTGGCATATTTCCGAAGAAAAAACGGAAAGGGAGATTTAATTTTGGAAAAATTAGTAATCCACGGCGGAAACAGACTGTCCGGCGAAGTAGAAATAAGCGGTGCTAAAAATGCCGCTGTTGCTATCATTCCTGCTACTCTGCTCGCTCAGGATGTATGCCGTATCGAGAATATACCTAATATCAGCGATGTATCCTGTATGGTCAGAATCTTAAGTCAGATGGGCGCACAGGTAAAATACATCAATAAACATACCATCGAAGTAAATACCAAGTCCGTAAATTCCTACATCGTACCTCACGAGATGACGAAACAGCTTCGTGCTTCCTATTATCTCATCGGTGCGCTTCTGGGCAGATACAACAGAGCCAAGGTTGCTCTTCCCGGCGGATGTGACTTCGGTGTCAGACCTATCGACCTTCACATAAAAGGCTTCGAGCTTTTAGGTGCTACAGCAGTTACCGAGGGCGGAATGATCAATGCCAAAGCTGACCACCTTACAGGCAGTGCTGTTTATATGGATAAGGTTTCCGTAGGTGCTACCATTAATGTTATGCTCGCCGCCGTAAAGGCGAGAGGTCTTACTATCATCGAAAACGCTGCCAAGGAGCCTCACATCGTTGATCTGGCTAATTTCCTTAATGCTATGGGCGCAGATGTAAGAGGTGCAGGTACTGACGTTATCAAAATTCACGGCGTTACCAATATGCACGGCTGTACTTACTCAATAATTCCCGATCAGATCGAAGCAGGTACCTATATGGTTGCAGCTGCGGCGACAGGCGGAGATGTGCTTGTTAAAAATGTAATTCCCAAGCATCTCGAATCAATCAGTGCAAAGCTTATCGAATGCGGTGTAGATATTACGGAATATGACGATGCGGTGAGGGTTCAGTCTGACGGATCTTTTAAAAAGTGTAATCTTAAAACTATGCCTCATCCCGGCTTCCCGACGGATATGCAGCCTCAGATGGCAGTTCTTCTCTCTGTAGCAAAGGGAACATCACTCGTTTCCGAGGGCGTTTGGGATAACCGTTTCAGATATGTCGAACAGCTCATCAGAATGGGCGCCAATGTACAGGTGGACGGCACTATTGCTGTTTTCCAGGGTGTCGAAGAGCTGACAGGTGCTCCCGTAAAGGCCGATGACCTTCGTGCGGGTGCAGCTATGATTATCGCAGGCCTCATCGCCAGAGGTATTACCGAGGTAGAGGATATCGTCTACATCGACAGAGGATATGAGGATTATGTGGAAAAATTCAGAAATCTCGGTGCGGACATTTACCGTAAGGAAATCCGTGAAGCCGAGGCGGTAAACAACGCAGGATAAATAAAAATTAAAAAGAGTTTGTGAAAGAATCTTTTCTGACAGGCTCTTTTTTTTCGGGAAAGGAATACTATGGCAAAGTTCTGTTCTTTGTTTTCCTCGAGCTCCGGTAATGCAACCTTTTTAGGCAACGGTGACAGAGGGATACTTATCGATGCGGGTGTAAGTGCAAAAAAAATAAAAGAAGCACTTATTTCCAGAGAAATTGACCCGTCTAAAATAGACGGCATTTTCATCACTCACGAGCACAGCGATCATATAAAAGGACTCAGAATAATTGCTTCAACCTATAAAATTCCCGTATACGCTACAGAGGGCACTATGGCTGCTCTGGAGGAAAACGGAACGGTAAACGGTAAGTTCCCCTTTGAGATTATGCCCATAGAGGGTGTTCAGGCGGGAGATTTGTTCGTAACATCCTTCGAAACTCCTCACGACAGCCGTGAAAGCTGCGGCTATAAAATTTCTTTTCCTCACGGACAGAAAGCAGTAGTAGCTACAGATATAGGAATTATAACTCCCACGGTAGAAAAGGCACTTATCGGTGCTGAGCTGGTGATGCTCGAATCGAATCACGATGTGGCTATGCTTCAGAGCGGAGACTATCCCTATTATCTTAAGCGCAGAATTCTTTCCGACAGAGGGCATCTTTCTAATGCCGCCTGTGCTGAGGAAGCGGTCAAGCTCGTAAAAAAAGGGACTACCCGTCTTTTCCTCGGACATTTAAGCACGGAAAACAATTTTCCTGACCTTGCCTATCAGACTACATTTTCCGCTCTGGAAAGTGAAGGGGCAAAGGAAGGAATTGACTATATACTAAAAGTAAATGCTAAAGAAAACACCGACGGTATAATAAGATTCTGAGGTGAAAAAATGCAGAATATTACTCTCATATGTATCGGCAGACTCAAGGAGAGCTATCTCAGAGATGCCGTAGGTGAATACATAAAAAGACTTTCAGGACTGTGTAAGCTGAATCTTATCGAGCTTCCTGCGGAAAAGCTTTCCGATAATCCTTCTCAGAAGGAAATAGAGAACGCTCTGGAAAGTGAAGGAAAAAAGATTCTCGAAAAAATACCCAAGGGTGCATATGTTTACACTATGTGCATCGAGGGTAAGCAGAAAACCAGCGAAGAATTAAGCGCTGAAACAGACAATCTTGCCGTAAGAGGCTACAGTAACATCGTTTTCATTATCGGAGGCTCCTTCGGTATCAGTGAAAAGGTGAAGGCTGCAAGTGATTTCCGCCTGTCGATGAGTAAAATGACCTTCCCTCATCAGCTGGCAAGAGTGATGCTTCTGGAACAGATTTACAGAGCAACACAAATTTCTATCGGTACCAAATATCATAAATAAAAAATATTATTCAAAACGGAGGACATTATGGAATTTTTTGGTTACACACTTTTCGGCTCATTGGGCGGCGGTGCTCTTATGGCAGTATCCGCAGTTATCTTTGTTGTAGGTCTCATCTTTATTATCAAGGGTGGCGACTGGTTTGTTGATTCAGCATCATGGTTTGCTGAGGCTACAGGTATTCCAAAGTTCGTAGTAGGTGCTACGGTAGTTTCTTTCGCAACCACTCTTCCCGAACTTCTCGTTTCAGTAAGAGCAGCGATGAACGGCTCGGCACAGCTGGCTATCGGTAATGCCGTAGGCTCAGTTACAGCTAACACCACTCTTATCATGGGTGTTTCTCTCGTGGCTATGGCAGGCGCAGTAAACAGAAAGAGCTTCACTCTCAAGGGCGGACTTCTTTTAGGGGCTTCTATCGCTCTTACTCTTCTTTCTCTTTCTCTCGAGCTTCCCACCTGGTCAGCTTACATACTTTGGGCTATTTTCCTCATTTTTATGATAAGCAATCTCGTGGAAGGTAAGAAGGCAGCTGCAAGTGACGAGGTAGACTCCTACGAAAAGAAAGAGATTCCTTCTAAGCTTCTCTTCTTCGTTCTCGGTACTGCAGGTATCGTTTTAGGTGCTGAGTTCCTCGTAGGCTCAGGTCAGACCATCGCTAAGGGCTTCGGTATCAGCGAAGCAATCATCGGCTTCACCGTTATCGCTCTCGGTACATCTCTTCCTGAATTCGTTACTACTCTTACCGCTATCCGTAAAAAGGAATCAGGTCTTTCTGTAGGTAACATCGTCGGTGCAAACATCATCGACCTTACACTTATTCTTCCCGTGTGTGCTATCATCGACGGCAAGGCTCTTCCTGTAGAACAGATGAACATTAACTTCGACTTCCCTGTATGTATTTTCGCATGTGCTGTGGCTGTAGTTCCCACCATCATCGCAGGTAAGTTCAGAAAGTGGCAGGGTGTGGCTCTTCTTGCTATTTATGCAGGCTATATGGCTTGTCTCGTTCTCAACGAAACAGGAGTTATTTCCTTCGCATAAGTTAAAAAACAAAAAACAAAGTCGGGTTTTGATGCCCGACTTTTTACTTTTATAAATACTCTTCAGGAATGTTATCCACGAAAAGCTTTTGTCCTTCCATATTGTAGTGGATAAAATCTTTGGTAAGCTCGGCACGGAGCATTTCTCTGTCTTTCTCGTCTCTCAGGTAATCAGTGGTAATCTGTCCGTCATGTTCATCGGATTCTGCTATCCATTTATCCATAGCGTCCACCACATCCTGAATTTCTCTCTTCCAGGTGAAATCTCTTATGCCCGGAAGAAGCTTGCCGAAGCCTTTAAAGGGAGTCTTGCGTGAAACATAAACCTCCCAGCCCTGCTCCTTGCATTTTGCGATGGCTTTTTTCGTTCTGTCGATTACTTCTTCTGAAGTTATGGGCGTGCCGCCCACAGTAAGGGAGTGAGGATGAATAACATCGTTAATGCCTTCTTTGAAGAAAACCTTTTTTACACCGGGACATTTTGCGATGTCTTTGTCGAATCTGCCGAGAAAGCTTTCGCCGTAAATATTAGCGATGATGCCTTTTCCGTTTTCTCCGATACGGTTTCCGGCGATTGCCTGCTGGATGACAGCGATATTCTCCTTGCCCATTTTCTTAAGACGCTCGGCTAAAAGGAAGGGAATTTCGTTTGCCATGGTGGAGTCGCCTGCTATTACGATGGCATAAGCATCGCCGTCGGCAAGTGTGTCCACACGGGTAAGGAAGGGGTTGGTCTGCAGTACGGCAATATTCGTTTTCAGAATAAGATGCCACATAGGTGTGAATTTTCTGTTTCTCGTCTGATTGCCGAAGGAAAGCCAGGTGTCACTGCCGTAAAGACCCTTGGTGCGCATAACGGCTCCCTTGACAAAGATGTTTACTGCTATTTCCTTAAGACATTCCGTAGAAAAAACAATCTCGTCTGAGGTTACATCCTGGCCCGCAGGAACGGTTACTTCTTCTTTTCCGCCGAAGGTGACGGTAACAGGAGTGTCTGTCTCGTGCTTTTTCAGATTTGTGACTGTAGCCACGGAGCAGGCAGAAATGGTGAGAGGCTTTTTGCTGTATCGGTTTGAAAAGGTGAGTCTGATTTTTTCTCCTTTAAGAGTGGGTCTTAAAACGGTTCTTGCCGTGGAATAAAGCAGTCCGTTATTAAGATGAAGGGGACCGATGTGAATACCACCCTTTGCGGGAGCTGTAGACCAGCAGGCTACCCATTTTTTGTTTTCTTCCATAATGCTGACCTCTTTTCTCTTTTTTTGATGATTCAATAATAACATTTTGAGAAAGAGTAGTCAACCTTTTATTATACTACCGTAAGGACATTTTCGTAGATCTGCTTGTGACCGAAAACCTGCACTTCCATAGTGTAAGTTCCCGGTTCGGCATCAGGGTCGAGGACGCAATGGAAGTATTCTGTGAAGCTTTCACCGCTTTTAATCAGTATGGGGTTAGGCTCAGCATCAACACCTATGTATGAAACGGAAAGATATGTCTTCTCTCCGTTTTCATACTTGTAAATGCTGACATGTGCGTTGTTGTGAAAATCTGTTCCTTCAAAGGGTCTGCCTGTGTTTTCACAGTGACAAATAATATTTAAGCTTCCGTCAGCAGATATTTCTATGCTATCTCCCGCAGATATTTCTGTTCCGTTGATATTCACTGTGTAAGCTATCTCTGTAGGTGTGTATCCATATACAAATCCGACGAGAAGAAGTACGGCAGATAAGAGTAACGACTGAATTTTAAAAAATATACTCTGCAAGTCATAGTACAAAAGCTTAAACATAAAGAATCCTCCTTAAGGGTTAATTCAGCTTACAGTGAAATCTACACTTACCTGCTGTTCGGAAACGGATTTTATGCCTGTTCCTACACGGTAAAATACAGTAAGCCGATATTCTCCCGCTGTCAGAGCCTCGGGGTTTTCTATGTAGGCGCTTTCTGTCTCAGTTCCTGTGGGATAAAGAGTGTAACCGTATTCGGGGATTGCATAGTTAAATCCGGCATCTTCCCATTCTCCGCTTACATTTCTTTCGAAGGAAAAGGTCGGTCTGCCTACAGTACGGTGAGTATTGTTTTTTATTTCGAAGGATATGGCTCGGGTTTCTGTGGTTACGGGATTGACCGTTACTTCCAGATTTTCCGGCTGAGCCGGTAACATAAAGTGAAAAATAGCGATGCAAATGAGAAGTATATCATAAAAGACATACTTGGATGAAGGTTTTACAACTGTGCTTAACATAATATTATCTCCTCTGATGTTTTATTTCGGATGTGTGCACCCATCCGTGATTTTAAAATAGCACATTTTATTTTGCTTGTCAACATATTTTGCGTAACAAAATATAAAATTATGCAAAACTACTCTTGATTTGTCTTTTTTTATGTGGTAGAATAATGTCAGATAAATACCGAAAGGAAAACTGCGGTGCAGTTTAAGGTGCAGGGTTTTGCAGAATACGGACAGCTTTAAAAGAGGAACTGTAGACTTAGCGGTTCTGTGTGTCCTTAAGGAAAAGGATATGTACGGCTATGAGATAGTGAAAGCCGTAGCGGAAAAATCGGGCGGAAATTTCGAGCTTCCTTTAGGAACACTTTATCCTGTTCTTTACCGCTTCGTGGAAAACGGTTACCTTACGGACAGGGATGAAATAGTAAAAAAGAGACTTCGTAAATATTACCACCTGGAGAAGAAGGGTGAGGAGTATTACGGTGAGCTTCTGAAGGAATACAGAAAAATATCAGAGGCGATAAATCTTATGACGGGCGGTGACAGATGATGGGCAGAGTAACAGAAAAAGAGCTGAAAAATTATTATTCGCAGATAGAACGCCTGCTTTTCTGTGACCGTAAGAAGAAAAAAGATTTTTTATGTCAGCTTAAGGGGAATGTGGAAGATTTTATTTCCGATATGCCCGAAGCGACGATGGAAGACATAAAAAAAGCCTTCGGCACACCCGAAAGCATCTGCGGAAGCTTCATCGAAAATACTGACAGCGGAAAAATAAAAAAGCAGATTCAGATTAAAAAGGTATTGATAATTTCGATTATTATTGCACTTATTATTTATGCTCTCTTTGTGGTAGTTAGTCTTATCGATGTACACACGGAAGCACACGGGTATTTCGAGGAAGGCTTTCTTGCTGTGAGCAGTATAATAAAGGACGGTGGGGTATTATGAAAAGGGTTATCTCCACACTGTTATGTGTTCTGATTGTTGCAATTTCTCTTGTTCCCTGTGTAGGTGCTTATCGGAGCGAAAGGGAGTATTTTGAGGACGGCTCGTATATTATAGTAAGTGATGAATTTATAAGCGATGATTTTCCGGGGGATGATTCCGTCAGCGATGACGGTGAAGAGAGGCCGGAAGACGAAGAAAGCTCTGTCACCGGATTTTTGAAAACTATAATAGAGTTTCTGAAAAAGATAATAGCGCTTCTGAAAAATCAGAAAACAGTTACCGAAACGAAGTATGTTTCTTATTTCAGCTCTGACGGAAAGCTTTTATGGACAGCTCTGTTAACTGCGGAGTTTACATATAACGGAAAAAGCTCACAGTGTGAGAGTGTTAAAACAGGGTGTTTGATTTATGATACTGACTGGAGTGTTTTGTCGAAGGAAGGCTCGAAAAGCGGAAACACGGCTACAGCGTATTTTAAAATCAGACAGAATAAATTAGGTGTACCGCTTAAGGTTATAGAAAAGACGGTAACGCTCACTTGCGATAAGGACGGCAACATAAAATAAAGCAGGGTCACAGCCCTGCTTTTGCTATTATCTTTTCCACACATTCCTCTGCCGTAAGACCCTGACACTCTACGGTGAAGTCTGCATATTTTTCGTAAAGACTCCGTCTTTCCTCGAAAAGTTCTCTGAGGGTAACACCGTTTTTCATAGCCACGCCACGGGTGTGAATATCCTTTATTCTCTTTTCGAGTTCTTCCACGGGGAGAGACAGATAAACTACGGTACTGCTTTCTTTCAGCTTATCCATCGCCTCTTTTCCGTAAACTGCACTGCCGCCTGTGGCGATTACGGAGTTTGCGAATGTCTGTGCGAGAATTATACGGTTTTCTGTTTCGAGAAAGCTTTCGGTGCCGCTCTCCTCGATTATTTCACAGAGGCTTTTACCTGTTTCACGCTGAATGATAAGGTCCGTGTCCGTGAAATCCATAAGAAGGGATTTTGCCAGGAGGACACCTACAGTGCTCTTGCCGGCACCGGGCATACCGATTAGAGTGACAGATTTGTTCATAAAAATCTTCCTTTGCATTTTATAGTTAGAGTTTAACATTCTGCTCTTTCCGAGTCAAGATAATAATTAAACTTTATGAACCAAAAACTAAAAAAGAATAATTCTGTGGACAAAAGTAATTATTTATGCTATTATTAAACTTAAAGGCATACAATTATATACCGAGGTGAACTTATGAAGAAAATCGACATTAAAGAGCTTAAAGGTAACGCTGTTTCACTTTTTGACGACAAATGGTGTCTTATTACCGCAGGAAGCGGTGACAGCTATAACACTATGACTGCCTCCTGGGGTGCTATGGGTGAGCTGTGGAACAAGGACGTATGCTTCTGTTTTATCCGTCCTCAGAGATACACCTATGAATTCACTGAGAAGAATGAACTGTTTACACTGAGCTTTTTCGGAGAAGAGTACAGAAAGGCTCTCGCCTTCTGCGGAAGAAACAGCGGAAGAGACTGTGATAAGGCGAAGGAAACAGGTCTTACTCCCGTGGAAATCGACGGTTCTGTTTCTTTCGAAGAGAGTGAGATAGTGATAGTTCTCAGAAAGATCGCTTATCAGGACATAAAACCCGAGGGCTTTATCGATGAAACCATCGACGAAAAGAACTATCCCGAAAAAGACTACCACCGTATGTACATCGGCGAAGTGGTAAGCTGTTATGTGAAATAATATTTTATATTAAAAATATAAAGGAGAAACCAAATGAAAAAGATTATCGCACTTAATAATGACTGGGTATTCTGTAAAGAGGGCGTAAAGGAAACCGTAAATCTTCCTCACACCTGGAACGGCCTCGACGGACAGGGTATGAACGAAGGCTCTTACTACAGAGGTGCCTGCACCTACACGAGAATTATTCCCAAGTACGAGGGCACTACTTATCTCGAACTCAAGGGCGCAAACAGTGTAGCTACAGTTAAAATCAACGGCAGAAAGGTAGGCACACACGAGGGCGGTTATTCCACCTTCCGTTTCGACATTTCTTCCTTCCTTTCTTCACCGAAAAACTTCCTCGAAATCACAGTGGACAACGGCGAAAACAAAAAGGTTTATCCCGGCTTCGCAGACTTTACATTCTACGGCGGTCTTTACAGAGAGGTTAATCTTATCACCGATGTTCCCGAGACAAGATTTTCTCTCGACGACTACGGCAGTAAGGGCGTTTATGTAACTGCTAAAACAAACGGTGACGTAAAGGTAAAGGCTGTTATCAATAATTATCAGAAGGACGTAAAGGTTCTTTACGAGGTTATCGATGCTGAAGGCAATGTAGTGGCATCAGCAGGCGACAGAGAAAAGCTCCACGTGGAAAGCCCCATTCTCTGGAACGGTATGAAGAATCCTTATCTTTACACTCTCCGTGCTACTCTTAAAAAGGGCGCTGACCTTATCGATAAAGTCGAACTCCGTTTCGGTTTCAGAGACATTAAGTTCGATGCCAAGGAAGGCTGTTTCCTTAACGGCGAATACATCAAGCTTAAGGGTGTTTCCCGTCATCAGGACAGAGAGCTTATCGGTAACGCTCTCACCATAGCAGAGCATAAGGAAGATCTTGACCTTATCAAGGAGATGGGAGCTAACTCTATTCGTCTGGCTCACTATCAGCAGGCTGAGGAATTCTATGATCTCTGCGATGAAATGGGCTTCCTCGTATGGGCAGAAATTCCCGTTATCTCCCGCTTCTCAAAGGCTGCTCAGGATAACGCTTTAAATCAGCTCGAGGAGCTTATCAAACAGAATATGCACCACGCTTCAATCTATGCCTGGGGCGTTCAGAATGAAATCACCATCACCAGCGAAAACGAAACACTCATCGAAGGTATCAAAGAGCTTAACGCTTATGCTAAGCTTCTCGACTCATCAAGACCTACTACCTGTGCACAGTTTACTATGTGCGGTTTCGACTCTGAGCTTAACAGAGTTACAGATATTCTTGCTTACAACCACTACTTCGGCTGGTATATGAAGACCTGCGACGGTCTCGATGAATGGCTCGAGAAATTCCACGCTGCTAACCCTGACCTTAAGATGGGTATTTCCGAATACGGCGCAGAGGGTGTTCTCGGTTACTTCAACGATGCACCCGTTCAGGGCGACTACTCTGAGGGTTATCAGGCTCTCTACCACGAGCACTACATTAAGAGCATCAACGCTAACAAGTGGATATGGGGCTCTTATGTATGGAATATGTTCGACTTCGGCTCTGCAGTAAGAAATGAGGGCGGTGTCAAGGGCAGAAACAACAAGGGTCTCGTTACCTTCGACAGAAAGACAAAGAAGGATTCCTTCTGGCTTTACAAGGCGTTCTGGTCAGATGATAAGTTCGTTCATCTCGTAGGCGACAGATATCCTCTTCGTAAAATCGGCGAGCAGACCTTCAAGGTTTACTCAAACTGTGACAAGGTACAGATTAAGGTAAACAATAAGCAGAAGACAGTTACTGCAGAGGGTATCTTCGTATTCGAGGGTATGGAAATCAAGGCAGGCGAAAACAAGATTGTCATCACTGCAGGCGACATCAAGGAAACCTACATCGTTAACGGTGTGGAAGAATATCCCCGTGAATACTCTCTCCCCGACGGTGCAAAGTCAATGGTGCGTAACTGGTTTGTAGAAAGAGACAGTACAAAGAATGAAGACTGCTATTCTCTTGACGACACTATCGGCGACCTTCTTAAGAGCCCTGACATTATGGGTATGGTCGGCGGCGCCGCAGGCAAGCTTATCAAGAGTCCTCTTATGCTTGCAGTTAAGCCCTTCACTTTAAGACAGCTTCTTAATCTTCCTGTCGTGAATCTCAATCCTGAAATGGTTGAAATGATTGAGGATTATCTGGGAACTATTTCGAAATAAGTGTATATAATAGAAAAGACAGACTTTTGTTTCGGGCAAGAGTCTGTCTTTTTTATTCTTCGTCAGGAACATATTCTGCGATGTCTTCGAGATTACATTTGAGAATTTCGCAGAGCCTGTCTAGGGTATAAAGATTTACATTGGCGTTTTTTCTTAATCTGTCAAGCTGTCCGTTACTTATACCATATTTATGTATAAGGGCATATTGTGAGATTTCTTTTTCTTTCATTGTTTTCCATAATCTGTCATATCTGATCAAGAGTATCACCTCAATAAAATTTTAAAATATATGACATCTATTGACAATTGCCCATAATCGGGCTATAATCAATAAGGGGGGAGCAACATAAATACAATAATAAACATAGATAGTAAGTGTACGTTTTAATCTGTAAATATTATGTTGATAAAGAGGAGAATATATGTTATATTAAAATCGAGGAGACAACATATAAGGAGGTTGTTTATATGAAGAAAAAAACAAAGTTCTTAACAGTGGGAGTTATGGCAATGCTTGTTTTAGTTTTTTCTGCCATGAGTGTCAGCGCACAGGAAGGTTCAGCTTTGCCTGAATGTAAACAGCATAGCTATGAGGATGTAATTGTGCCTGCTACAGTAAATGCAGACGGTTACACGCTCAGAAGATGCAGTGTGTGTATGACAGAAAAAGACAAAGCAATTATAAGGCAGATAGGCGGAGTAAAGCTTTCGAGAACAGAGTATCATTTTTTCAACGGAAAGGCTTATCCTGATTATACTGTTTGTGATGCTGACGGTAATGAGATTGAGGAGGTATACGGATATACGGTGAAGAAGCCTTCCAATCCTAAAAAGCCGGGTACATATAAATATGTTGTTAAATTCTTCGGCAGATATAAGGGGGAATGTACAGCATACTATAAGATTGAAAATCCTTCCTCCACACCGGTGCTTAAAAATATTGCTTCGACATCAAAGGGTGTGAAGCTTGACTGGACGTTATCAAAAGAGGTTGATTACTGTCTCGTGTTCAGAAAAGAAGGGGCGGGACGCTGGGAAGAGATAGCGAAAGTAGAGGATAAATGCTCTTATACAGACCTTACGGCCGTTTACGGGAAAACCTACAGCTATACCGTCAAATCCTATACTTACAGTTATGGCACTACAGTTGAAAGTGATTACGATAAAAACGGCCTTGCAGTGGAAGTGAAAAACATTTTCAAGTCCGATAAACCTGTGGTTACACTAAAAAATAAAACTGCTGTTATAAAGTGGAATAAGGTTTCGGGTGCCACACAGTATAAAATTTACAGAGCAACATCAAAAAAAGGTGAGTATAAAGAAATCTATACTCATAAAAAGGGAAAGTTGTCTTACACCGATAAAAATGTAAAAGCAGGGAAAACATACTATTATAAGATTCGAGCTTTTGCAGGTTCAGAGTCAAGCAAGTTATCTGCATATACTAAAATATATATAACTCTTTCCGCTCCCGTTTTTCAGAAAAATGTCACATCTACACCGACATCAGTTACCTTTAAATGGAAGAAAGTTGCGGATGCAGACTATTATGTGATATACAGAAAGAAAACAAAAAAAGATTCGTGGAAGAAAATAGCCACCGTCAAGTCATCTAAAAAATTAGAATATACGGACAAAATAAAGGGTAATTATTATTACAGTATAAGAGCTTATGAGAAATTATCTTCCAAAAAGACGATAAAAAGCGATATGTCCGAGGATTATATTTTAGGAAAAATGGGGAAACCTATAATTAAAGAGATAAAACTGGGAGGGTTTTCCAGAGAGGCTATAATAGTATCTTTACTTAAGAATCAGCCGACCAGGTATCAGCTTTATTGCAAGGTTGGAGCTAAGGGTAAATGGAAAAAGGTTGAAACCGGAAGTGTAGGTGCTTACGTCGGTGACAGAATTGATGAGTATAATAAAAACGGTGTAGTATGCAGAAGAGAACTGAAAATAGATAAAACTTATTATTTTAAAATAAGAGGCTATTTTGAAAAAGGAGGTGTGGTTCAATACGGTCCTTTCTCCGATGTAAAAACGATTAGGCTTTATTACAATCCGAAAGTAAAGGTTACTCTTCCTAAAAATGAGTACAAAGCTTCTACTTTTCCTGTAACCGTTAAAAATAACGGTTCATCAGCACTCAGAGTATATTGTGAGGATGCTGTTCTTTGTAACAAAGAAAGAGAAAACAGGGATTTAATTGTATTCAGTGTTGAGGGTGCTAAAAATGTGAAAGGGAAATATATTGAGATTCCTGCAGGAAAGACAGCTAAAATACAGCTCTTGCCAAGGGCAAGTTATGATGAATCTTATTCTAGAGAAAGTGCGGTATTATTAAAATTCAGATACAAAAATTCTGATTACTATTCTGCGTATAGCTATAAATACGGCAAAAGCTTTTAAAAAAATAAATAAAGTATAATATGTAAAAGACAGACTTTCTTTTTTATAGAGAGCCTGTCTTTTCACATATACCCCATATAGAGAAAGTGAAGAAAAAGCGAACAGCAACACAATATATAGTGTAAAAGCTGCACTTGACCTCAAAAACACCCGGCGCAGAGTAACAAAAGAGAGGCATATATGCATAATATCCAAATTTTTTATCGAAAAACTGTTGACAAAGACGGAAAGAGATGATAATATAAACAAGCTTTCTCGCAGTAAGTGAGGGAGCGAGCGAAAAAAGTTGATACAAAGAGGCTGAAAAGGAGTTTGAAAAAACTTGAAAAAAGTTTCGAAAAAGTATTGACAATGGAAAAAGAGTGTGATATACTCGTTAGGCTGTCTCGAAAAAACGAGAACAGCACGGACCTTGAAAATTAAACAACGAGATAAGAAAAGGAACCCGAGATTTCGATGGTGAAATAACCATCAGAAGAGTTTTAAAGTACTTTTCAAACAGTAATATACGGAAGCTAAAATAGCAAAGTATAGAAAACGTCAGCAATGACGAATTGAGCGAACGAAAGCTCTGAAAATGATTAGAACGCGAAAGCGTCTTAATACAATTTTTAGAGAGTTTGATCCTGGCTCAGGACGAACGCTGGCGGCGTGCCTAACACATGCAAGTCGAACGAAGCATTTAAGTGAATCCCTTCGGGGTGAAGCTTTTATGACTTAGTGGCGGACGGGTGAGTAACGCG
>JAZTZH010000057.1:0-16435 GCA_045637365.1 Acutalibacteraceae bacterium
CCCGAAGAAATGCTTCGTGAGGCAGCTTCAATGGCAGTTTGTAAGATCAATGTTGACTCTGATATCCGTATCGCTATGACAGCTGCTATCCGTAAGCACTACAGCGAAAATCCCAAGCACTTCGACCCCAGACAGTACCTCACTCCCGCAAGAGATGCAATCGAAGGCGTTGTTTCTCATAAGATTGAAACTGTTCTCGGCTGCGCTGATAAGGCGTAAGTAATTCGGAATTCGGAATGCGAAATTCGAAATTGCGGGGGAAATATCGGTAGGAGATAGTTTCTGCCCGCCCCGTAAGGTAAATATTATTTCAGGGACACGTGAACGTGTCCCTGATTTTTTATCCCTCTTCCAACTGATACAAACTAGTATCAATAAGTATCAGTTTAAGTAACAACAAACGGACAGACTGTACAAGCCTGTCCGTTAATTATTATGCTCTGTTCATTTTGAGTCAGTTAAGGGTTTTCACAAACATATACATAATGCTCGTCGAAATCTTCATACTGTTTATCATCACCATTTTCTTTAGCACCTAAAACAGTATCTACGTAATCTTCAACCAACCACAGATATTCTCTGCCCTCATCGTCCTCAAAAATCTGCACCTTATCCCCTTGAACAGATTGGTCCCATTTAGAAAGTCCGTCTGTTCTCGTATCTTCCCAGACCGTAGCTCCGAACAGAACTGTTGTGGGATATGCGTGTTCCGGTAATTCTTCTATTCTTACATAAACATTATCCTTATAGGTTATCGAAGAATAATCCGAGGCTACCAGATACGGTTTTTCCGATTCTACAAAAATCACTGAAAAAACAAACATATCCAGTATCAGAAAAAATAATATAAGAACGAACAGAGAAACACATCCGCCGAGACATCCGATTTTCTTTCCGCTGTTTCGTTTTTCTGTATTGGCCTTGTGTGTTTCTACATTAATAATGTTTTTCTTAATAACGGACGGTTTACACAAATGTCTGAAATACATTCCCCTCAAAGGATATGCAAGAAACATTGTAATGAAATCCAGTCCGAAGTCAGACTGTAAGCCTAATTTTTTGTACTTTTTAATTATTTCTTTGCTGTTTTTTCCTCTTGCTTCCAGCAATTCAATATGCATACCATTATCACAAATAATTTTCGGATACATAATCTGAAAATCCTGCATCATCAAAGTTTTGTCACCCAGATCAAAGCCGTCATGTTCAACAGTAATCAACGAATCAGGACATATATTTGAAATCTTATATGTACAATCCACCTGTAAAATCAGACTCATCAATTCTGATGTTGCTTTTTTCACAAACTTAAACATAATTTTTTCTTTCAGTTTCGCAGCACTGTTATCCAATTCATCAAATGCATCATCAGTTAAAAATTCACCTGTAATTTTAATTATTGCTGAATCTTCCTTATCGTCTATTTCTATCCACTTGCTTTCATCTGCTCTTATTGAATAAAGCTGTCCGTCTAAATCTATCTGCATTACATAATAAAAATTATTAACTATGCAAACTCTCTTTACTCCGTCCTTACTTGCAGAAAAAATATCCTCTACTGTTGTATCTAAGGCAACTGCTAACTTTTCAAAAGTTTCAATTCTGGGGAACGCCTGTCCGTTTTCCCATTTTGATATAGATTTATCGGAAACATCTAACTGCTCTGCGAGTTCAGCCTGAGTGAGTTTTTTATCTTCTCGTAGCTTGCAGATGTAATTTCCGAATTTATACATATTCATACTTATCACCTCTGCTCTCATTGTACTGATTTTCTGATTTTTTTGCAAGAAAATCGGGGTAGAATTAAATTAGAAATCTAAAAATGTGTATTTAACCTAAAATTAAGGGACACGGCACGCCGTGTCCCTACTGTTATATTAATCCTTGCGGGGCGGGTAGAAGTTTTCTCTTGCAACACTTTACCCCGCGATTGCGCATTGCGAATTCCGCATTCCGAATTATTTAAGTATCTCCTTATACATTTTGATATACTCATTAGCACTCTTGCCCCAGCTGTAATCGCATTCCATAGCTCTTACTACGAGGCCGTCCCAGTACTCTTTATTATCGTAAGCACCGAGGCTTCTTCTGATTGCACCGAGCATATCGTGAGCATTGTAGGTTTTGAAGGTAAAGCCGTTACCCTGACCGTCACCGCTGTCAGTGATGGAGTCACGAAGACCGCCTGTCTCTCTTACGATGGGCACTGTACCGTAGCGCAGAGCCACCATCTGTGAAAGACCGCAGGGCTCACTCTTAGAGGGCATAAGGAAGATGTCCGCACCGGCATAGATTTTTCTTGCCAGAGCAGGAATGAAGCCAAGACTGATACCCACCTTGTCGGGATATTTGGATGCCATTTCCTTAAAGAAGTTTTCGTACTGCCAGTCACCCGAGCCGAGAAGCGCTATCTGCACATCGGTAGTGTAAAGAAGCTCGTCAAGTATACCCTTTATAAGATCGAGACCCTTATGGGAAACGAGGCGGGTAACGAGACCGATAATGGGTACATCAGGTCTCTGAGGAAGACCGAGAGCCGCCTGAAGGTCCTTTTTATTTTCTGCCTTGCCCTTTTTGACTGTCTTGACATCGTAATTCTTGATGATGTTCTTGTCAGTTTCGGGATTGTAGTTGTCTACATCGATACCGTTGAGAATACCCTGTAATTTCCACTGACGGTCACGGAGTATGGTATCAAGACCGTGACTGTACCAGGGATCAAGAATTTCATTTGCATAAGAGGGAGAAACGGTAGTTACCTTATTAGCGCACTCGATGGCACCCTTCATAAAGTTTACGTCACCGTCATATTCCACGATAGATGTATCATCGGGATTAAGGCCGATAACATCATTCACCAGCTCAAGGCCATACGTACCCTGATACTGGATGTTGTGAATGGTAAAGACAGTCTTGATGCCCTGATACCAGGGATCCTTACTGTAGAATGTGGAATAGAAAACGGGAGTAAGAGCTGACTGCCAGTCATTACAGTGAATGATGTCAGGCTTGAAGTCAACTACAGGAAGAATTTCAAGTACTGCACGGGCAAAGAAGGTAAATCTTTCCGCATCGTCATAGTGACCGTAAATGGTGTCACGCTTGAAATAATACTGATTATCGATAAGATAGTAGATAACGCCCTCATGCTTTGCCTGGAAAATACCGCAGTACTGTCTTCTCCACGCTACGGGAACAGAGATATTGGTGACGAAGGTCATCTTATCCTTGAGCTCCTGTTTGATGGTGTCATAAAGAGGCATTACCACACGGCAGCCGATAAGTCTTTTACGGAGTGCCTGAGGGAGTGAGCCTGCCACATCACCCAGACCGCCACTGGCCATAAAGGGAAGGGCTTCACTTGCTACATATAATACTTTCATTTTTATTGTTCCTTTCGGGGTATTTTGCTTGTATTCAGCCTTATACGGTTGTGTCTTTACCGATATAAAGAGGATAGGTCTCTGCACCGCTGAGCTCACGGTTAGGCTTGATAACTACGTTTTTATCGAGAATAGCACAGTTAATTACTGCACCTGCACCGATGAAGCAGTCCTGCATAATGATAGAGTTTTTAACCACAGCGCCTTCGGCTACCTGAACACCACGTGAAAGCACGGAGTTTTCTACTGTACCCTTGATGATGCATCCGTCTGCTACGAGAGAAGTAGATGCCTTGGAGCATACACCGTAAATGGCGGGCATATCGTCACGCACCTTGGTAAATACAGGATTTTCCTTAGTGAAAAGATCTCTGAATTCACCTGAAAGAAGCTGCATACTGATGTCGTAGTAGCTCTGAAGTGAATCTATTGTCTTGGCATAGGTTTCTACCTTATAGCCTTTGATTTTAAGGTTATTTACATTTTTAGCGATGGCTTCCTTTTCGAAGCTTTCACGGATAGAGCCCGATCCCGCAGCAGCACTGATAATTCTCTGAAGAAGAACACGGCTCATTACGATGATGTTAAGAGCATAATCGCATGCCTCGTCACCGTGCTGGTCTACGGTAACCTTTTTAATGTCATCACCCTCGATGTCGAAGGTCATAATATTCTTAAGCTTAGGTGCTATGCCTCTCTTGTAGGCAACGGTAATATCTGCACCGCTGTCCTGATGGAAGTCGAGAAGATCAGCATAGTTGATGTTACATACTGCGTTACAGTCAGCGAGAACTACATAATCCTTACCTGACTTTGAGATATAACCCATCATACCCTGTAATGCTTCCAGACGGCTTTCGTAAACACCGCTGTCGGAAAGATTAAAGGGAGGAAGAATAGTCATACCGTCTCTTTTTCTGGAAAGGTCCCATGCCTGGCCTGAGCCGAGGTGGTCCATAAGAGACTGATAATTAGCTTTAGTGCTTATACCTACCTTGGTAATGCCGCTGTTTACCATACCCGAAAGCACGAAGTCGATAAGTCTGTATCTGCCTGCAAAGGGAACAGAACCCATAGTACGCACGGTGGTAAGCTCATTAAGGTGGTCATCATAAACATTTGAATAGATAATACCTAAAACATTTGAAGCGTACATATTATTTAACCCCCTTTACGTCTGTGTCTATCATTTCCTTGGCTGCTACTGTGGCGCCCTTACCGATGGTTACCTTTTCACCGATAACGGTTACACCCCAGTCATCACGGTTTTCGCTGTCCTCGGGACTGAGACCTACCTTAGCATCTTCCTCGATTACCGTATTTTCAGCGATAATGGAATATTCTACCGTAGCGCCCGCCTTAATGGTAGTACCGGGCATAATGATGGAATATCTTACCTTAGCGCCCTCTTCGATGGTAACATTGGAGAAGAGAACTGAATAATCTACCTCGCCTCCGATATAGCAGCCTTCACCTATCATGGAGTTTTCGAGCTTGGCATCGACTGAAACGAAATGAGGAGGAGCGATGGGATTTCTGGAGTAAATCTTCCAGCTGTCGTCGGAAAGGTCGAGATCAACCTTGGGATTAAGAAGGTCGAGGTTAGCTTCCCAGAGGCTGTCGATGGTACCTACATCCTTCCAGTAGCCGTCGAATTTGTATGCGAACATTCTCTCACCGTTTTCGTGCATAGCAGGGATAACATCGTGACCGAAGTCGTTACCTGAATCGGGATTGTTTTCGTCGTCGATGAGATACTGACGAAGCTTGCTCCAGGTGAAGATATAAACACCCATTGAAGCCTTGTTGCTTCTGGGGTTCTTCGGTTTTTCTTCGAATTCACTGATGGAGCCGTCGTCGTTTACGAACATAAGACCGAAGCGTGATGCTTCATCCCAGGGCACCTCGAGCATAGCGATGGTACAGGCTGCATCATTTTCCTTATGGAATTTAAGCATCTTGTTATAGTCCATTTTATAAATATGGTCACCGGAAAGAACGGCTACATATTCGGGATTATAACGGTCGATGAAGTTTATGTTCTGATAAATAGCATTGGCTGTACCCTTATACCATTCTGTACCCTTTATCTGCTGATAGGGAGAAAGAACATGCACACCGCCGTAGGATCTGTCGAGGTCCCAGGGACGGCCGTTACCGATATAGTCATTGAGCTCAAGGGGCTGATACTGAGTAAGAACACCGACTGTTTCGATACCTGAATTGATACAGTTTGAAAGAGGGAAGTCGATGATGCGGTATTTTCCGCCGTAGGGAACAGCGGGCTTTGCGATGTTTTTGGTAAGTATGCCGAGTCTGCTGCCCTGACCGCCGGCAAGGAGCATTGCAAGACATTCTGTTTTCTTGACCATAATTGTTTCCTCCGTTTCTTTTTATATAGATTATTTATTAGCTTTTTTTGTGTCTGCCTTGGCTGTCTTTGCCTTCGTCTTTTTAGGCTTTACTCTGAAAAGAATACAGGAAAGACCGGGAAGGTCGACTGTTATGCTGTTTTCGAGACCGTGCATAGGCACCTTCTTTGAAGAAACTCTTGTTTTCGTGCCGAGTCCTTCACCGCCGAATTCTTCACTGTCGGAATTCAGAATGACTTCATAGACACCCTCTCTTTCCACACCGAAGGAATATTTCTCACGGTATACGGGAGTAAAGTTACAGACGATAAGGATTTCATCACCGTTTTTATCCTTTCTCGTGAAGGCGATTACGCTGTTATCCTTGTCATCGCTGACATTCCATTTGAAGCCTTCCCAGCTGTAATCGATTTCCCAGAGAGCGGGATATTTGAGATAGATATGATTGAGCTTTTTCACATAAGATTTAAGCTGTCTGTGCTTTTCGTAGTCGAGAAGCACCCAGTCGAGACCGCTGTCGTATTTCCATTCGATAAACTGACCGAACTCCTGTCCCATAAAGGTAAGCTTTTTACCGGGATGCGCCATCATATAGCCCATAAAGGAGCGGATACCTCTGAATTTATCGTCATACTCACCGGGCATCTTGCCGATAAGAGAGCATTTACCGTGAACTACCTCATCGTGTGAAATGGGAAGCACGAAATTTTCCGAAAAAGCATAGAAGAAGGAGAAAGTAAGAAGATTATGATTATACTTTCTCGAAAGACCGCCCATCGAAAAATATCTGAGAGCACCGTTCATCCAGCCCATATTCCATTTGAAATTGAAGCCGAGTCCGCCGATATCTGTAGGCTTGGAAACGAGAGGCCATGCAGTGCTCTCTTCAGCTATCATCAGCGGATTTTTATGCTGACTGAAAATTCCTGCATTGAGCTTTCTTAAAAATTCTACTGCTTCAAGGTTTTCGTTTCCGCCGAATTTATTGGCTATCCACTGTCCGTCATCTCTGCCGTAATCAAGATAGAGCATGGAGGCTACCGCATCCACACGCAGTCCGTCGATATGAAATTTATCGAGCCAGAAGTTAGCCGAGGAGGTAAGGAAGGATATTACCTCGTTTCTGCCGAAGTCAAATACCTTGGTACCCCACTGCTTATGTTCACCTTTTTTATCGTCCTTGTATTCGTAGCAGGCCTCGCCGTCGAAGTTAGCTAAACCGTGCTCATCCTTCGGGAAGTGGGCGGGAACCCAGTCTAAAATAACGCTGATACCGTTCTGATGGCACTTATCCACGAAGTACATGAAATCCTTCGGTGTACCGTATCTGGATGTAGCGGCAAAGTAACCAGTTACCTGATAACCCCAGGAGCCGTCAAAGGGATATTCCGAAAGAGGCATAAGCTCGATGTGGGTATATCCCATATCCTTTACATAAGGAATAAGCTCATCTGCCAGATCCTTATAGGAATAGGGAGCCTCCTCACCGTAAATTTTCCATGAGCCGGCGTGAACCTCGTAAATATTCATGGGAGATTCGTAGACATTGGTCTGCTCTTTTTTCTGCTGCCATTTACTGTCTCCCCACTTATAGCCTGAAAGCTCGTAGATTTTCGAAGCTGTTCCCGGCCTTGTTTCACTGTGGAACGCATAGGGGTCGCTCTTTGCAGTCTTTTTTCCGTCCTGCGCAGTGACTATAAATTTGTAATTGTCAAATTCCTTTACATCCGCAATATAGCATTCCCACATACCCGCATCGTTGATTTTTTCCATAGGAGCTTTGCTTTCGTCCCAGGAGTTGAAATCACCGACTACGCTTATGGCTTTTGCGTGGGGTGCCCATACACGGAATGACCAGAGGTTCTTTTCATCAGGAACCTTATGAGCGCCCATATATTCATAGGCTTTCATATTATTACCCTGATGGAAAAGATAAAGAGCAACTTCATCGCCGCGCTTTATTTTTTCTGCCATTTTTTCACCCTCTTTTGTATTGATATTCGTAATTATTAAAGGCAAAAGGGCATACTTACCCACCTTTATAATTCTACATATACCATAATAACACTCCCGAAAGCAAAATTCAATAGTTTTTGTTATTTTGTTACAAGGTGATAAAAAACAATTCACATTTTTTGTGGAGTTTGTTAGAAGAAACCAACATCTTTTCAAGAGAATTTCATTTGACAGCAGATATTAATGATAGCATATTTCTAAAGCGAAAAATGACGAAACAGTACAGATAATTAATTAACGCACTATAATAAAGGCAACCGACAACACTATACTATAACTTATCTTTTCCATAAAAACAACGGACACGGCATCGCCGTGTCCCTACAGTATAGATTTAGTGTTATTTTGATTAAGTTAATGATATTCTGAAAGGAGAGCTGTCATAAAGTGACTGAAAGGTTTACGGCAGTATAAATCCGCACTTCTTCATCGCCTTACTGAGAGTTCTGTTAGCCACTCTGTTTGCGCTTTCTGCACCCTTTGCAGCAAGCTCCTTAAGATAAGCCTGGTCCTTCATCAGCATTTCATAGCGTTCTCTTACGGGGCGAAGCTCCTCGACTACTGCCTCACCGACAGCCTTTTTGAAATCACCGTAGCCCTTGCCCTCGAATTCCTTCTGAATCTGATCGTAACTCAGGTCTGTACAGGCAGAGTAAATACTCATAAGGTTATTCACTCCGTCCTTACCTTCACCGTAGTAAACACCGCCCTCAGAATCGGTAACAGCGCTTCTGATTTTCTTCATAATGGTTTCAGGTGCATCGAAAACAGAAACATAGGATTTGGGGTTGGGATCGGACTTACTCATTTTCTTGGTGGGATCCTGTAAGGACATGACACGGGCAGAGCCTGTCTTGGAAATATAGGGATCGGGGATAGTAAAGGTATTTCCGTAAATGCCGTTAAAGCGTGATGCGATATCACGGGCGATTTCCAGGTGCTGCTTCTGATCTGCACCAACGGGAACAAGATCAGCCTGATAAAGAAGAATATCAGCTGCCATAAGTACAGGGTAAGAGAAAAGACCTACATTTACATTGTCGGCATGTGAAAGGGATTTATCCTTGAATTGAGTCATTCTTGACATCTCACCGAACTGAGTGTAGCAGTTAAGAATCCAGGCAAGCTGTGAATGAGCGGGAACATGACTCTGAATGAAGATGATGTTCTTTTCCGGGTCAAGACCGATGGCAAGGAGAAGTGCAAATACTTCCATAATCTGCTTACGGAGCTTGGCAGGATCCTGTCTTACGGTGATGGCGTGAAGGTCAGCTACAGCGAAAGCACTGTCGAATTCGTCGGAGAGAAGCTTCCAGTTTTTCAGTGCGCCAAGATAATTGCCGAGAGTGGGAATACCTGAGGGCTGAATGCAGGAAAGGATCTTCTTTCTCTTTTCGGTGGCTTCTGCACCGGGTACTATGATTTTTTCTTCCATTTTATATCGTCCTTTCGGATTAAACTTTGATTAAGTGCTATAATTATATTAGAAAGAGAGTTTTTTGTCAAGAAAAAACAGGGCATAAACGCCCCAACATATCCATCATATCAAATCTGAAAGGTGAAGTCAACAGTTTTTATGCACTTTTCACAGTTTCTGCGTAATATACGAAAAACTAAAGTTAACTTTGTACAGTTTTGATATTGCAAAAGCTGAAAATATATGTTATATTATAGTCACAGAAAGGGAAAGGTGATACCAATGTACAGGTAATCCGAAAGAACTCTTTAAGGCAGAAGATTAAAAAACAAAAATAAAAAAGAAAGAAAAATAAAAAAACAAATCTTCGCCAAAAATAAAGAGTCTGAAAAAATTCTTCATAAAGATACATCAGGCATTGAAGATATAGATTAAAAAAGAAAGAATGAAAAAAGAAGATGCCCGATAAATCTTAAAAATGAAGAAAATCCATTCTGTAGAAAGAGAGGATAACAAAAGATGTTAGATAACAAGAACGAACAGAAATAACCCCCCGGACCAAAAAAAGATGTGTAAAGAAACATCGGTCCCGGGGGTTATTTCAATTTAGGGAAGAAGTTTTACGGCCGTCGGCCGTTTATTTTTTTGTCTTTTAAAAGGTAAGGCGGGATGAGTCATCCCACCACTTCGTTTATTACTCACCGTCATTAATAGCCTCGACAAAGAATTTAGCAATATTCTGCCATTCACATATAATATCAGGTGCTTCGTGGCTGAAACGAATTACCTTTTCATTTTCCGTAAACAATACATAATCCCCGTCTGCACAAGTTGCGATAACTACACCGTCAGGCTTTATTTCAAGCAATTCTTCTTTAGCTAAATTTTCAAAAAACTCATCGGTTGCTTTTAATGAATCAGCATAAGATAAAAATGTATATTCATCTGAAAGCAGACCACCGTCGCTGACCATATAATAGGACAGTATGTGGTTGTATATGGAATCCGTTATTGATTCGGTACATTTTTTGCTCAGCCTCTTGTTGAAATCAGACTTTCTTTCGCTTTTTATTTTTCTTAAAAACTTCAAGACTTCTTTTTCTTTTACAATGTATTCAGGTCTGCCTTTTGCTTTCAGCCTTTCATATTCTTTAAAGGCTTTTTCCATATACTCTTTTAACGGTATCGGCGCCTCTTCTGTTTTATCCAGGTCATAGCCTTCGGGGCATTTATCCACGATGCAAGCAGGAGTAAGGTTTGCCCATGAAAGTGCTTTTTCATTTATAAGAAATTCTGCGATGTCCTTATGAATTAAAACCGTATATCTTCCGCAGAAATCATAGGTGTCGGAACAGTAAACATAAGCTATACCGCTTGAGGGCATATCCTCTTTCAGATAACAGTCCTGAAGACCGATGCGTTGCAAATCATAAAAAATCGAAGCAATCTTCGGCAGATAGCCGCCAAGACTCATCATTCTTGCCTTTTGTTTTTTATCTATAGTTCTGTCATAAGCAATACGGGCAATTCTTTTATGAGGAAACAGATAAAAATACTGCTCGGCTTCATATCTGCCCTTGTCCTGTACCCAGCAGAAATCAACATCTGTGATACCGTTATTTATACAGGCTTTTCTGAATCGGTCGGGTACGCAAACATCTCGAAAACCCTTGGGAGCAATATTTATCTCATGATAAGCACTTATTACACTAAGATATAACTTTTTACCGTTTTGTGTTTCAACAATAAAACAATCAAGCTCTGTATTATCTTTAAAACTTTCAGTTTTTAGCTCATACCAATCACTTTCAATATCTGTATATGTTCTTTCATACCATCCGCGGGCACGCCAACCCTGTTCTTTGCAGAAGTTCTGAATTTTATCCAACACTTCATCTGCATCAGGCTCATCCATATCAAGCTCGCTCCAACCGACACAGTCGCATTTTTTACCGAGAGAGTGAACAAAATCTATGTTCTCCTGATATTTGTCGTCATTGAATCTGTGATTTTTCTTATCGAGTATCCAGGTCAGTTTTTCTTTGAATTTCATATCACCACCCCTTTTTCTGCATTATAGCATTTAAGTTAAATGAAATCAATATCACAAAACAACGCTATCTGAAAAATAAGACAAAAAATTGACGACCGATGGTCGCCCCTACGATATAATCAATTCTTTTATCCATACCGCCCGATTCCCTCTGCGGTGAAATGGTATATTAATATAGCACCGAAAATCCGCGACCGCCATTCTACATTTTGCATTCCGAATTCTGCATTAAAAAAGCAGTCTCCCGAAAGAGACTGCTTTGATATTTAGCCGTTTGAGCCCATTGAATAGTTGGGAGCTTCCTTTGTGATTGAAATATCGTGAGGATGGCTTTCGATAAGACCTGCGTTGGTGATGCGTACGAACTGAGTCTTTTCCTTGAGCTCGTCGATGGTAGCACATCCGCAGTAACCCATACCTGCACGGAGACCGCCCACCATCTGATAGATGGTTTCGCTGAGTGTTCCCTTGTAAGGTACACGGCCTTCAACGCCTTCGGGAACGAGCTTTTTATTGTTAGCCTGGAAGTATCTGTCCTTACTGCCCTGATTCATTGCAGCAATGGAGCCCATACCTCTGTAAACCTTGTACTTTCTGCCCTGATAGATTTCTGTATCACTGGGAGATTCCTCACAGCCTGCCACAAGAGAACCAACCATGATGGTGGAAGCACCTGCTGCGATAGCCTTAACGATTTCACCTGAATATTTGATACCGCCGTCACCGATAACATTTTTACCGTATTTGGCAGCTTCGTTAGCACAGTCGAAGATAGCTGTAATCTGGGGAACACCGATACCTGCAACGATACGGGTGGTACAGATAGAGCCGGGGCCGATACCTACCTTAACACAGTCAGCGCCTGCTTCGATAAGAGCCTTGGTAGCTTCTGCTGTAGCTACGTTGCCTGCGATAAGAGAGATGTTCGGAAATGCAGCCTTAACCTTGGAAACAGCCTTAAGAATGTTCTGGCTGTGACCGTGAGCGGAGTCAAGAACGAAAGCGTCAACACCTGCTGCTGCGAGAGGAGCTGCTCTGTCAAGAACGTCTGCTGTAGCACCGAGAGCTGCTGCGCAGAGAAGTCTGCCTTCACTGTCACGGGCTGAGTTGGGATACTGAACAGCCTTTTCGATATCCTTGATGGTGATAAGACCCTTAAGGTTGCCTTCACCGTCAACGAGGGGAAGCTTTTCGATTCTGTGCTTCATAAGAATAAGCTTAGCTTCGTCGAGAGTGGTACCTACGGGACCTGTTACGAGGTTTTCTTTAGTCATAACTTCGCTGATTCTGATGTTGTAGTCAGTAAGGAAGCGAAGGTCACGGTTAGTAAGAATACCTACGAGCTTTCCGTTTTCGCAGATGGGAACACCGGAGAAACGGTAAGTGTGCATTAAGTTTTCAGCTTCATAAACATAGTTATCGGGAGCAAGGAAAAAGGGATTTGAGATAATGCCGTTTTCACTTCTCTTAACACGGTCAACTTCTTTAACCTGCTTTTCGATACTCATATTCTTATGAATAACACCGAGGCCGCCTTCACGGGCGATGGCGATAGCCATTCTTGATTCGGTTACGGTATCCATAGCAGCAGTCATAACGGGGATGTTGAGTCTGATGTTTTTGGTAAGCTGTGTTTCGAGGGAAACATCTGCGGGAAGAACATTTGACTCTGCAGGGATAAGAAGTACATCGTCAAAGGTAAGACCTTCTTTTACAAATTTCTGATTAAAATCCATAATTATCGTCCTTTCTTTGCTAAGTTTATTCAGCGTGAGTGTCTTTTCTTTCGGGGTGAATGACGCCCTGAAATAATATTAAGTAATTATAGCACAATGTTTTCGCCTAATCAAGATGTAATTTGAAGAATTTTTTGACATATTCAGGAAAAACGCAGATGAAAAAGGTCGGATGTAAAGTTTTTTTCTTGCACCGAAAATTTGTTTGTGAGGAGTTTTTTCACTTTTCAACAGGGTGTTAAATAATTCCGAGAAAAATTTTACATCCGCAAAGCCTTTGAAATTGGGAGTTTTCAACTTTTTCCACAGAGTTTTCCACACAAAACAGCGGAAAAAGGTGTGGAAAACGTGCAAAATTAAATTCTGTTAATATGATACAAAATTTTCAGGTGCAATTCTACATTTTTCTATTTACCGCTGTTTTTCCTGTACCGAAGAAAAAACATCGTCAAAGGGTTTGATATTATTTCAAAAATATGGTATAATATATAGGTTAGCGAAAAATTATTTCCATAAAGAAAAAAGAAAGGAAAAGATACGGTTCCGTATCCCCGACTATTTATGATAAGTACCAATAATGTAACTCTGCAGTACGGCGGCAGAGAGCTTTTCAAAAGCGTTTCAATTAACTTCACAAAAGGTAACTGCTACGGCCTCATCGGAGCAAACGGTGCAGGTAAATCCACTTTTCTTAAAATCCTTTCAGGTGAAATCGAACCCAATAAGGGTTATGTAACAATTACTCCCGGCGAGAGACTTTCTGTATTAAAACAGGACCATTATGCCTATGATGAATATGATGTCATCAGAACCGTTCTTATGGGCAATCAGAAATTAGTGGACATAATGGACGCCAAGGAAGAGCTTTATGCCAAGGAAGAATTTACCGAGGAAGACGGCATCCGTATCAGCGAGCTGGAAGAAGAGTTTGCCGAAATGGACGGCTGGAGCGCAGAAAGTGACGCAGAAATCCTCCTCAACGCTCTCGGTATTCACAATGAGTTCCACTACACACTTATGAAAGAGCTTACAGGTGAGCAGAAGGTTAAGGTTCTTTTAGCCCAGGCTCTTTTCGGCAACCCCGACATCCTTCTTTTAGACGAGCCTACCAACCATCTTGACGTAGCAGCTATCAACTGGCTCGAGGAATTTCTTCTTAATTTCGAAAACACCGTTATCGTAGTCAGCCACGACAGACACTTCCTTAATAAGGTCTGCACCCACATCGCAGACTGCGACTTCGGCAAGATTACCATGTATGTAGGTAACTACGATTTCTGGTACGAATACACCCAGATGGCACAGAGACAGCTCCGTGAACAGAATAAGAAAACCGAAGCAAAGATGAAAGAGCTTCAGGAATTCATCGCCCGTTTCAGTGCCAATGCTTCTAAATCCAAGCAGGCTACGAGCCGTAAAAAGCTCCTCGATAATCTTGTCTTGGAGGATATGCCTGTTTCTTCACGCCGTTTCCCCTTCGTAGAATTCAAGCCCGACAGAGAAATCGGTAACGATATGCTCGTAGTAGAAGGTCTTTCGAAAACAGTAGGCGACAGAAAGGTTCTCGATAATGTCAGTTTCACCATCAGACCTAATGAAAAGGTAGCTTTCGTAGGTACCGACGCCGTAGCCAAAACCACCTTCTTCAAAATCCTTATGGGTGAGCTCGAACCTGACGAAGGCTCATTCAAATGGGGTATCACCACCTCACAGGCCTACTTCCCTGCAGATAACTCCGCATTCTTTGACGGAGTGGAAGACAGCCTTATCGACTGGGTAAGAAAATACTCAGACCTCCAGTTCGAAACAGATGTAAGAGGCTGGCTTGGCAGACTTATGTTCTCAGGTGAGGAAGCTACCAAAAAAGCACAGGTACTTTCAGGCGGTGAAAGAGTAAGATGTATGCTCTGCAAAATGATGCTCAGCGGTGCTAATGTTCTTATACTTGACGAGCCTACCAACCATCTTGACCTGGAGTCAATCACTTCTCTCAATAACGCTCTTATCAAATTCAAGGGCTCACTTCTCTTCACATCTCACGACCATCAGTTCGTCCAGTCCATCGCTGACCGTATCATCGAATTCAGACCCGACGGCTTATATGACAGAAAGGAAACCTACGACGAATTCCTCGAAAACAACGAATTACTTATCACAAAATAAACGGAGGCAGACTATGACTTTTGTAATCGGCGACATTCACGGAAAGAAAGAAAAATATCTCGAAATGCTCGAAAAGCTGAACCCCTCGGATACAGATGCGGTCTTTGTCTTAGGCGATGTAATCGGCATCGGCGACGACGGCATCGAAATTCTTAAGGATATGATGTACAGAGCCAACATCTTCCCTGTTCTCGGTGAACAAGAATATATGGCAAAAGAGCTTTTTCCTCTCATTTCCGAGGCAGGGAGCATCGAAGAAGCCAGAAAGCTTCTCTCCGGTGATAAAGCAGAGCTTTTCGAAAAATGGCTGACTATGAAAAGTGAAAAAACCGTTTCAGACTTCCTTTCTCTCGACGAGGAAAACAAGGAAAGCATAATCGATTATCTTTCCGAGTTCGCACCCTACGAGGAGGTTGAAGCAGGGGGCAAGACATTCATTCTGGCTCATGCAGGTATAGACGGCTTCGAAGAAGGAAAGCCTCTTGATGAATATGATGAGAAGGCCTTCGTTTTCGCTGAAACAGATTATCAGAAGGCATATTTCCCCGAAAGCTATCTTATTACGGGACACACACCCACTGCTATGATTGACCGTCAGTACACAGGCAAGGTTTATGCGAAGAAAAGGCATCTCGCCATCGACTGCGGTGCCGCTTACGGCGGAAGACTCGCTGCTGTGTGTCTGGACAAATTAAAGGTTTATTACTGCTGAATATAAAATGATAAAACACTGTAAATCTGAGTCTGTCGGATTTACAGTGTTTTTTGATTGTTTAATGTGTTTCAGATATAAGCTTCGCAGAGTTATTTTTGTTTTTGCTGAAAGTATTTTTCTAATGTAACGACCTATCCGTTACTCAGAGTGTGTTCCTTTCAGGGGAAGGTATATTAAGGCTCTCTTGAAAGGAGAGCTGCCACGAAGTGACTGAGAGGTTTCTTCGTTTCAATAAAACAATTAGTCGGCATCGCTCGAGCCGCTCGGGCTTTTCCTTTGCCCCGGTCGGCAAAGGAAACAAAGCTCCCTTTTTTTAGGACGGGAAAAGAGAATGCCGTTCAGCTAAGTGTATAGAAACAGTAACAGTTAGTTTTTCAGCAAAAGTTCTAAAACAATTACTTTCCCTTGAGGTGCACACCGTGGCAGGTGTGCAGACAGTGAACTGCCGTTCTACAGTAAAGTTTATGTTTGTGTAACTTGCCTTCTTAAGCAGTGTTTCTGCTTTTTCATCTTTCAGTACCTCCTTACAAAACGCTCTGCAAGGGGTTGCCCCGTGGCAGGGGCAAAGACAACCGATTAG
>JAZTZH010000058.1:0-32869 GCA_045637365.1 Acutalibacteraceae bacterium
ATTTTAGCTTCCGTATATTACTGTTTGAAAAGTACTTTAAAACTCTTCTGATGGTTATTTCACCATCGAAATCTCGGGTTGCTTTTCTTATCTCGTTGTGTAATTTTCAAGGTCCGTGCTGTTCTCGTTTTTTCGAGACAGCCTAAAGAGTATATCACACTCTTTACCGCTTGTCAATACTTTTTCAAAACTTTTTTTAAGTTTTTTCGTATCGACTTTTTGTGAAGTTTTCCACATCTCTGCGGAAAGCTCAGTTATAATATCACTAAAAAATACATTTGTCAACAGTTTTCGCGAAGTTTTTTCATTATCTTGAACACTAATCCGTGTGTTTTTGATGTAGAGTGTGCAAAACATACTATATAATGTGTTTTTAGTGCTTTTATATGGTTAATTTCTATATATGGCACTTGTTTCTACTTCCTCTGATTTCCTGTATTCAATATAAAACCATAGATAATATAAGGATAAAGCAAGTATAACAGAAAGTATCTCTGCCAGAAAATCCATTCTGAAAATACTGTATGGAAACATACTTTCTTTGTTAAGATGTATAACTATCCATTCGCATATACACCATAACCGATAAAAGCTCATAGTCCACGGCATAGCAAATCCTACTGACGCAATTTCAGGTTTAATGTGTTTCGGCAGAGCACCTGACCAAAACCTGTCAGGTCTGTCAAAGCAAATCAGTGAATAGTACTCCGTATATTTGCAATTCTTTATGCAAACAGTTTTATATTTAAAACAATCATAATATGAAACGGTCAACATAATAACTATTGATGATACAGCAATCAGAAAAAGCATACTCCAACCGAAGCCCAAATTCTTTACTAAAAAATTATCCTCCATAGATAAATCGGGTGATACACGGTATGTTATGCCGAGGTCGGCAAGAGTCATAAGTATATATACAATGTTAGTTAAAACAAATCTTTTCTTTTTCATTTAATCACCTCGAAATTATTAGCGGAATGTCGGGGATGCCATCCCCTACGAACTAAAATCCGAGGCAGACACGATATCGCATCCGCCCCGAAAATACCTAAAGGGAGATTATCAGAATTATTCAACGGTGATGGTACCTTCGCAAGTCTGGTACTCCCACCACCAGCCGTGTTCGAACTTGTCGTTACCGAGCTTTTTGTATACTACATAATATCTGTTGTCGCCCTTCGGAAGCTTCGAAGTGTCAAGCTCAAGAGGAAGCTCAATCTGTCTGCCCTCATTGATAGTGATATCTATATTCTCCGCACCGTCAAAAACAGGCTGAACCTCTGTACCTACATAGAAGGATACTCTGTACTGTCCCGGTTTACCGTGAAGATTAAGAGTAAACTTTTCTTTTTCTTTACCCTTAGTTATAAAATCTGTCTTGCGGAGAGTGAAAGTATCCTTAAGGAAGGGATGGTCATTATCATAAGTGATAGTCTCATCGATATCTTTATACAGAACTGCATTCACAGATTCGAGCTTATCGTATTCATTATAATACACCGAACCGTCACTCGCCGGATCCTCATAATTGTACATAGCGCGGATTTTCTCGTGAAGGGGAGATTCTCTCTTACCGAAGATATCACCGCACACAGCCTTCTGCTCAGGCGCATCCTTTTCCATAATAAGATGTGCGAAAACATCATTATGCAAAATGAAGGATCTCATACCTGCATACACAGTTACATCGGCAAGACAATCATCACATATACTGTCCAGATTATCATCCATGTGCCAGTATCTCGTTCCTTTTTCCGAAAGGCATACTACATTACTGCCGTCCGGGTCTGTCACAGAACAGAGTGAAAGAGCAAGAGTTTCACCCTTCCTTCCTATATTAGGTGTGAAGGAGATGTCTATCGAAGCAACCGTACCCGGATTTCCGCCGATGATGTAAATATCTGTATTCTCTGTAACAACGTCACCGTGCTTTACTGTAAAGTTCTGTCTTACACCGTCAAGGAAAAGGATAAGTCCCTTTTCAGCCTCGACCGAATGTGCACCCTCGTCGATAACATATCTTATGACAATCTCATCACCGTCATAGATCACTTCTTTTCGCGCCTCTTCTGCTCTGCCTGCCGCATAGGCTCCCTTTATTTCCCAGTCAACATGCACATAGTTTTCAGGGTCGGGTTCTGTCCAGAGTCCCATAAGCATCAGCATTTCCTTCGGCGTTAAATCAGTAGCCGAAACAGTTACTGTCAGTGTCACACACATCAGCACAGCCGCTATCAGTGCTGCCCATCTGATTTTCTTTTTTCTCACAGGTGCTGTCTTATCTTGACCCATCTCATCGAACAGCTTATCCATTTTCTTATTGAATTCCTTCGAATAAGGTCTTACTATATCCCCTTCCTTGGGGAGTGATTTCAGTTCTTTTTCTGCCGCTTCCTCGAAAGCCGCTTTGAGTACATCATTTCTTTTCATTATTAAGTGCCTCCTTTTCTATTATATATATGAGTTTCCGTCTGCCTCGGAAGAGCTGCTGCTTTACAGTGTTTTCCTTTCTGGAGAGAAGGTGTGAGATTTCCGCTACGGTCAGCTCGTTAAGATAATAAAGACTGAGTACATCCCTGTATTTTTCGTCAAGAGAAAGAATGGCGCTGACTATGTAAGAATAGTTTTCTTTCTCACAGATGCTGTCAAGAGCCGTCTCGTCCTCCTTCGCATCCTCGCCACTGATAAGGGTAGGCATCTCACACACCTTCTGCTTCGCCATATTAAGTGCCCTGCTTTTAGCCGCCTTGATAACATAGGATGCAGTCTGTATGCTGTCCGTGTCACCTATCCTGTCAAGGTTTTTCGAAATGGCTACGAAGGCTTCGTGTACCGCATCCTCGGCAAGATAAGGATCACCCAATATCCGACAGGCGGTGATATACATTCTGTTTCTGTATTTTCCGTATAATTCTGTCAGCTTCTGTTTTTCTGTTTTTTCATCCGTGGGTGCTGAATGCATTTTATCACCTCCGTGTAAGGCAAGATTCTCTGAAAGGTCCTTTCATATATATAGACAATTTAAAAGGGGCTTCGGTTACATAGTAAGGTAAAATTTTTTCAGAAAAATTACAAAAAAAGAAAAGATAGATAAAAAATAACCCCACCCTCAAAAGAGAGTGGGGAAAATTATTTTGCAAAATAATTTAATTTTGATTATTCAGCCTTAATGAATGAATCGAAAACATAGTCTAAAAGAACTTTGAGAATGTCAGCAAAAGCAGCTGCTCTGTTGTTAGCGCTTTCTTCTGCACTGAAGAGAACTTTAAGAGCTTCTTTAAGCATAGTAGTATCCTCCTTTTAATAATTAATCAAAAATCTCCGTTTCGAAAAATTACATATTTTCGAAATCCTTAAGAGTATCCTGAAGATCTTCGGGAAGATAGATTTCAAGAATCTTCTGTACGAATGCAACAAGAACGTTAAGAATGGGAGTGATGTCCATTTCGTAACCGGCAAGCTTTACCTTGATAGGATCTGTAAACATTGTTTGTGTCCTCCTTTTTCTAAAATTATCTTAAGAGATATACATCTCTACCAACATCCTAATTATATAACTAATACTACTGTTTGTCAATAATATTTTAACAAAAAAATTAAAAATCAGAAAAAATTATGAATATGTTTTTAATAAATCGACTTAATTATTCCTTGCTGATATTTTTTAAAACTGTTGACAAAGACTAATAGTTTTGTTAAAATTGTTCAGTAACTAATTATACTATTATATTAGGAGGCAAAATCATGTTAAAAAAATCAAAAAAAATTCTTGCACTTGTTCTTGCCATGATTATGGTATGCGGTGCACTTCCTATGGCAGCTTCTGCCGCTGAAAAGGAACTGGATCCCGTAATTTACATCCTCGGCTACGGTGGAAACATTTTCGTAGACAAAAATAATCCCAACAGCGAAAAAATCTATCCCTTTGATGTCGATGCAGCCGCTGTGGTAAAAGAAGCAGCAGTTCCTTGTCTTACAGCCCTCGCAGCCGCTACTCTCACAGGTGATTACAGCAAATACTGCGAAGAAATCTATAAGAGAATGGCTCCTATTTATGAGCCTATGCTTCTTAACCCTGACGGAACAGTTAAAGTCGGTGAAGACGGAAAAATCAGCGGTAACCAGTACCGTCTCAACTATAACAGCCATGACTATTTTGAATCTGATGAATATTACTTCTTCTATGACTGGAGACTTTCTCCTATGGTCCTCAAAGAACAGATTGAAGATCTTGTTGATACAGCTGTTACAAGACCCGGTTCAACTGGTAAGGTTGACATCGTAGGCCGTTGCTACGGTGCTAACATCATCTCCGCTTATCTTGCCACAAACGAAGATGTAAGCTCAAAGGTTGACGATGTTATTATGTACGTTCCCTCTACAGAGGGTATCGGTCTTATCGGTAAATTCTTCTCCGGACAGATCGAACTTAATGCAGACGCTATCAATGAATATGTAAATGAGCTTATCAAATACGAGGATATGATCGAAGACAGCTTCGTTAAAAACTTCATCGATGTCTTCCTTCTTATTTTCGAACAGGCACAAATACTTAAACTGGGTACAGAAAAAGTCCAGGACCTTATTGATGCAATCAGAGTTGATCTCATTGCTCCCCTTATCAGAAATTCTTACGGTTCATTCCCCTCTTTCTGGGCAATGATTCCTGACGAATATTATGAAGATTCACTTGATTTTGTTTTCAATACAAATGAACTTCGTGAGGAATATGCAGGCACAATCGCACTCATCAAGGATTACCACGATAATGTTCAGGTAAACCACCGTGAGAATCTTAAAGCTCATGCAGACAAGGGAGTTGATATTCATGTTGTTTCAAAGTATAACCTTCCCTCTGCTCCTGTCTTCGGTAATACCAATCCTATGAGCGATGCTATAGCCGAAACATCTCTCACCTCCTTCGGTGCAACAACAGACGAATACGGAAAGACTCTTCCTGCTTCCTACATTGAAGCTATGAACCAGGAAAACAGAAAGTATCTCTCACCCGATGAAAAGATCGATGCTTCAACCTGTCTTTTCCCTGAAACCACATGGTTCATTAAAAACTGCTACCATGACTACTTCAATGCAGACGCTCTTTACTCTTTCCTTGATACTATCCTTGCAACTGACAATATGACAGTCTTCAGCAATACTGCATATCCTCAGTACATCGATGCAAATGTAACAGCTGAAACGCTTACCCCTGTCACCGGCAAGGATGTTCCCGCTCCCGAAAAAGACTCTGACGATGCAAGATTCTCAATGATTTTCAAGTTCATTATGTTTGTCATCGAAACTTTCAAGAAGCTCTTAAAAGGTGAATTGACATTCGATTTCGGTTCAATATCAGGCTAATAAAATATCGCACATAAAACATCAAGCACCCTTTAATGGGTGCTTTTGATTTACGCAGAACAGTAAATAAAAAGGCAACCCGTGAAGGATTGCCTTTATTGCTTTTAATTATTCAGCTGTGTTCTTCTTGAGTGTTTCAAGCTCTGCACGAAGCTCCTTGGGAAGCTTGTCGCCGAATTTGCCGTAGAACTCTTCGATGCCCTTAGCATCTTCAGCCCAGAGAGCCTTATCTACGTCAAGGATTGACTTAAGACCTTCAACAGTGATTTCGCCTTCGAGACCTTCAAGGTTGATATCTTCAGCCTTGGGAAGGTAACCGATAGCTGTTTCTTCTGCGCCTACCTTGCCTTCACATCTGTCGATGATCCAGTCAAGAACACGAAGGTTATCACCGAAGCCGGGCCACATGAAGTTGCCTTCGTCATCCTTACGGAACCAGTTAACATTGAAGATTTTGGGAGCCTTGTCAGCATCGAGTGTTTCACCGATGTCGATCCAGTGCTGCCAGTAATCAGCCATATCATAACCGCAGAAGGGAAGCATAGCCATGGGGTCACGGCGAACAACACCTACTGCACCTGAAGCAGCTGCTGTGGTTTCAGAAGCCATGATTGAACCAACGAATACACCGTGGTTCCAGTCTCTTGACTGATATACGAGAGGAGCAAGCTTAGCACGACGGCCGCCGAATACGATAGCTGATACGGGAACACCCTTAGCGTTCTCGAATTCACTGCTGATGCAGGGGCAGTTCTTTGCGGGAGCTGTGAAACGGCTGTTGGGGTGTGCACCCTTGATTTCGTCAACCTTACCGTTCCAGGGCTTGCCTGTCCATTCCATTGCATTTTCGGGAGGATTCTTATCGAGACCTTCCCACCATACTGTGTTGTCATCAAGATTGTGAGCAACGTTTGTGAAGATGGTGCCTTTCTTTGTAGAAAGAAGTGCGTTGGGGTTGGACTTCATGTTTGTGCCGGGAGCAACACCGAAGAAGCCGTTTTCAGGGTTGATAGCATAAAGTCTGCCGTCTGCGCCCTTACGGACCCAGGCCATATCGTCACCTACGCACCATACTTTATAACCCTTGTTCTTATATTCTTCGGGAGGAATAAGCATAGCAAGGTTTGTCTTGCCGCAAGCTGAGGGGAATGCAGCACAGATGTATTTAACTTCACCGTCGGGCTTTTCGATACCGAGGATGAGCATATGTTCAGCCATCCAGCCTTCTTTTCTGCCCTGGTTGGAAGCGATACGGAGTGCAAAGCACTTTTTACCGAGGAGAACGTTTCCGCCGTAACCTGAGTTAACGGAGATGATGGTGTTATCCTGGGGGAAGTGACAGATGTATCTCTTCTCTTCGTCGATGTCACAACGGCAGTGAAGACCGCGAACCCAGTCATTGCTGTCGCCGAGAGCTTCAAGTACGTTGAAGCCTACTCTTGTCATAATGCACATATTAAGTACAACATAGATAGAGTCAGTGAGCTCGATACCTGCTTTAGAGAATTCTGAACCTACGGGGCCCATTGAATAAGGGATGATGTAGGCTGTTCTGCCCTTATAGCTGTCTTTAGCGATGCCGTAAAGCATTTCATAGGCTTCTGCGGGATCCATCCAGTTGTTTGTGGGGCCTGCTTCTTCTTTGGTTTCAGCACAGATAAATGTTCTGCCTTCTACACGGGCAACGTCATTTACTGCTGTTCTGTGAAGATAGCAATCGGGAAGAAGTTCCTGATTGAGTTTAATCATTTCGCCTGTTGAACAAGCCTCTGCACGGAGAGCTTCGATCTGTTCGTCAGAGCCGTCAATCCAAACTACTTTGTCGGGATTTACGAGTGCGAGCTTGTCTTCAAGCCATTCAAGTACACTCTTATTGTTTGTGGGTGCGTTCTGAAGCATAATTAATCTTCCTTTCACAATTGAATTTGATTCGTAGCCTAAAATTACTCCTTGTACTCCATACTACTATTCTTTGATATTATACAGATTTTTATACCATTTTTCAAGTGTTTAGGGAAAAAATGGTAAATTCAATTTTTTATATAAAAAGTGGCACCCAAGGGTACCACTCTTTGTGTATTATTTATTATGTATATCTGTATCAGAAGTGTGCTATACCGCATTTGCACATCTGATTGAACCCTAAGAGCTTACAGAAGAAGGTCACTACTTTCCAGATTGTCTTTGCCAGACCGCTTGAGTTGTGACAGAGACATTTACAGCTGACCTCGTTACCGGCATCATCGATAATTTCATATTCATAGCATCTGTCGCAAATTCTTACCGCTCCCTCTGCGGGTGTGTACTGTTCCACATAATTGTGGCCGAGTGCGGGAATGAGCTCCGCTGCAAAACCTGTATAGCACATATTACAGTAAAAATAATCAGTAAGGCCTGCTTCTTTACAGGTGGGCGCGATACCGTCTTCTACAACGATGTTTGCATGAGACTTCTGGGCGATAACTGCTGAATCGAGAGATCCATTACAGTTCAGACAAAGAATTTCCATAACTCCTGATTTCTGACATGTAGCCGGATCGGTTATCTGCCATCCGCTCGGCTTGTGTCCTAAGGCAGAGCGGTAAATCTTTAATGTCTGTGAGCATACATCACAGTGTATTTCTGTCCATCCCTTATATTCACAAGTAGACTCTCTCTCTCTGAGGACATTATAATTAAGATGTGTACCTGCTTCGAAAGGAACATTAACTTCCGACTTCTCTCCGCATGCGCAGATTCTGGATGCCACACCGCCGTATTCACATGTGCCGTGAATGTCAATCCAGTTGACGAAACTATGAGAACCGGGAATTACCTCTGTCTCTGTTTCGTCACAGTAAAGGCACTTTGTAGTTTTCTGGCCTTCGTGAAGAACTGACCCACCGTCTGTTTTTTCACAGTATGGCTCGTTAACGGTTACCTCACCTGAAAAATCGTGATCAGGAATGTAGCTTTCTTCATATATATGGCCCCTTTGATTCCTACAGTGCTTGATTATTTTAGCATCTGTGCTCTGACAGGTCACATCATCAGGATACTCCCAGAGGCTTTCATCGGAAAAGTCGTGATTTTTAGGATCAATGCCTCTGTCTACAGTCATAATATTATAACACTTGAGACACTGATACTGTGAATAGCCGACTACATTACACTTCGCTTCTATCTTTCTAACCAGCTTATAATCTGTGGTATTAACAGCACAGTCGAAGTGAACGGGTATCTTTCGTGTCATTTCAGCCTTACATACTTTACAGTTAGCCTTTTCCAGTCCTTCTACCTGACAGGTAGCCTCAGTAACGGTAGTCCAGCCGCTTTCATCTTCTGAATGCAAGCTGTCATCGGCGAGAATGACCTCGGTGTCTACAGGATTTTCACATCCGTCACGCAGACAGGTTCTTTTCTTCAGACCTTCAGCAGAGCAGGTAGCCTCAGTTATGATTTCCCACTCTCCGTATCTGTGGCTGTCGGGATCCTTAGGTACAGACACGGTCTGAAATGTGTTACACCATGAGCAGAAATTAGTAACTGAGCCTTCTGAAATACATGTGGGCTCCTCATTGGTGAAAATAGTCTCGTAGTTGTGGGCAGGTATGATTCTGAGCTCTACAGTTCTGTTACAGCCCTCATAGGTACATACACGTCTGTTTTCACCGTCAGCCGTACAGGTCTGCTCTTTCGTGCTCCATTTCCAATAGCTTACATCGTGTTCACAGGGGCCGATTTCTTCAGCCGATGCCGAAACAGCGAAAAAAACAAAAGCGGTTAAAAGACAAACCAATAATGCCGTAAGTTTTTTTGCTTTCATAATATTTACCTCCAATGCAGAAATTTATATTATAATTCATTATTATAATATCATTTTTTTTATTTGCCGTCAACAGTAAAAAGAAAATTTAACAGGATAGTCACTTACTGAATAAATATGTCACACTTTTTCACCGTTATTTCCGAAATATTTTTAATATACAATTAATATAGTATATTTGTCCTTGACAAAGTGCGGAATAATTTAGTAAAATAGAAGCAGTATGCGGATATGAGTTAAACCGCAATAATGAAAGAAGGGTGTAAAAATGAAGTACAAATGGGAAAACCCGCAGATTATCAAAGAAAACAAGGAAGACGGTCATGTGCTTGCTTTATGCTATGACAAAGCAGACAGTGCCGCCAAAAGAGAGTCTTCTCCTTTCAAGGTATCCCTTAACGGTACCTGGAAGTTTTATTGGAGCAAGGGCGTAGGTGAGCTCCCCGAAGAATTCAAAGCTGCCGATTTCGATGACAGCAAATGGGAGAATATCACTATCCCCGGTGTGTGGCAGTTACAGAAGGATTACACCAAGCCCTGGTATTATGCCAACTCATACCCCAACTGCATCAGCATCGAAAAGAGTAAAATCCCCTCCATCGATGTGGCAGGTCAGGAAATCGCTGTACACAGAACATCTTTCACTGTCCCCGATTCATGGAACGGAAGACAGATTTTCCTTCATTTCGGAGCTGTCAAGGCAGGTCTCTCCGTTTATGTCAACGGAAAATATGTCGGCTACTCACAGGGTTCAAACACCCCCCACGAGTTCGACATCACTGACTATGTAGTACCCGGTGAAAACAAGGTAGCTGCTGAGGTCTACCGCTATACAGACGGCACATACCTCGAGGACCAGGATATGTGGTTCCTTTCAGGTATTTACCGTGAGGTTTACATTTACAGCGAGCCTAAGGTTGCTCTTCGTGACTTCTTTGTACGTACAGAGCTTGTGAACGATTACACCGACGCTTATGTAAATCTGGATGTTCTTATCAAGGATTACAGTCAGGGCGGAAAAAGCGTCGAGTTCGAAGCTGCACTGCTCACTGCAGGTATGCCTACCCTCATCGGTAAAACAGAAATAGTTACCAAAAACGGTGAAAACACTCTTTCCTTCAGACAGTTCATCGAAAAGCCTGTTCTCTGGTCCAGTGAAAATCCTGTCCTCTACACTCTCCTTCTCAAGATTTCCTGTGACGGAACCGTTACCTATAAGGCAATCAGAATAGGCTTCAAGCAAATCGAAATCAAAGGTGAAAAAATCCTCGTAAACGGTAAGCCTCTGCTCATCAGAGGTGTTAACCGTCACGACTTCGATCCCGATACAGGCTGGGCAGTTCCCGACGAAAGATACATCCAGGACCTTGATATTATGAAAAGAAGTAATATCAACTCTATCCGTACCAGCCATTATCCCAATGATCCCCGCTTCTACGACCTGTGCGACGAATACGGCTTCTATGTTATGGACGAGTGCGACCTGGAAACTCACGGCGTAAGAAGAAAGAACGTTCCCGGCGACAATCCCATGTGGACAGATGCCGTAGTAGACAGAATGGAAAGAATGGTTCTGCGTGACAGAAACCACGCCTGCGTATTTATGTGGTCTCTCGGTAATGAAGCCGGTGACGGAAGTAACTTCCTTCGTATGAAGCAGGCAGCATTAAAGCTCGATAACACCAGACAGTTCCATTATGAGGGCGACTTTGACTTTACCAAGAGTGATGTTATCAGCCGTATGTATCCCACTGAAGACCAGGTAGAAAAATTAGGCAAGAGAGAGCCTCTCACCATCACCTGGTTTGATAACATCGCCAATGCTCTTGCCGCCGACAGTAAGCCCATCTCGAAGGAACTTTACACCAAGCCTGTAGTTTTCTGTGAATATGCTCACGCTATGGAAAACAGTCTCGGTAACTTCCGTGAATATATGGACGCTTTCGAAAAGTACGATAACCTCTGCGGCGGTTACATCTGGGACTTCGTGGACCAGGCTATCCACAAGAAAAACGAAGACGGCGAGGATATGTGGCTTTACGGTACAGACTACAACGAAAAGGATCTGTGGATAAAGCCTCCCTATAACACCTGTGCTATCACGGGCAGTAATATTTACTTCAACGCCAACGGCATCATCGCCGCTGACAGAAAGGTTCATCCCTGTATCCACGAGGTAAGAAAGGTTTACTGTGAAATCGAAGTAAAGGCTCTTAACCTCAGGGAAGGTAAGTTCCTTCTTAAAAACAAGCAGCTCTTCTCCGACCTTTCAAAGTTCGACATTAAATATGTAATAGCTGAAGACGGCAAGGTTATTTCTGAAAAAGCACTTCCCCGTGACCTTTTCGAAAAATTAGAAGGTCTTTCAGAGATGGAATTCAGCGTAGATTATGCTCTTGCCGAAATGCCCGCAGGCGAAGTCTTCATCACCTTCTCTTATGTAAGACGTGAGGACTGCCGATTCGCCAAAGCCGGTTATGAACACGGCTTCGATCAGTTCCTTCTTAAAAATGCTGATGCAAAAGAAGAAATCAAGTACGAAGAAAAGGTAGACATCAAGGGTACTGAAAAGAACTTCACCGTCAGCGGTAAGAATTTCGAATACAGCTTCGTAAACGGACTTCTCACCTCACTGAAAAAAGACGGAAAGGAATATCTCCGAGGCGAGCTTCGTCCCAACTACTACAGAGCTCTTACCGACAACGACATTGACTTCTTCAATTTCGTTCCTCCCCTTATCCCCTTCCATCCTCTCTTTATGTGGAAGAAGTCTACAGACACTCTTAAAACCAAGGCTACTACCGTACACCGTTACAGCCACACCGCTTACATCGAAACCAAGGTTTCAGCTCTCGGTCTCAAGGATGTTACGATGACATACACTGTTTATCCCGACGGTAAAATCGATGTAATCCACAAGGGTACTGCCGGAATGGATATGATACGCTTCGGTACACTCCTTACTATGGACAGAGAATACGATCAGGTAAAATGGTACGGCAGAGGACCTCAGGAAAATCACATCGACCGTAAAACAGGTGCGAGAATCGCCATCCACGAAATGAGTGTAACGGATATGGAACACCACTATATGCGTCCTCAGGAGAACGGTCACAGAACTGACGTAAGAATGATGGAGGTTAAAAACAAGGAAGGTAAGGGTCTCCGCTTCACTAAAAAAGGTGAAACACCCTTCGCCATCAACTGCCACCACTACACAGTAAACGATCTCGACGAGGCAACACATATTCACTCACTCAAGCATAAGGACTTCACTACTGTATGCATCGACCTTATGCAGAGAGGTATCGGCGGTGACACACCGGGTAATGCCTGCTTAAGAGAGCCTTACATTATGCACAAAGGCACAACATACGAATACGGATATACTATCGAAGTAATCTGATAAAACTATCAAAGCCCGGTTTCTAACAACCGGGCTTATTGTATAAAAAAATCAGTCGAATAGTGAAACTCTGTCTTGACTATTGTGAACAAATATGCTATTATTCTTTATGTGTTAAAAGTTTATTCAAATTTTAACTTAAACGGAGGTAAACACTATGAGAAAAACTATCAAAAAAACACTCGCTGTTGTTCTTGCAGTCCTTATGATTTCCAGCTCTTTCGTATGCTTTGCCGCTGAACTCAATCAGGATGCAGTGAACGCACACTACGGTCAGTACAAAAATTATGTACTTTTAGGCGACAGTGCCGCCAGCGGTTACCGTGATGAAATGAGTGAAAACGACGCAAACTTCAATGAAAGCTTTAACGATTCTGTTTATTACAGAGTAGAAGGCTCTTATGCCGATGTTCTTGCAAATGCAATCATTGAAGACGGCAGTATGACTGCTCTGGCAGCTCCCGGCTTCAGAACCATCGAAATGCGTTATATGCTCGAAGATGATTATGCAGCAGCCTGTACGGACGAATATCTCTTCCACACCAGCCATCTTTATGTTTATGAAGATGAAGTATGTGACTGCCACAATGTAAACCTTCTCCCCGGTTCAGAACACTTCAGAGATGCTTTCAAAAAGTCCATCAGTGAAGCTGACCTCATCACTCTCGGTATAGGCGGCAACGACTGGGGTGCATACCTCGGTTGGGTCGTTACTGATATTCTCGAATCAGAGCATGTCGCTGACAAGTATATAAACGATATGGCTGAGCTTCTCAAGGATGGCATCGTAGATATCGCAACCCTCGAAAAGGCTGTTGAAATCGCACACCTTGCCGGAGCACTTCCCACTCTTATACAGAGACTCCCCGAAGAGCTTAACTACGGCCTCAGCAATTTCTACAAAAACTGGGACATTATGATTCAGGACATCTATGACCTTAACCCCGATGTTACCCTTATGGTTATCGGTATGAGCGACAACAGCATCAAAGGTAAGCACTACGATTATAACGGCGTAGAAGGTGAAAAGGTTTCTGTTAAGGAGCAGCCCGCTGAAATCGCCGGTGTAGTCAGCATGATCATCGACTTCATTATGAGTGTCGGTAACGGTCCTATGATCGAAGGTGAAAAGAAGTTCGGTTATACTTTCGTTGACATCGACGGAGCAACCTATGTTGACAGCCACTATGATGCTGACGGTCATGTATTCGTTGCTAACAAGATCATCGAAGCTCTCCCCTCTAAGGAAGTTTACGGAAAATACGATGACGTTACACCCGGTCACAAATACTACAGCGAAATCGAGTTCTGTCTTCTTAACGGCATTCTTACCCCGAACTCAGAAAACGAATTCGGCGCAGAAGCTCCTCTTACCAAGGGTGAGCTTACAAATGCAATCAATGCAGCTAACGGTAATGAAAACAGAAGCGAAGAAGGCGGTAAGGCTACTGCTCTCTCACTCGCCTTAGGTCTTTTAGGTGTTTCAGCCAAAAGAGGCTTCGTATCCTTCTTCAAAGCTTTCACTCTCACCTATAAGATTCTCTCATCAAAAAGCTACAACATCGGCGCTTCCGTAACAAAAGCAGAAGCAGCCTACTATTTCGCACAGCTCTGTGCATAAGCTGAGATTTTCTTAAGCAAGATAAAATTAAGTCTCCCGTTCGAAATGAACGGGAGTTTTTTTTGCCTGCGGTCAAGCATTAAAGACAATTGAAGCTATAACGAAAATATTAATCAGAATAAAAAGCAAGAATACATTATATGCAGAAAGACAGAACAATCTGATTTTTCCCCATTTTTTTACGGCTCCGTAAGTAAGTCCTGCCATAAAATTACCTACAATCAGCAGAATGCTCAAAAAAAGAATTATGGGAATACATAACGGTGAAACTATCCTTTCCGCCGCCAACGGAAACACTGAAAATGCCGCTAAAAACGGAGCTGCGCTGACCGCAACGTGTATGGCCGTTTTTTTATAATTTCTGCGTTCTATCAATACTGATATGTTTTCTTCAGCCTTTTCCCGATACGCACAGACATCCAGTCTTTCTCCTGACAGCAGCTCATTTATACTGATACCAAGAGTCTCACATAAAGATTGCATAATTGAAATTTCAGGTAATCCTCGCCCCGTTTCCCATTTGGAAACAGTTTTATCGCTCACACCCAAACGCTGTGCCAGTTCTTTCTGTGTCATCGAATGCTCTTTTCTTAATACAGCAATAAACTTGCCGGTTTTTTCCTGGTTCATATCATCACCTCTTACCGTTATGGTAACGTAAAACCAACTTTTTTTCAACCGGCAAAACGCATATTACTAAAAAAGACAATCTACTTTTCGTATACGTGCAATTTTTCGTTTGCCGTAAACATTAATTTAGTGCGATAGGGATTTCGTAAATCAGTTTGCCTGCAAGGGCGACTTTTTTCATTTATGTCCATAAGCGGACAATGAAGTTTACTGCAAGCAGTAAAATGAAGTACTCGCTTCGCTCGTAATGAAGTTATGTCCTGCGGACATAAATGAAAAAACCTCGTTCAATGAACGAGGTTTTTTGGCTGCGGAACTAGGATTCGAACCCAGACAAACAGAGTCAGAGTCTGCTGTGCTACCCTTACACAATTCCGCAACGAACAAGTGATATTATACACATCTATCATACAAATGTCAAGTCTTTTTCTGAAAGTTTTTTTATTTTTTCTTTCATATTTTTTCTTTCTTTTTCAGCAAAAGCTTATATGCTTATTCAACAAAACATCGTAGTTATTTTTGTTATGTTTGTATAGTTTTATTCTTGTCTTTTTAAATAGTAAATGATAGAATAACTGAGGTAAAAATGATATACCAATAAAATAAATTATCGGAGGTTCATTTATGAGTTTCTTAGGCGGAGTTATCTCCATCAGTAACATCTCAACTTTACTTTTAGTTGTCTTTGCCGTTCTCTTCGGCGGTTACGCTCTGGGCAGAATCACTGTTAAGGGTATTTCTCTCGGTGACGCAGGTGTGTTCATCGTCGCTCTTATCCTCGGTGCACTCGCTTTCAGCGTAAATGCAGACGGACAGTTAGTCTTCTCTCTTTCCTCTAAGCCCTATGATTTCAATGCAGGACTTTCTCTTGTCGAAAGTCTCGGTCTCGTTCTCTTCGTAACTTCTGTAGGCTTCATCGCAGGACCGAAGTTCTTCGGCAATTTTAAACGAAATTTCAAATCCTATGTTCTTTTAGGACTCATCATTATTCTCGCAGGCGGTCTTTCAGCTGCAGGCTGTATCGCACTCGGTGAGGTAATCGGCTACGGCGGTGCTATTCAGGACCAGGACGGCTTCGTAGCTATGATCGTCGGTCTTCTTTCCGGCTCTCTTACCTCTACTCCCGCTTTCTCAGCTGCTAAGGCAACTGTAGCAGAACAGTATCAGGCTCTCGTTTCCGTAGGTCACGGTATTGCTTACATCTTCGGTGTTATCGGCGTAGTTCTCTTCGTTCAGATTATTCCCAAGCTCACAAAGGCTAATATGGAAGAAGAGCGTGCTAAGCTCGTAGTCAAGTCAGAAGGTGAAAAGAAAGCCTACACAGGTAAGCTCTTCCACCTTGACCACATGGGTATCGCAGCTTTCTCTCTTGCCGCTATTCTCGGTTCCTTCCTCGGCCAGGTTAAGATTCCTCTTTCCTCTGAGGGTCTCAGCGGTACATGCTTCTCACTCACCACCACAGGCGGATGCCTTCTCGTAAGCCTCGTTCTCGGTCACTTCAGCCGCATCGGTAAGATGAGCATTATGCCCGAGCAGAGCACACTCAAGCTCTTCCGTGAGCTCGGTCTCGTTCTCTTCCTCGTTGGTGCAGGTATCCCCGGTGGCGCAGAATTCGTAGAAAACTTCGATGCTATGTACTTCGTATACGGCACCATTATGACCCTCGTTCCTCTTATCATCGGTTTCCTTTTCGCCAAATATGTTCTCAAGCTCAGCCTTCTCAACAACCTCGGCTCAATCACAGGCGGTATGACTTCAACTCCCGCACTCGGTACTCTCATCGGTACAGCCGGTACAGAAGACGTAGCAGCAGCTTATGCAGCTACCTACCCCATCGCACTTATCGCAGTTGTGCTTGTTTCACAGTTCCTTATCATTCTTTTCTGATTCGGGGCAAGATAAAAATTTACACCGCAGATTGATTTCTGCGGTGTTTTTTACTGTTTGTAAACTAAAACTGTCCCTGCCGTGTTGACCGTCAGACAGATGAAAAAAGCGGACACGGCAAGCCGTGTCCCTACATAATCATATCCGTATATTCAGAAGAATGTTATTTGCTGTTTTCTGAAACCTTCCCTGCCACTCTGCACTTTGAACTCTGCACTTTGAACTTTGCACTCAATCAAGCACCCACATTTTTACTATGGCGAGCATTTCTCTCATATAATTCATCGGCACTGTGTACCAGATTATGTCTGTTCCGAGATGAGTTATTTCAGGGAAGCCCTCAGCTTCAGCATAAGTAGCTGAACGGTAAATATGAAATGCATTGGTAACAAAAACTGTATTTTCCGCTGAGATTCCCTTTTCTTTCATTATAGCAAGTGTATTTCTGAAATTCGTTATGGTAGAGGTAGATTTATCCTCCATAATTATCTTATCTTCTGGGACACCCTTAGCCACCAGATAACGCTTCATAGCCAGAGCCTCAGAAATATCCTCCTGTGCCCCCTGTCCTCCCGAAACGATGATAACAGCATCGGGATTTACCTTATGATACTCATATGCTCTGTCCAGCCTTTTAGCAAGAGCAATACTTACCCGTTCCCCTCTTACAGCGCATCCGAGGACGATAACCGTGTCTTCCTCATAATCTGCCGTGTCGTTACTGCCGTAAATAAAGATAAAGCTTCCGAATGCTATCAGCACGGCAAGACCGACACCGAGAAGAATGTCAAGAATTTTTCTGTGTTTAATCTTATCAAAAAAAACTCCGTAAGCTGTCAGCACTGCACCCAGACCGTATACAGGCACAAGTCCGAAATTGAAATTTGCAATTACAGACATAAGAAATCCGTTACCTAAAAGAAGCGCACCGCAGATTATGGCGGCTGTTTTTACTGCTTTTTTCATAGAATCACCTCTTGTTTTCAGTCTAACACAAACAAAACCCGCAAGGCAATACCTTACGGGTAATTTAAGGAAAACTTAAGATTTACGGGAGCTTATACCCTGCGGCAAGGTAGATTCTGTACCAGTCCTCTCTCGAAAGAGTGATGTCACTTGCCTTGGCTATTCCCTTGATTCTGTCGGGGTTAGTGGAGCCGACGATAGGCTGCATCTTTTCGGGTAATCTTAACAGCCATGCGATAGCCACACCTGTGTCGGTGATACCGTACTTTTCGCCAACCTCATCCATAACCTTATGAAGCTCCTTATATTTCTTATTCTTAAGAAAGCTGCCCTCGATGAAGCCGAACTGTAAGGGTGACCAGGGCTGAATGGTGATATTATTGAGTCGGCAATAATCACGAAGATAACCGTCATAGTTTACGCCATCGTTATTAGGAAGGTTAACATTGGCACCGCTGGCAACCATAGCGGCATTTGTAACAGAAAGCTGCATCTGATTAAAGAGAAGCGGCTGTTTAACGCTTTTCTTTAAAAGTTCAATCTGCATAGGGCTGTGGTTAGAAACACCGAAATATTTAACCTTACCTGACTTTTCAAGCTCATCGAAGGCTTCTGCAACCTCTTCCGGCTCCATAAGTAAGTCGGGACGGTGGAGAAGAAGGGTATCCACTCTTTCGAGACCTAATCTTTTAAGAGAGCCTTCTACGGAAGAAATAATATGCTCCTTTGAGAAATCGTACATTTTACCGGGAACTATTGAGCATTTGGTCTGAATGTAGATTTTATCCTTAAGGTCGGGATTTCTTTTAAGTGCCGCACCGAAAACCTCTTCGCATTTTCCTCTGCCGTAAATATCAGCGTGGTCGAAGTAGTTAAAGCCGAGCTCTACGGCATTATTAAGGTAGAAGTCCATTTCTTTGTCGGATTTGTCGGCTATTCGCATACAGCCGAGAGCGACCTGTGAGATTTTTTCTTCGTTTAAAAGTGGGGTTATGTATTTCATAGTAAGTCTCCTTTTTATTGACATCTCCACATATAATATAAAGTATAAGTTTCTATATCATAATAATAGAGTTTGAAATGGTTTTCAGAAAGTTCTTTCGAACATCCTGAATGCAAGAAGTAAAAGTCTCCTTCGTCCAGTTTTTCTAAAAAATCTTTATTGCCTTTATCGCTATCATAAAGAAAATCATCTTCGAACTTTTCCATATAGAGTTTTATTTCGGTTAAGTTTTCCGAATCAACAGATAAATATGTATTTTTAATCTCATCCGTAATATCTGAATTATAATAATATTCAGAATAACAGATAGCATCACCCGGAACTACCTTTTCATTTACTGCACTGTCATAAAAACCACTGGCGATTCTTGTATCCTCTTGATTTGCTTCTTCAGATGAAAAAACGAAGTAAATACTGCCGAGAAAGAGAATTAAAAGTATAGCTATTATAATCTTTTTTATTTTCATATATACCTCCCTTAACACGCAGAGCCACCCTGCTTTTATAGAAAAATCCTCTTGACATCTCACAAAATGTGAGATATAATAAGAATGTAAAAAGAGCTGACCGATAAACAGTCAGTCTCTGCTTAGATTTGTTATTTTAAGAAAAACAACCGCCTAAGTCGAAGAGAGGCGGTTGTTTTCTTTTATGCATTACTTTTTAATAATGAGCACTATAAAGAAAATGAGTGCTAAAATAACGATTGTATCGCCCATAGCATTCACCTCTGCTGAAAACATTATTCCCTTTCGGGTTTCTATGTAATCAGAGAGTCACAGTCTCTCTGTTAAAAGAGACCTTCCGCCTACCATTGGTCAGCTCATTAATATAATACACAACATGTCATATTTTGTCAATTGAATATTCTTCTATTTTTTATCTGTTCTCTCCAGGATATAATCTACAGTGGTATTATAATAATCAGCAAGTGCGATAAGTATGTCCGAGGGAATGTCTCTGTAGCCTTTTTCATAACGGCTGTACTGAGGCTGCTTCATTTTAAGGTATTCAGCCACCTGTGTCTGAGTGTAATCATTATCCTCTCTGAGCTCTCTTATTCTTTTATAGTATCCCAAAATAAACACCACCATAAAATATAATCAATCGGTTATATTGACATTGTACCTTATGTGATGTTATAATAAATATATTATAACCATTCGGTTATAATATAAACTTCGATAGTCGTCGAACTAATGCAAAGAACCGCCGTTTTATCACGGCGGTTCTTTGTGTACAATAAGATTTATTTCTTAGAGTTAAGATATTCTTCTCTGCCGAGCTCGTAAAGGTTATTACCTTCGCTGTCGATGATAACTACGAGGGGCATATCCTCTACATAAAGCTCACGGAGTGCTTCTGCACCGAGATCTTCATAAGCGATGAGCTTTGCACTCTTGATGCACTTAGCTAAAAGAGCGCCTGCACCGCCGATAGCACCGAAGTAAACACCTGAGTATTTCTTCATAGCTTCTACAACCTCGGGAAGTCTTGCACCTTTACCGATCATACCTCTTGCGCCAACTGACATCATTGTGGGAGCATAAGCATCCATACGGCCGCTTGTTGTAGGACCTGCTGAGCCGATAACTGTACCGGGCTTAGCGGGTGTGGGACCTACATAGTAGATAGTAGCGTTCATAGGATCGATGGGTAATTCTTCACCCTTTGCGAGAGATTCACACATTCTCTTGTGACCTGCGTCTCTTGAGGTGTAGATGATACCTGTGAGAAGAACTCTGTCGCCTGCCTTGAGGGTTTTGGCGATTTCTTCGGTAAGGGGTAATGTAATTTTCTTTTCCATGTTAGATTACCTCCGACTGATGACGTGTTACGTGACAGTTAATGTTGATAGCACAGGGCATACCTGCGATGTGAGTGGGAAGAGTTTCGATGTTAAGACCGATAGCTGTTGTCTTGCCGCCGAAGCCCTGAGGTCCGATGCCGAGCTCATTGATCTTTTCGAGCATTTCCTTTTCGAGATCTGCATAGTAAGGATCGGGATTTTCGGAATCGATGGGTCTCATAAGTGCCTTCTTAGCAAGAAGAGCAGCCTTGTCAAATGTACCGCCGATACCTACACCTACTACCATGGGAGGACAGGGGTTGGGACCTGCTGTTTCGACTGTTTCAATGATGAAATCCTTGATGCCCTGAAGACCTGCAGAAGGCTTGAACATACGGATAGCGCTCATATTTTCACTACCGAAGCCCTTGGGGCCTACGGTGATTTTAATGTTTTCGCCGGGAACGATTTCTGTGTAGAGCATAGCAGGTGTGTTGTCACCTGTGTTACCTCTTCTGATGGGGTCCTTAACTACGCTCTTACGGAGATAACCCTTATCGTAACCTCTGCGAACGCCTTCGTTAACAGCGTCCATAAGGTTTTCGCCTACGATGTGTACATCCTGACCGATTTCAAGGAATACACAAGCCATACCTGTATCCTGACAGATGGGTACATTTTCATTGTCAGCGATTTTGTAGTTTTCGATGATGTCATCGAGAACGCCCTGAGCGATAAGTCCGTCTTCGCACTTACGGCAATTTTCGATGGCACACTTTACATCACCGGGAAGGTGACAGTTAGCTTCGATGCAAAGCTTTTCAATAGTGTCTCTGATAATATCTGTGCTGATTTCGCGCATAACTCTATATCTCCTTATAATTATCTTTCGTGACGTGCGTACTTGGGAAGAAGAAGGGGTGAAACTGCTTCTGTAGCAAGACCTGCTTCTTCAAGCTCCTTAGCATAAGCATCAATGTGATCAAGATTCATTTCGCCAAGTGTAACATCCTTAGCCTTAGCAGCTGCAGCCTTACCTGCATTTCTACCGAATACGATGATGTCGAGAAGTGAGTTACCCATAAGTCTGTTTCTGCCGTGGATACCGCCTACTGCTTCACCGGCAACAAGAAGGTTGTCGATAGCCTTTGTGAAGCCTTCGCCACCGATCTCAAGACCGCCGTTCTGGTAGTGGAGTGTGGGATAAACAAGGATGGGTTCTTTTCTCATATCAATGCCGTAGTTGAGATACATACGGTACATTGCGGGGATTCTCTTTTCGATGGTGCCTTCACCGCCGAGAATTTCGATCATCGGAGTGTCAAGCCATACACCCTTACCCTGAGGAGTGTCAACACCCTTACCGTTAGCACATTCACGGATAATAGCTGATGCGGAAACGTCTCTTGTTTCGAGAGGATGAGCATAAGCTTCACCGTCTTTATTAACAAGCATAGCACCGAGTGAACGTACCTTTTCAGTTACGAGAGCACCGAAAAGCTGTGAGGGGTAAGCAACACCTGTGGGATGATACTGGATAGTATCCTGATAAAGAAGAGGTGCGCCTGCTCTGTAGCCGAGGATAAGACCGTCAGCTGTAGCACCGTAATGGTTTGATGTGGGGAAGTTCTGGTAGTGGAGTCTGCCTGCGCCGCCTGTAGCGATAACTACTGTCTTTGCCTTAGCTACGAGGTAGTCACCTGTTTCCATATTAAGAAGAACTGCACCTGCTACCTGACCCTTATCATCCTTGATAAGCTCTACTGCAGAAGTGAATTCGATAACGGGAATCTGTCTGTTAAGAACCTCGTCACGAAGGTTTCTCATAATTTCTGCACCTGAATAGTCCTTACAAGCGTGCATTCTCTTTCTTGAAGTACCGCCGCCATGGGTGGTAACCATTCTGCCGTCCTCGTCCTTATCGAACATAACGCCGAGGTCATTGAGCCATTTGATAGCGTCGGGAGCTTCCATAACGAGTCTTCTGAGAAGCTCGGGTCTTGCTGCGAAGTGACCGCCGCCGAAAGCATCAAGATAATGCTGTACGGGAGAGTCGTTTTCTTTGTCAGCTGCCTGAATACCGCCTTCAGCCATCATTGTGTTGGCGTCACCGATACGAAGCTTGGTAACGATCATTACATCAGCACCTGCTTCGTGAGCTTCGATAGCTGCAGATGAACCTGCACCGCCGCCACCGATAACGAGAACATCTGTCTCATAATCTACCTTTGGAAGGTCAACCTTGTCCTTTAAAAGTCTGCTGTTTGAATGAATGAGATCTGTAAGCTCTTTGGGAGCCTTCTCACCCTTGTTGGGACCAACCTTGATTTCAGCAAAGCCGTCTTCACGGTAGTCGGGATGGTAAGCCTTGAGAAGGGCATCCTTTTCCTCTGCTGTCATTCTGCGGGGCTCAGTCTTCATTCTTTCTTCTCTGGTTGCTTCAACCTTTTTTATTGATTCGAGCATTTCAGCTGTAAACATTGGATTTCCCTCCTTATTTCTCGATTTCTCTTGTATTGTAAAGTTCTTTCATCTCTGTGATGGGCTTCTGCATAATGTTTTCGATGAGTTCATCGTAAGCACCCTTGTTAACCTCGTCAACTCTTACTGCGAGATGCTCAGTTTCGGGAGCGATGTACTTACCTACCATACGACGGGCCAGAAGACCAACCATAGGATGAGAAATTTCTGCGGGACATCTTACGCTGCAGCAGCCACAAGCTACGCAGTCGAAGGATTCCTCAGCACACTTTTCATATTCGCCTCTCTGTGCATAAGCGATGTACTGCATTACGTTAAGGTCCTGAGTACAAGCGTTTGTGCAGGCGTTACAGCCGATACAGCTGTAGATTTCGGGATAAAGCTCCATCATTACCTTTTCTGTGGGCTTTGTTTCCTTGATGTCGTAGGTTCTCTTGTCTGTGGGGAAGAAGGGAATGGATGCTACATACATTCCGTCTTCAACCTGCTTCTGACAGGCAAGGCAGGTTTTAAGAGTGTTGTCACCCTTGATTCTGTAAATAGTGGCACATGCACCGCAGAAGCCGTGACGGCAGCCGCAACCTCTTGAGAGAGTGTAGCCTGCATATTCCATCGCGGTCATAATGGTCATATCGCCCGGTACTTCATACTTTTTACCGAAAAAATATACATTTACTAAATTGCTCATATTTATAATGTCCTTTCCAGATTAATACTCGTCGGGTAATTCGTCTACTTCGTCGCAACGGAAAACAGGTCCGTCCTTACATACATACTTGGAACCGATGTTACATCTGCCGCATTTACCTACACCGCACTTCATACGAAGCTCGAGAGTGGTGTATGCCTGCTCCTTGGAGAAGCCCATTTCTGTAAGAGCGGCAAGAACAAACTTAATCATAATCGGCGGACCGCAGACAAGAACAGTTTTGTCACAGGAAAGCTCGAGCTCTTTAAGATAAGCAGGAACGAAGCCTACGTGACCGTCCCAGCCCTCCTGGGGTCTGTCGATGGTAAGATAAACGTTTACATCCTTTGCGTTCATCCACTTTTCCTTGATTTCCTTGAGCTGTACAAGGTCATCAGCGGAACGTGAACCGTAAAGAATATCAACCTTGCCGTAGTTTTCACGGTTATCAAGCACATAGTTGATAACAGAGCGAAGAGGTGCAAGACCGATACCGCCGGCTACGAAAAGAAGATCCTTACCCTTAAGGTCAGCCTCAACGGGGAAAGCGTTACCGTAGGGACCTCTTACGGTGATTTCGTCACCTACCTGAAGGTCGTGGAGATAATCGGTAAGAACACCGCACTTTTTAATGCTGAATTCCTGATACTCTTTGTTTGTGGGTGAAGAGGTAATGGAGAACATAGCCTCACCGACACCGGGAACTGAAAGCATAGCACACTGACCGGGCATATGCTCGAAAAGCTTACCGCCTTCAGGAGCATTAACTCTGAAGGTTTTTACGTCGGGAGTTTCCTGACGGATATCTGTAACCACACCGACCAGAGGTACAAGTGTGTCAAGATTATAATTCTGATGACAGTTGCAATCGCACATTATTTTGCCTCCTCCTTTTCAAAAGCCTTGATTACCTTGATGATATTTGCAGATGCAGGACACTTATCAACACATCTGCCGCAGCCAACGCAGGAGTACATACCGTCGTTGTTAGCGGGGAAGTAAACAAGCTTGTGCATAAATCTCTGACGGAAGCGCTGTAACTGACTTGTTCTGTTGTTACCGTGAGCCATCATCGTGAAATCGGAATACATACATGAGTCCCAGCAGCGATAACGCTGAACACCGTTTTTAGTATTGTAGTCCTTGATGTCATAGCACTGACAGGTGGGACAAACGAAGGTGCAGGTACCGCATGCAAGACAGGGCTTGTAAAGCTCTTCCCATACAGAAGAGTTGAACTTTTCGTCTGTAGCAGCACCGTTCCAGGATTCGAGTGAAATATTCATATAAGGAAGAAGAGAAACGATTTTTCTGATTTCTTCCTGCTTTTCCTTTACGGGAGCCTCGTCAGCATCTGAAAGAAGAGAAGCGCATTTTTCAGTAAGTGCTGCACCCTTTTCTGTTTTAGCATCCCAATAATAGCAGTCACCGCAGTCATAAAGAACTACGTCACCGCAGGGCTCTGCACAGTCGATGCCGAAAGCCTTACAGAAGCAGCTTTCTTCAGGCTGTCCGCAGGCAAGAGAAACGATAATACCGTGGTCTCTTCTTGCCTTGTAGAAGGAGTCAACGGGATCTGAAAGGAAAACCTTGTCAAGAACCTCGATACCCTTAACGTCGCAGGCCTTTACACCGAAGAGAACGAAATCTTCATTTTCGAGCTCTTCCTGTGCGATTTTAATTTTCTTGCCGTCGATAAAAGCAGTGAAAAGTGTTTCGCTCTGGGGGAAGAAAACCTCCTTGGCACTTTTTACTGTCTTAAGTGTTTCAAGGTCAACCTTGCTGTTTTCATCATAAATGCCGTAATTGGTCTGACCGCTTACGGAAACGGGAAGATAAATTCTTTCCTCTATACTATTTAAAAGAGCGGTAAGGTCTGATTTTAAAAACTTTTTCATTTTCTTATCTCCTTTCGCCCGGTTCAAGGTCATCAAATGTGAAGTCAGTAAGAGGACCTTTGGTTTCTGAATCCTCACCTGCTACGAATTCACCGTAAAACTCATTGATGTCTCTGATGAACTTTCTGTTGAAAAGGTGAAGAGGAATGCCCTGAGGACATACACGGCTGCATTCACCGCAGTCAGTACATCTGCCGGCTACGTGGAAAGCACGGATAATGTGGAACATGCTTTCTTCGAAGGGGTCTACGTTTGCCTTCTGTGCTGCATCGAACTTAGTGGAGTCGAACACGCACTTTCTGCATGAGCAGGCGGGACAAACGTTACGGCAGGCATTACATCTGATACACTTTGAAAGCTCCTTACGGAAGAAATCGAACTTTTCTTCAGCACTCATAGCCTCGAGAGCTTCAACACCGGCAAAACGGTCAGCGTCACAGGTATCTACACTGTCGAGAAGAAGCTCGTCATAGATTTTATGCTCTTTACCCTTACATACGTGGCATCTTTCGAGCATTACATCCTTGTAAGCAACCTTCTTTTCACCGTAAACGGTTTCTACTGTAAGCTCGTCACATGCACCGCCGATTTCAGCACCCTTAATGGCTGTGATACCCTTGATGCCCTGTGCCTTGATCTTTTCGATGTCGAGCTTACCCTTACAGCCTACACCGATGATGTAAACCTTTTCTCGGTCAACTCTGTGCTCTTTGATGAGCTGATTGAAGGAATATGTGTCGCAGGGCTTGAGAAGGATAAGAGTTTTACCCTCGAAGGCTGAACCTGCAATCATATATTTACTGAGGTTAGCACCGCAGAAGCCGTCGTAGATGAACTCGTCAAGCTCCTCTGCGCTATTAAAATAATGAGGCTCGGGATTATAGCCGAGGTCGCCCTGCTTCCAGCCGAGTACACGCTGAACGGTACCGTCAGCTAAAAGCTCTTTAATTCTGTCAATTAATCTTTGCATCTTAAATCCCCCAATCTTCTGTTCGGGCCGAGTTCACGGACAGCCGAAACGAATTCGTTCATAGTGGTGGAGAACTTAACACCCTCTGCTGCAGAAACCCATTCTACACGGGTTCTTTCTTTTTCGATGCCGAGATAATCGAGCATAGAGAAAAGGAGAGTCATTCTTCTTCTGGCATAATAGTTACCTGTACTGTAATGGCAGTCACCGGGATGGCATCCGCAGATGATAACGCCGTCTGCACCTCTTTCGAAGGCACGGAGAATAAACATGGGTTTTACTCTGCAGGAACAGGGAACACGGATAATCTTTACATCAGCGGGGTAAGCAAGTCTGCTGCCGCCGGCAAGGTCAGCACCTGCATAACTGCACCAGTTACAGCAGAATGCGACTATTTTCGGTTTAAATTCCTGATTTATCGACATATAGCATCCACCTCCGCAATAATCTGTCTGTTTGAGAAGCCCTGAAGGTCCATAACACCTGAAGGACATGCAACGGTACAAGCACCGCAGCCCTGACAAAGAGCATTATTGACAACAGCCACACGGCGTGTCTCTCTTACACCGTGGTCATTGATAAGCTTGTCTTCATAGCTGATAGCACCGTAAGGACAAACATTGAAGCAAACACTGCATCCGTTACAGAGAAGCTCATCAGGCTTAGCTGTACAGGGGTTGGTGAGAAGCTTATCCTTAGCGAGAAGACCGATAACCTTAACTGCTGCGGCACCTGCCTGTGAAACAGTTTCGGGGATATCCTTCGGTCCCTGGCATATACCTGAAAGGAACACACCTGCTGTGGGTGATTCTACGGGACGAAGCTTCGGATGTGCTTCTGTGATGAAGTTGTTTGTATCGATACTTGCAGTAAGCATTGTAGCGATGTTTCTTACCTCGGGAGAAGGCTCGATAGCAGCTGCGAGAACAACCATATCAGCTTCAACCTTGAGCTGTTTGTTATCGAGAAGGTCTACACCGTGAACTGTAAGCTTACCACCCGGCTCGGGAGTAACCTTGCCTACCTGACCCTTGACGTAGTTTACGCCGTATTCCTCGACAGCTCTTCTGTAGAATTCGTCGAAGTTCTTACCGGGTGTACGGACGTCGATGTAGAATACTGTAACATTTACATCGGGATATTTATCTCTGATGAGGATAGCGTGCTTGGCTGTGTACATACAGCAGATCTTTGAGCAGTAGCTCTTGCCCTTACCGTCAGCACATCTGGAGCCTACACACTGAATGAATACGATGTTTTTCGGTGCCTTACCGTCGGAAAGACGCTCGAGGTGACCCTTTGTAGGACCTGCCGCATTCATAATTCTCTCGAGCTCAAGAGAAGTGATAACGTCCTTACTCTGACTGTAAGCATATTCGTCGTAGTTGTCGAGCTTGATTACCTCGAAGCCTGTAGCTACTACGATAGCACCGTACTTACGGGTAACGATTTCGTCCTCCTGCTTGTAGTCGATAGCGCCTGCCTGACATACTCTTTCACAGAGACCGCATTTGCCGTTCTTAAGCTTTAAGCACTGAGAGGGATCGATTACGGGAACATTGGGGATAGCCTGAGCGAAGGGAGTGTAGATAGCAGGACGGTTATTAAGACCGCTGTTGAATTCACTGGGAGCCTTTTTGCTCGGGCATTTTTCCATACAGGCACCGCAGCCTGTACATTTATCCATATTGACATATCTTGCCTTTTTACGGATGTCAACGGTGAAATCACCTACGAAGCCCGAAACCTTTTCAACCTCACTGTAGGAGTAGATGTTGATTTTCTCGTGAGCTGCCGCATCAACCATTTTAGGTGTAAGAATACAGGCGGAGCAGTCGAGTGTGGGGAAGGTTTTATCGAGCTGTGCCATCTTACCGCCGATGGAGGGAGTCTTTTCTACGATGTCTACCTCGTAGCCTGCATCTGCGATGTCGAGAGCTGTCTGGATACCTGCGATACCGCCGCCGATAACGAGAGCTCTCTTTGTTACGCCGCTTTCACCTGCGACGAGAGAAGTATTAAGGCTTACCTTTGCGATAGCTGCACGGGTAAGGATAACTGCTTTTTCTGTACCTTCTGTGATGTCCTTGTGTACCCAGGAGCACTGTTCACGAAGGTTAGCGATTTCAACCATATAAGGGTTGAGACCTGCTTTTTCTGCACACTTTCTGAAGGTGGTTTCGTGCATTCGGGGTGAACATGAGCAGACAACCACACCGGAAAGATTCTTTTCTTTGATAGCCTTGGCGATTTTTTCCTGACCGGCTTCGGAGCACATATACTGATATTCTTCAGCGTGTACTACACCCGGCTCAAGCTTTGCCATTTCTACTACTTTTTTAACGTCAACCGTAGCTGCGATGTTACTGCCGCAGTGGCAGACGAAAACGCCTATTCCGTTCATTTGCTCACCTCCTGAATTTTCTGAAAGCACTTACGAGAAGCTGCTGAGGAACATCATCATCGATAAGTGCGGGAATTTCGTTTGCTGAAAGATAATTTCCGCCCTTCTGTCTCACTACGGTCTGTCTGGCCGCATCGACAATTTTACCGGGCTTGACATCTCTGGGGCATCTTTCCACACAGGCGAAGCAGGAAAGGCAGTACCAGAGTGATTCACACTTGGCGAGAGCTTCGATATCTTCGTTTACTACATAGGACACGAACTGATGAGGCTTGATGTCCATTTTTTCGAAAGCGGGACAGGAAGCGGAGCATTTGCCGCACTTCATGCACTTAAGCGGATTAGTACCGCTGATTTCAGCAATCTTTGCTGCCGCTGTTTTGCTGTTTGCGTGGCTCATTATTCTTCCTCCCCTTTCACACCTAATGCCTCGGCTAAGATTTCCGTAAAGTAATAAACGGGAACGGTAGCCTTGGAGTTTTTGGTAAGATTATACTGACAAAGAGGACATGCAGTGATAAGCATATCTGCACCGAAGCCTGATGCACTGTCCATAATGTTGTCACACATTTTACCTGCGAGGTCCTTTGCCTTAAGAGAGATGTATCCGCCGCAGCATTCGTTGCGGTAAGGATAAATCACGGGCTCAGCGCCCAGAGCACGGATAAAATCTTCGATAATGGTGGGGTTTTCAGGATTGTCAAAACCTAAAATGTTGCCCGGTCTTAAAAGAAGACAACCGTAATATGCGCCTATTTTTTTACCTGTGAGAGGGTTAACAACCTTTTTCTTGAGCTCGTCAAAGCCGATTTTGTCTCGGAGAACTTCAAGGAAGTGAAGAACCTGAGCTTCGCCTAAATAGGGTTCGTCAAGCTTCATGTAGTTGTTTGCCTTAACTCTGATATCCTCCACATTCTGCATATCATCGTTTACTCTTTTAAGTACGTGATAGCATGCAGAGCAAAGGGTAACGAGTTCCTGACCCTTGACTTTAGCTTCATTGAGAGCACGGACAGAAGAAAGCTTGCTGGCGATTTCATCACTGCTTAAGGGGTAAACACCGCCGCAGCACTGCCAGTTTTCGATCTCCTCCAGCTCGAAGCCGAGAACCTCTGCGGATTTTCTCGCATAGGTGTCAAGGTCTTTTGCCTTTGTTCGTAAGGTACAACCTGGATAATAACTGTACTTCATACATCTATGATCCTTTCTCTGAAAAATAGTTTTTTGGGCATTGAGGTCTTTGTAAGCGCTTAAAAAAATCTCCGTTTTTCTCCTGGATTTAAGTTCATAAAACACCAACATAGTCCATTCGGTTAATCATAACATTTTTTCGACAAAATATCAACTGTTTTCCGAAGAAAAAAAACCTGTTTACAATGTTTTTCTCTGCTTTTTTCACCACACACATATTAAGGAAAGAACCGCCGTCGGAGTTTATTCCAAAAAGAAATATTTTCCCGACTTTACGATGACCTTTATGACACAGAAAAGTACCACCGTACCGGCATTCTGCATACTGCCTTTCAGAATAGCAAAAAATAAGGTTATGTCCCGACAAACGGTTGATTTTTAATGCTGTAAAAGCAAAGTGCTAAACGCTAAATGTAAAACGATAAACGGTTGTGGCACCTTCGGTGCAATTTTATCCGTTTGAAATCCTGCTTATGATTTAACGATACACCGCCAAATGAGAAAGTTATTATAATTTACTCTTTACAGTTTGCCGCACGAGCATCTCTGCGGTAAACAACTTTAATATTACACTACTGTAAACCCGCGACCACCGTTTAGCGTTTAACACTTTGCGTTTAGCATTTTACAAGCTATTAATATCAGTCATATTTTGGTACAGAGCCAAAAATAAAAAAGTCCGGCATAAGCCGAACTTTTCAGATATCAGATATTAAATTATTCTGTGAAGCCTGATTCTACAAGCTTAACGAGCTCTTCAACAGCCTGTTCTTCGTCGGAACCGCCGGCGATGATACGGATATCAGTACCGCCCATGATGCCTAAGGAAAGAACACCGAGAAGGCTCTTTGCGTTTACTCTTCTCTCTTCCTTTTCAACCCAGATGGATGATTTGAATTCATTTGCCTTCTGGATGAAGAAGGTAGCAGGACGAGCGTGAAGACCAACCTGATTCTGAACTTTTACATCTTTAACAAACATATCTATATCTCCCACACATATTTTTTTATTTTTATTGTCGCAATATATTATACCACAAAACTTTCCTTCGTCAATGGTTAAAACCTACTTTAAAAGATTTTGTTTGCAAGACTAAACATTCATAAAAACCGAGCTCTGTTTTTGTGCAAAATAACCACAAAATAATCCCTTTAAAAAGCAGTATGCACAATCAAAAGCCTTTTTTTATTCTTTTTCTTCACTTTTCAGACGTTTTTTGTACTCACGAAGGTATTCGATGTCCTTTTTGGAAAGGTCGGCCTTTGAAAGCATATCCGGGCGTCGCTGATAGGTTCTTTCCAGTGATTTTTCACGTCGGAACTTATCAATATTTTTATGGTGTCCCGATAACAGTATATCGGGAACAGTCCGTCCGTGCCACTCATAAGGTCTCGTATACTGCGGATATTCGAGAAGAGAATTATAATGGCTCTCATCAGTGAAAGCATCCTCATTAGCCAGTACACCGTCAAGCATACGTGAAATGCTGTCAGCCAGAACGAGTGCGGGAAGCTCTCCCCCTGTAAGTACATAATCACCGATAGAAATTTCCTCATCGACGATTTCCTCGATAACTCTCTCGTCTATGCCCTCATAGTGTCCGCACAGAATGGCGATATTATCCATACGGGAAAGCTCCTTCACTCTCTGCTGAGTGAGAGTTTTACCCTGAGGTGACATAAAGATAAGATGAGGTCTCGTTCCTCTTTTTTCACAGAGAGCTTCATAACAGTCATAAACAGGCTGTACCTGCATAATCATACCTGTTCCGCCACCGTAGGGTGCATCGTCCACACGGTTATGCTTATCCTTTGAGTAATCTCTTATCTGTATACAGTTTATTTCCACCTTTCCCTCCTGTCTTGCCCTACCGATAATACTTTCGGAAAGGACAGCCTCACACATTTCGGGAAAGAGAGTAAGTATATCAATCTTCATCGTCAAAAATTCCTCTCAGCGGGCGTATTTTTACCATACCCTCAGCCACATCCACATCGATAACCACGGGAGGTATGGCAGGGATAAGATATTCTTTACCCTCATCGGTTTTTATGTGCCACACATCGTTGGCTCCGGTCTCACTCACATCGGTAAGTGTGCCGTAAACCTTACTTTCATCGTCGGCATCGATAACCTTGCAGTCGAAAAGCTCCTGCATAAAGTAAAAGCCTTCGGGAAGTACAGCATCACTGCGCTTCATATAAAGGATGCGGTTTCTCATTTTCTGTGCGTCCTCAGGAGTGTCGATACCCTCGACCTTCATTATCGCCATATTACCGCCCTGTCTTATCTTTACCTTAAGAGCTTTTTCGCCCTTTTTGTCAAGATAAAGAGTACGGAATTTTTTCATAAAATCCACGCTGTCGCACCAGGGCTGAACCTTCATTTCACCCTTGATACCGTGAGTAGAGGTGATTTTTCCTATTTCGAGATATTCTTTTATCATAAAAATTTACCTTTCAAAAACAAAGGCTGTCTCCTCGGAAACAGCCGTGATGTTTGATTATTTCTCTTCAGGGAACATTGTGTCAACATAAAAATCATCTTTGGGTTCTTCACCGAACTCCTCACAAACGAGTTCATAAAGCCAGTTCCAGAGCTTAGTGAAAAATTCGTCAAACATTGCCCAGAATTCTGCCATTGTCATAATGTTTTTCCTCCTTAAAAATTTAATTTAGATTATTATATACTATAAAAAGAGATTTTTCAAGAGCTTAAAAGAAAAAGTTGAATCAGAAAAAGAGTTAAATATGTTTGTTTCATATA
>JAZTZH010000059.1:0-21993 GCA_045637365.1 Acutalibacteraceae bacterium
AAGTCGCTTATCGAAGAGCAGGGGAGACTTGAATTGCCGGGCAGACCGCTTGTTTACGGCACGACTGCAGACTTTTTAAGATGCTTTTCTCTTTCTTCGCTCAACGATCTTCCGCCGCTTCCTCAAAAAAATGTTGAAGAAAAAGAAAAAAATGATGAAAATATTGCAAGTGATTTACAATTAACAGTTGACGAAAGTAAAAATTTAGAGTAATATATAAAGAGATATTTGTAAAGGGGTGAAAGAATGACATTTTTATATGTACTGTTAGGTATAATTATGTTTTTTATAATCATTCTTTCGATACCTCTGCATGTTTCAGTCGGATACGACAACAAGATTCGCCTGAGTATCAGATATCTGTTTATCAAATTTAACATTCTTCCGGCAAAGTCCAAACCTAAAAAGGAGAAGAAGCCGAAAGAACCTAAACCGGAAAAAGAACCCGAAAAAGAGAAAACGCCAAAAGAAAAGAAACCTAATCCGATTATTGAAATGGTCAAAGCCAACGGTTATGACGGCATGATGACCGTTCTTACAAATCTCGGAAAGATTCTGAAAATTTACGGCGGTAAAATTTTCAGTAGCATCGTCTTCCGTGATATATATCTTTATATATCTGTCGGAACAGGTGACTCGGCGGCTACGGCAATCAAGTACGGTGAAACCTGTCAGAAAGTTTATCCTGTAATGGGTTATATATGTTCAAACAACCTTGTCAGAAAATATGACATAAATGTTGAACCGGATTTCCTGGCAAATAAATCTGAAGGTGAATTTTTCTTTGATATGAGTCTTTGTCTCAGAAAAATCATCAATGCAACTTTCGCAATGGTAATCAGACTTGTGTTCGGTGTTGTTTTAAAATTCATTCTCGGTGCAAAAAACAGCAAATCCGGCAAAAAGTCTTCAGATAAAACTCAACCTGACAACAACTCAGAAAACACAATGAAAGGATGAAAATAAAATGGCAGAAAAATCAGCAGGTGCAATCCTCTCCTCAACAATTGAAAAAATCCGTGAATTAGTAGATACAAGTACTATTATCGGTGAAGCAATTTACGCAGAAGGCGGCACAACTATAATCCCCGTTTCAAAGGTAACTTACGGCTTCGCTTCCGGCGGTGCTGACTTCCCCTCAAAAGGAACAAAAGAACTTTTCGGCGGTGGCGGCGGAGCAGGCGTTACAATCACTCCTGTTGCATTCCTTGTGGTAAACAACGGTGAAGTAACACTCAAGCACATCACTGCATATGACAATGCAGCAGAAAGAGTAGTAAATCTTGTTCCCGAAATGTTTGACAAGGTTACAGGTCTTATGAACAAAACAAAGAAAGATGTTCCCGAAGTAACCGAATAAATTTCGGTATAGTTCCGTTAATATTAATTTTAATACAACCGCCTGCATATAATTTTATCGGCAGGTGGTTGCTTTGTTAATTAAAAAGATTATTATTTTACTTATTCCGACAGTTTTTCTTTCTGTTTTCGCATTTTCAGCATATGCGACAGATATAAGTGCAGAAAGCTGTGTAGTCATTAACGCCGAGACGAAAGAGATTATCTACGAGAAAAATGCTTTTCAGAAGCGTTCTATGGCAAGTACAACAAAGATAATGACAAGCATCCTGGCTATCGAATCGGGTAAAATGAACGATAAGGTGACAGTTACTGCCGATGCTCTGACAGAAGGCTCGTCAATCGGTCTTAAAGAAGGCTACGTTCTTACTCTTGAGTCACTCGTATACGGTATGATGCTCGAGTCGGGTAACGATGCGGCTAATGTGTGCGCTTTATACCTTGGCGGCTCCTTAGAGAGCTTTTCACGAATTATGAATTCCAAAGGCAAAGAAATCGGAATGACCCGTACTAATTTCGTTACACCGTCAGGACTCGACGATGAAAAGCATTATTCTACGGCATATGATATGGCTGTTCTCGGTGCTTACTGCATCAGAAACCCCATCTTCCGTGAAATATGCTCCGATAAAAATCAGAAGGTTGATTTCATCACTCCGGAAATAACAGTTAATTTCTCTAATCATAACAGACTTTTAGAGGAATGCGACGGAGTTTTCGGTATAAAGACCGGCTTTACCAAAAAAAGCGGAAGATGCCTCGTTTCAGCATGTGAAAGAGACGGAGCTGTTCTTATCTGTGTTACGCTGAATGCTCCTGACGACTGGAATGACCATCGAAAGCTTTACGATCTGTCTTTCTCTGAGCTTAACAGATCCACGGTAAAAGCCTTAACCTTCAGCAGTATTCCTGTTTACGGTGCAGTTACAGATAAAGCGGAGATTTTCTGCGAGAAATTTACTTTTCATTTCAGAGATGATAACGAGCTTACAGAGCAGATTATTCTTCCCGCTCTCATTTATGCTCCCGTAAGAAAGAATGAGATAATAGGTAAAATTAATTATTATTTAGCAGGTGAACTGGTACATACATCGTACATATATCCGAAGTATGATATTTTGCCTTCGGAAGAAACATATAAAGAAAAAACTTCTTTTATTACTTGGATTAAAAGACTGTTTACAGAAAGGAAAGATAAAAATGACAGACGGTAAAGTCAGGCTCCAGAAATATTTATCCGAATGCGGAGTTGCTTCCAGAAGAAAAAGTGAAGAGCTCATCGAGCAGGGATCAGTGCGTGTAAACGGACAGGTGGCTTCTATCGGTGACAAGATTAATCCGAAAAGCGACACCGTTACCGTTAAGGGTAAAAAAATCGTAAAACAGAAATCACACACATACATTATGCTTCACAAACCGAGGGGCTTCATTACCACTATGAGTGATGAAAGAGACAGAAAATGTGTCGCTGAGCTTATCAAGGATGTTCCGGGCAGAGTATATCCTGTCGGACGCCTCGACAGAGACAGTGAAGGAATGCTTCTGTGCACCAATGACGGTGAATTCGCTAATGCACTGACACATCCCAGAAAGCATGTACCTAAAACCTACCGAGTAACAGTAAGACCTACTATTACTCAAGAACAGATAACCGAGCTTACTACAGGTATCGTAATTGATGACCGTATGACAGCACCTGCTGAAATCCGTGTAGTTAAAAGAGAAGAGGGCAGAGTAGTTCTCGAAATTATCCTCTACGAGGGAAGAAACAGACAGATAAGAAAAATGTGTGAGGCTGTCGGCCTTGAGGTCGCACGACTTAAAAGAACTCAGGTCGGTTCAGTAAAAATGGGTATGCTTAAGCAGGGCGATTGGCGTAATCTTACAGAGGATGAAGTAAGAAAGCTGATGATAGCTGCAGGCATTGAAAGAAAGAAGAAGTAATTATGTTATTTTTTAAACCGAATGAGTTAACTGAGAATGTGGTTAAATTTATCGCATACGAGGATGACGCAGAATGCGGACACTGTCTTTTAAAAACTGACAGCAGTTTTGCAGAAGTATATGAGTTAGAATACGATGCGGACAAGCATTATCTTGTTGAAGGTCTTCTCCGTTCAGCATTCAATTATGCATCCCTTAAAAATATTTATATGGGTAAATGTACCTGTAAAAATATCAGAGAATTTCTCGAAAAAATGAATTTCGATGAAACAGATGAAGGCTTTATAAATGACATTCCTACCATACTTATGGGATCGTGCTGTAAATAAGAAAAAAGGCCGAATTTATTTGACAAAAAACATAAAACAATATATAATTAAAAGGATATAAAAGTATCTTTTTCTTAATAACGGAGGCAACCGGAATGATAAAAAGTATGACAGGTTTCGGAAGAGCACAGGAAACCATCGACGGTATGAGTATCACTGTCGAAATGAAAAGCGTAAATCACAGATATTTTGATTTTTCATCGAGAGTACCGAGAGTTTACGGCTTTCTCGAGGAAAAGCTTAAATCATACATTCAGTCATATGTTTCCAGAGGTAAGCTTGAATGCTATGTTCAGATTGAAGCTCTGGAAATCGAAGACTGCGTAGTATCGGTAAATCACTCGCTTGCTGCAGGATATATCGATGCACTTAAGGAGCTTGCTGACAGATACAGTCTCACCGATGATATCACAGTTACTTCTGTGGCTAAATATCACGATATATTCTCCGTGCATAAAACGGAGGCTGACGAAGAAAGAATCTGGAACGCTGTAAAGAGCGTAACTGATAAGGCGCTCGCTTCATTCATTTCTATGAGAGAAAGAGAAGGCGAAAAGCTTAAAAACGACATTCTTTCACGCTGCGATATCATTCTCGAAAATGTTAAATTCATCGAGGAACGCTCACCGCAGACAGTTATTGAATACAACAGTAAGCTTCTCGAGAGAATGAAAGGCGTTTTAGAGGATGTTCAGGTGGATGAACAGAGACTTCTTACAGAAGCAGCCATTTATGCTGATAAAATAGCTGTGGCTGAAGAAACCGTCAGACTCAGAAGTCATATTGAACAGATGCATGAATTTATGGACAGTGAAATAGCTATCGGCAGAAAAACCGATTTCCTTATCCAGGAGTTCAACCGTGAAGCCAACACCATCGGCTCTAAGGCTCAGGATGTAGAAATAGCCCGCAAGGTTATTGACATAAAGGCTGAAATAGAGAAAATCCGTGAACAGGTACAGAATATAGAATAATCGGTGAAAAATTATGAAGTTAATTAATATTGGTTTCGGTAATATGATAAATGCTCAGCGTCTGGTAGCTATCGTCAGTCCTGATTCTGCTCCTATAAAAAGAATAATCCAGGAGTGCAAGGAAAGAGGAACACTCATTGATGCTACTCAGGGCAGAAGAACGAGAGCGGTAATCATAATGGACAGTGATCACGTAATACTGACTTATCTGCAGTGTGAAACTGTCGCTAACCGCCTTGATTCGGAACAGGGTGATATCTGTGAGGAGGATGTAAATTATGAATAATGGTCTTCTTGTTGTAGTTTCAGCACCGTCCGGCTGCGGTAAGGATACGGTTGTTTCTAAAATTCTCGATATAATGAAGGATGATGCCTTCCTTTCCGTATCTATGACTACCAGAAATATGAGACCCGGCGAAACAGACGGAGTTGATTATCACTTCGTAACCGTAGACGAATTCAAGCATAACATTCAGAAGGGTGAAATGCTCGAATATGCACAGTACGGAGAGAATTTCTACGGCACTCCCGTAAGTCCCGTGAGAAAGAACCTTGAAGAAGGAAAGACCGTATTTCTTATAATCGAGGTCGTAGGAGGAGAAAATGTTAAGAAGCTCTTCCCCGACGCTAAAAAGATTTTCATTATTCCGCCTTCACTCGAAGTTCTCGAAGCACGTCTGAGAGGCCGTGCAACTGACAGTGACGAAGCTATCAGAGCCAGACTCAGAATAGCTGAAACAGAGCTTCAGAGAGCATACGAGTATGATTACATAGTAGAAAATGATGTTCTCGAGGATGCTGTCAACGATGTAATGTCAATAATAAGAGCTGAAAAGCTTAAAATCAATAATATGCAAATTAAATTAAGAGAGGTAATAAACAATGCTTAATCCCGATTTAAGAAACTTACTTAAAGACAACACCAGCCGCTATTCAGTAGTTACAGCTGTAGCAAAAAGAGCTAGAGAAATTTCCGAAACACCTGAGCTCAACGAAAAATGCGGAACAGAAAAGCCTGTATCCGTTGCTCTCGATGAATTTCTCAGCGGAAAGCTCGAAATCTGTGAGCCTGAAGAAATAAGAAATATCTGATATAAAGGAAGTGAAATGATATGAAACAGTTTCTTGCATGTGTCGCTGTGGAAAATGTTGCATATCATTTTGACATTCTTTACGGCTATTCGTTACCCGAAGAACTGAGAAACACTGTTCATAAAGGCTCGAGAGTTCTTGTTCCCTTCGGTATGAGTAAAAATGTCAAAAAACAAGGAATTATCTTTTCTTTCGAAGAATCTGATGAGGACAAGAAATTCAAAAGTATTATTTCAGTTCTTGATGAAACGGATATTATTTCTGAGGAAATGCTCGAAATAGCCGCTTTTTTAAAAGAACGTACCTTCTGCACTTATTTCGAAGGCGTAAAGGTACAGATACCCTCAGGGCTTAATTATAAAACTTCTGTTAAATATTTTGCTCTCCACCGTGAAGGCGATCTTTCGCTGTCAGAAGATGAAAAGCAGGTATATGAGTATATGCTTTCTGTCGACGGTTTTCTCGATAAAAAAGAAGTTTACAACACTTTAGGCTTTTCTGCTGACTGCGACATAATTGACAGGCTTTATGCAAAGAAGCTTCTGACTAAGGATTATAATGCCGTAAGGAATGCCAATGACGCTACTGTAAGAAGTGTAAAGCTTACTATGTGTGAGGATGAAATTTACGAGAAACACAAAAAGCTTACACCAAAGCAGAAAAGCGTTATCAAAGTGCTGACTGAGGTAGGCTCTGCAACCGTAAAAGAGTTATGCTATTTTACAGGTGTTTCTTCCGCAGTAATTATGAACCTCGAAAAAAAGGGGATAGCGGAAATCAGCAATATCACTGTCTACCGAATACCCGAGACAAATCTGACTTACACCAAAGCAAAAGAAGATATAATTCTGACCGAAAAACAAAAAACTGCCTATGACCGACTGTGTGAGCAGTATTCAGGTGAAGGCGGTGTCAGTCTCCTTTACGGAATAACAGGAAGCGGAAAGACATCGGTTTTCCTGTCACTTATCGACAGAGTCATTTCCGACGGAAGACAGGTAATCGTAATGGTTCCCGAAATTTCACTTACACCGCAGATGATGGCTCAGTTCAAGGGTAGATATGGTGACGATGTAGCTATTTTCCACAGCGCTCTTTCTGTCGGTGAACGCCGAGATGAATATAAAAGAGTTAAAGACGGTCTCGTTAAAATCGCTATCGGAACAAGATCAGCGGTTTTTGCTCCTTTTAACAACCTCGGTCTCATAGTAATCGATGAGGAACAGGAGCACACTTATAAATCCGAGTCCTCACCACGCTATCATACAGCAGATGTAGCCAAATTCCGTGCTAAAAAACATAACGCACTTCTGTTACTCTCTTCCGCCACTCCTTCAGTGGAAACATACTCAGACGCTGTAAGAGGTGTCTGTACACTGAACACTCTTGACGAAAGATACGGCGAGGCAGTTTTACCCGAAGTCGAAATCGTGGATATGAAAGCCGAAAGACAGAAGGGGAACAGATACTGTATCAGCTCGAGACTTCTCGAACTGATGGAAAAAAATCTTAACGAAAAAAGGCAGACTATTCTGCTTATAAACAGGAGAGGATATAACACATTTGCCGCCTGCGACAGCTGTGGGAATGTAGTTACCTGTCCTTCTTGCAGTATATCTATGACCTATCACAGTGCAAACGGCCGTCTGATGTGTCACTATTGCGGATTTTCTATGCCTTTTACGCGGGTTTGCCCCGAATGCGGGAAGGAAGGTGTCCGCTATGCCGGCTACGGTACACAGAGGATAGAGGAAGAAATTTCTGTCCTTCTGCCTGAAGCGAGAGTCCTTCGTATGGATACAGATTCGGCAGGAACCAGAAACAGCTTTGAGCAGGGTCTTATCGACTTTGCGGACGGCAAATACGATATTATGCTCGGTACGCAGATGGTTGCGAAAGGTCTTAATTTTGAAAATGTAACCCTGGTTGGAGTCATTAATGCTGACCAGCAGCTGAATAATGATGATTTCAGAAGCCAAGAAAGGACATTCGACCTTCTTACACAGGTAGTCGGAAGATCAGGCCGAGGAAAAATAAAAGGTACTGCTCTTATACAGACTGCTGTACCGCAGAACCCTGTCGTAAAGCTTGCTCAGATGCAGGATTATCCGGAATTCTTTAACACCGAAATCGGCATTCGTAAAGCTATGGTTTATCCGCCATACTGTGATGTCTGCTCAGTTTTATTCGTAAGCACAGACGAAGTGAAGGCACTTAATTGCTCTAAAGCTTTTCTTGACGAATTAAAGACTCTTACCAAAGAAAAGTATTCCGATGTTAAAATTATAGTTCTCGGCCCTATACCGCCAAGAATTTCAAAAATAAGCAATAAATTCAGATACAGACTTATAATTAAATGCAAAAATAACAGCAAATTCAGAAGTATGATTAAGGAACTTATGATAAAATTCGGAAAGAATTCGAAATTCTGTTCCGTAACAATAGCAGTCGATATAAATCCCGAAAATCTCTGTTAAGTGAGGTAATTTAAAATGGCAATAAGAAAAATAGTAACCGTGAGTGACCCCGTATTAAGAAAAACAAGCAGACCCGTAGAACGATTCAACGAAAGACTTTGGGAGCTGCTCGATGATATGAAGGACACTATGTATAAGGCTGAGGGTGTAGGTCTCGCAGCAGTACAGGTCGGTGTACTCAGAAGAGTTGTAGTAGTAGATGTAGGTGACGGTTACCTTGAGCTGATTAATCCTGAAATAGTCGAAACCTCAGGAGAATACGAGGATATCGAGGGTTGTCTTTCAGTTCCCGGTCAGAACGGAATGGTTAAAAGACCCGAATACTGTAAAATCAGAGCACAAAACCGAAAGGGTGTATGGCGTTTCTATGAAGGTGAAGGTCTTAAAGCGAGATGCTTCTGCCACGAAATTGATCACCTTGACGGTATTTTGTACACAGACAAACAGGAAAGAGAGCTCTCCGCTGAAGAAATCAGAAGAATGAGAGAAGAAGACTGAAAGGAATGAAAATATGCGTATCGCTTTTATGGGGACACCGGACTTTTCCGTGGAATGTCTTAAATCCCTCGTTTCATCTAAACACGAAATAGTCGGTGTTTTCTGTCAACCTGATAAGCCTGTCGGCAGAAAGCAGGAGCTTACACCTCCCTATGTAAAGGTTGAGGCCTTAAAGCACGGACTCGATGTCTATCAGCCCGTTTCACTCAGAAACGGTAAGGGCGTGGAAATACTCGAAAAGCTGAACCCTGAGCTTGTAGTTGTAGTAGCTTACGGAAAGATTCTCCCTGATGATTTTCTTTCCTATCCTGAATACGGATGCATTAATGTTCACGCTTCCGTTTTACCTAAATACCGTGGTGCATCACCGATTCATTATGCAGTTCTTAACGGTGATAAAACTACAGGCGTAACAGTACAGCAGATGGATTCAGGTATTGACACAGGAGACATTCTGAATGTCAAAGAATGTGAAATCGGCATAAATGACACTACAGAATATATGTATGAGGTTCTCGCTCCCTTGGGTGCAGAGGCTTTAATGGAAACCATCGACCTTATCGAAAAAGGTCAGCTTAATCCCGTCAAGCAGAACGAAGCAGAAGCTACTCACGTTGGTCTGCTTACGAAGGATATGAGTAATATCGACTGGACGGATACTGCTTTTAATATTCACAATAAAATTCGTGGACTTTATTCCTGGCCCGGAGCATCAACAAAGCTCAATGGTAAAACTTTAAAAATACATTCGTCGGTTTTATGTGATAAAAAAGGGAATAATAATCCCGGTGAAGTTATCGACAGTAACGGAAAACTTATTATCTGCTGCGGCGATAACAAAAGCATCGAACTCAAAACAGTCCAGCTCGAAGGAAAGAAACGAATGGATGTACCTGTCTTTCTTAACGGCTATCCGATCGAAAAAGGTACAGTTTTAGGTTAAGGTTTAATTTAAGGATGTGATTTAATGTTCTGGTATGATTATTATTATATCGTGCTTGTCGTTCCTGCTATTATACTTTCATTTATCGCACAGGCTAAGGTTAAAAGCACTTACGACAAATTTTCACGCATTTCAAATTCAAAGCATATAACGGGTGCTCAGGCAGCACTCAATGTTCTTAATCATTACGGTATCAGAGATGTCAGAATTGAATGCGGTCACGGTAAACTCAGCGACCATTATGACCCCCGTGTAAATGTTATCCGACTTTCACCCGAGGTTTATTCGGGTGCTTCTATAGCAGCTATAGGTATCGCCTGTCACGAGGCAGGACACGCAGCACAGCATGCACAGAGTTATCTGCCCATCAAGGTAAGAAATCTCATTTTACCCGTAGCAAATTTCGGTTCATCTGCAGGTGTTCTTATCGCTATTTTAGGTTATTTTCTCGGCTTCGGTATCCTTATCGACATCGGTATTATTCTTTTTGCTGCAGTTGTCGTTTTTCAGCTTGTAACTCTACCCATTGAGTTTAATGCAAGTTCGAGAGCACTGAAGGTTATCGATGAAACAGGAATGCTTATTGACGAGGAAAGAAATGGAGCCAGAAAAGTTCTTTCAGCTGCAGCGATGACTTATGTTGCTTCACTTCTCGTTTCACTTATGTCACTGATAAGACTTATTCTCCGCACAAACAGAAGAAGATAAATCGAGGGGAAAGATAATGGTTAATGCACGTAAGGTTGCTTTTGAAGCACTTATTAAGCTCGAAAGAGACTCAGCCTTTTCTAATCTGACATTAGACGGCTATTTAAATAAATATGAGCTTGAAGCAAGAGATAAATCACTCATTTCGGCACTGTTTTACGGTGTTATCGAGCGCAGAATCACCCTTGATTATAATTTATCTCTGTATTTACAGAAGCCTCTCACGAAGCTGAAGCCCGAGGCTCTGATAATTCTCAGACTCGGAGCTTATCAGATTCTTTTTATGGATAAAATTCCTTCGTCGGCTGCTGTTAATGAAAGCGTTAAATTAGCAAAAAAATACTGTTCATACGCTTCAGGGATAATCAATGCCGTTCTCAGAAAAATTGATAAAAACGGTCTTGTTCTGCCTGATGAAGCACAAAGTGCATATTATCTTTCCGTAAAATATTCATGTGAAAAATGGTTATGTCAAAAGTGGATAAAAGAATACGGCTACGAAAATGCCGAAGGTGTTCTTTCTGCTGCTACAGGCTCTCCCGAAATCTTTATACGTGTCAACTCCACTAAAATTTCAGATGACGAACTTATCGAAGAACTTAAGAAAGAGGGGGTTGACAGTGAAAAGACCTATCTAAGAAATGCTCTGAAACTACGTCTGAACGGAAACGATACAGAGAAACTGAGATGCTACAGAAACGGTTACTTCCACGTACAGGACCTGGCATCGCAGATATGTGTTATGGCTCTCGGTGCTGAGGAGAATGAAACCGTTTTCGATTTATGCTCAGCACCCGGCGGAAAGGCGTATACCGCCGCCGAACATATGAATAATAAAGGCACAGTGCTTTGCTTTGATAAATATGAATCGAGAGTCGAGCTGATAAACAAGGGAGCTGAAAGGCTCGGTCTTGACATAATTAAAGGCTCCGTTTCTGATGCTCTTGTTCACAGAGAAGAACTCGGAAAAGCCGACAGAGTTTTATGCGACGTTCCCTGCTCGGGTACAGGTATTATCAGAAGAAAGCCCGAAATTAAATATAAATCCGAGTCAGAGCTTGAAGGCTTACCCGAAATTCAGTACAGCATTCTCGTGAACGGCTCGAAATATGTGAGAGAAGGCGGCAGACTCATTTATTCTACATGTGCGCTGTCTAAAAACGAAAATGAGAATGTATGTGAAAGATTTCTTGAAAATCACAGTGACTTTGTTCCTGTAACACCTTTAAACGAAATCTCAGATAAACCTTTTATAACCCTGATGCCTCACATCAATTCAAGCGACGGGTTCTTTATTGCCTGTTTTGAAAGAAAGAGTGATTAAGTGAAAAAAGATATAAAGTCAATGACTGTCGATGAGCTTAAATCCGAACTGACTGAAATCGGTGAAAAGCCCTTTAAGGCTTCACAGATTTATTCCTGGTTACATAAGCACACCGTTGAATCATTCGATGAAATGACAAATATTTCTAAAGATTTGCGAGGAAAATTAGAAAAAAATTATGACATTTACAGCTGTACTATTGAAAAAAAGTTAGTTTCAGTGTATGATGATACAGTTAAGTATCTGTTCAGACTCAATGACGGTGAATTAATCGAGTCCGTAGTAATGAAATATAAATACGGGTACACTATCTGTGTTTCAAGTCAGGTAGGATGTAAAATGGGATGCCGCTTCTGTGCTTCCGGAATAGCCGGCTTCATCAGAAATCTTACTCCCTCAGAAATTCTGTCTCAGATTTATGTGGCACAGAAGGATTTATCCGTCAGAATATCACATATAGTTATGATGGGTGTAGGTGAACCTTTAGATAATTACGATAATGTCATCCGTTTTTTAAAGATGATTTCTGATGAAAACGGGCAGAATATCGGTATGAGAAACATTTCACTTTCCACCTGTGGCGTAGTAACAGGTATACGAAAGCTTATGGAAGAAAAGCTTCAGCTTACCCTTTCTGTTTCTCTCCACGCACCTAATGATGAAATCAGAAGCAGAACTATGCCCGTAAACGATAAATGGAACATAGATACTCTTCTGTGTGCGTGTAAAGAATATATCGGTGCTACAAACAGACGTATTTCATTTGAATATGCGATGATAAGCGGTGTTAACGACAGCGATGAATGCGCCGCAGAGCTTGCACGACGCCTTAAAGGTATGCTTTGCCACGTCAATTTAATCCCAGTAAACTCAGTTAAAGAAAGAGACTACAGAAAAAGTAACCGTGAAAGAATAGTAAAATTTATTAAAATTCTCGAAAAACACGGTATCAACGCCACTGTCACAAGAACACTCGCCAGTGATATAAATGCTTCCTGCGGACAGCTTCGCAGAGGCGAAAAATAAAAAATGAAAGGAGACGGTTCGATGCTTATTACCGGCAAAACTGATGTAGGAGCTGTCAGAAGTAAAAATGAAGATGCTTTTGATTACGGCGTTCTGCCTGACGGCACCTCCTGGGCTATAGTATGTGACGGTATGGGAGGAGTACACGGCGGTAAGGTAGCAAGTACAGCGGCTATCGAAATGGTCAGTGACAAAATTAAAAAGTGCTACAATCCTTCTATGGGTGTTTCCTCACTTGAAAATCTTCTTCTTTCTTCTATTACCACAGCGAATGTAAATGTTTTCGACAGAGGTGTGTACGATAATTCATTGAAGGGAATGGGCACTACTATCGTAGCTGCTCTCGTTAAAAACAGTGAAGTCTGTATAGCACACGTAGGCGACAGCAGAGCATACATACTCCGTGAAAACTCTATCGAGCAGATAACAAAAGACCATTCTCTTGTCCAGGAAATGCTGGATAAAGGTCAGATTACCAAAGAAGAATACGAAAACAATCCCATAAAAAACATTATAACACGTGCTATGGGTGTTGACGAAGATATAGATATAGAGTTTGACTATGTTTATCTTAAAAATGATGAGGCCCTGCTGCTTTGTACCGACGGGCTGAGCGGTATGGTCAAGGATGAAAGAATTCTCGATATTTACCGTAATACTGATTTTGAATTACTTGCAGACAAATATGTCGATGAAGCCAATAATAATGGTGGCAGTGATAATATAACGGTTGTTATTATGAAAGGTTAAGGTGAAGAAAATGGAAAATTATGTCGGAAAGCGAATTGACGGAAGATATGAAATCATCGAAATTATCGGTGTCGGCGGAATGGCTGTTGTATATAAGGCTTTTGACAATATCGACCATAGAATCGTAGCTGTCAAAATTCTTAAAGATGAATTTCTTGCCAATGAAGATTTCAGAAGACGCTTCAAAAATGAATCAAAGGCTATCGCCGTTCTTTCGCATCCTAACATTGTCAAGGTTTTCGATGTCAGCTACGGAAATATGATTCAGTACATCGTAATGGAATATGTTGAAGGTATTTCTCTTAAGGAATACATCGAACAGCAGGGCAGAATCAATCCCCGTGAGGCAATTTACTATGTTACACAGATCCTGCGTGCTTTACAGCACGCTCACGACAAGGGTATAGTTCACAGAGATATCAAGCCGCAGAACATTATGCTTATTTCTGACGGTACCATTAAGGTTACTGACTTCGGTATCGCACGCTTCAGCAGGAGCGAAACCCGCACGATGACTGACGGTGCTATCGGCTCTGTACATTACATTAGTCCCGAGCAGGCTAAGGGCAGCCACACTGATGCCAAGACAGACCTTTATTCTGTCGGTGTAATGCTTTACGAGATGCTCACCGGCACACTTCCCTTCCAGTCAGATAATGCTGTATCTGTAGCTCTTATGCAGCTTCAGAACGATCCTGTAAAGCCCCGTGAAATCAACCCTGATATCCCTGTTGGTCTCGAGCAGATTATCATCAGAGCTATGCAGAAAAATCAGAGTGATAGATATCAGTCAGCATCCGAAATTTTAAGAGATATAGAAGAATATAAAAGAAACCCGAACATCAAGTTTGATTACTCATACTTTAACGGCACTCAGCCCGGTCAGCTCACAGAAACCGATGAAGATATCAAGGTAGCCTCACCTGTTATTACAAGAGCTGAAACAATAATAGATGATGACTTTGACGAGGAAGAAGACATCGACGAGGACGAAAGAGCTAAAAAGAAAACCATCGCCATACTCTGCGGTGTACTCGGTGCCCTCATAATCTTCGCAATAGTACTTATTTCCATGTTTTTACCCGGCTCCAATAAAATCGATGTACCTAATCTCGTCGGACTTAATTTCTATAATCAGGTAATGAATCAGCCTGCTTATTCAGATTTTTCATTTGAACCTGTCATCGATGAGGAAAGTGATGCAGAGGCTGGCACTATTATCAAACAGGAGCCTTCCTCAGGAAAGGTTAACAAGAACTCAAAAATTATCATTTATATTTCCGATTCCTCTTCAAATGTTGCAGTTCCGGATGTATACGGCTATGAATATACTTCTGCAGATGCTGTTATAAGGGGACAAGGCCTTGACACCACTGTAGTTAAGGAAAGAAACGAAGATGTAGAAATAGGAACCGTTATCAAAACTTATCCCGCAAAAGGTGAGATGGTTCCCGTCGGTACAATGATAACCATTTATGTGGCAACAAGTGAGGATGTCGAGCCTGTAGCCGTACCTAATCTTGTAGGAATGACTATCGCACAGGCCAGAGCAGCTCTTAATGAGGTTGGTCTTGCCCTCGATACAGCCAGAACCGAATACAGAGGCAGTGCTGAGCCCGCCGGGAAAATCATCGGTCACGAATATATCGGTGAAATGGTTCTTCCCGGTACAAGAGTCGCTGTGTACGTAAGTACAGGTAAGATTCCCGAGACAACTGATGAAACCACTGAGGAAGAAACAACCGAGAAGACAACTAAGGAAAAGAAGACTACACGTCCCAAGACTACAAAACCTAAAACTACCAAGCCTACCACAACGAAGACTCCGACTCCTACTACAGTTCCTTCCACAACTCAGCCGTCAACAACTGCTCCTACTACGACTCAGTCTACAACTACCACAACTACAACCAAGCAGACTACAACAACTACCACAACTCAGCCCTCAACAACTACAACTGCAGCTCCCGATACGACTCTCGACGAAGCAGTGAACGGTGAAGAGTAATGCAGTTAGACGGACAGATAATAAAAGGTATTGGTGGTTTCTATTATGTAGAAACCACCAAAGGTGTTTTTGAATGTAAAGCAAAGGGTAAATTCAGAAAAGAGAAAATCTCTCCGCTTACAGGTGACTATGTAACCATAACAGTCAGAGAAGATAAAGAAAACACCATCGATATAATACACGAAAGAAAGAATAAGCTCATAAGACCTCCCGTGGCTAATATTGATAAACTTATGATCGTAATTTCAGCTACGAAGCCTCTTCCTAATTTTCCTGTTATTGATAAAATGACGGTTCTTGCCGAAAAAAATGACATTGAGCCTGTGATTGTAATTACAAAAACAGACCTTGCAGATTTTTCGGAACTTTATGAAACCTACAAATCTACGGGCTACAGAGTTTACCTTTATTCAGATGTAAACGACTCATCTATGCTCGAAGCCATAAAAGGCGAATTAAAGGGTAATCTGACGGCTTTTACAGGAAATTCAGGTGTAGGCAAGTCTACACTGATAAACGCCCTCAGCGGTGATCTTAGCCTGGAAACAGGCGAGATCAGTGACAAGCTCGGCAGAGGCAGACACACCACAAGACAGACCGAAATTTTCCACATCGGAGACGGCACTGTTATCGATACTGCAGGTTTTTCAAGTATCGACTTTTCAAATGATAATGTTATTTTTTCAGATGAGCTCGAATATTATTTCAAAGAGTTTTCTGAGCATATAGGTGAATGTAAGTTTACAGGATGCGCACATCTCGGAGAGAAAGGATGTAAAATCTGTTCTCTTGTCGAAGAAGGCATTTTAAGTAAAAACAGATATGAAAGCTATGTTACATTCTATAATGAGCAGAAGAATCTGAAGAAGTGGAATTTATAATATTATCACCTTTTTCATTCACTTCCGTATAATATTAGTAGATTGCGATTTTATTCGGAAGGGGATGATGGCATGGCAAAATACCGTCCATGTTCCAAAGGACTTATCTTCACTGCCTTCGGTGCCGGAATTTTACTCGCTTTATGTATTCCGGTAAAGGTTATGCTTTTCATCCTTGCTTTTATGCTTATCGTTTTAGGAGTTACCTGCTCATTAAAATGAGGTGTTACGATTGGAGGTTAAGCGTATGAAGGTTGTAGTGGTTAAGAGTCCTAAAATGTTAAAGAGTATTCTTAAAATTATTTTTAATATCAAAGAAAGTTAAAACACAATAAAAGCAGGTGGGTTTTAACCGCCTGCTTTTTCATAAAGGTCGAAATATGGAAAAGTATTTAGAAGTCGAAAGAAGCATAATAAAAAAATACCGCAAAGAAATATGGAAACGTTTTATTGCAGGCATAAATGAATATGAGATGATAAAGCCCGGAGACAAAATCGCCGTATGTATTTCAGGCGGTAAGGATTCTATGCTCCTTGCTAAATGTATTCAGCATCTTCAAAAGCACAGTGATTTTCCTTTTGAAGCAAAATATCTTGTTCTTGATCCAGGATATTCCGAAGAAAACCGACAGCAAATAATCAATAATGCCGAAATGCTTAATGTGCCCATTGAAATCTTTGATGCTAATATTTTCGGTTATGTAGTAGACGTGGAGAATTCTCCCTGTTATCTGTGTGCACGTATGAGAAGGGGACATCTTTATAAAAATGCTCAGCTTCTCGGATGCAATAAAATAGCACTCGGTCATCATTTTGACGATGTTATAGAAACGATTCTGCTAAGTATGATTTACGGTGCTGAAATTAAAACTATGATGCCTAAGCTTCACAGTACAAATTTCGAAGGAATGGAGCTTATCAGACCCTTATATATGGTCAGAGAAGCTGATATCAAGGCATGGGTAAGATATAACGAGCTTAAGTTTTTACAGTGTGCCTGCAAGTTTACGGATGCATCGGAAAATCAGCAATCAGATAAGGAGCTTCTTTCCAAGCGTAAAGAAATGAAGGAGCTGATTTCCTCGTTCAGAAAAATCAACTCCAATATCGAAATGAATATTTTCAGAAGTGTACATAATGTCAACCTCGAAACTGTTATCGGCTACCATAAAGGCGACACAAAATACAATTTCCTTGATGATTATGACAGTAGAGATTAATCGGGATTGTAAAGATTCTTTTGATAAAAGCTGCACAACTCATCTACTCTGTGCTCGATAAAATCCATAATTTCATCATACATATTCGGATTACTTGCCTGTATGTACCATTTAACCACGCCAACAAAGGCTCCCGAGTAAAATACAGATGAAATTTCTATTCTGTGCATCGGTGCCGTAAGAACAGCATTAAGCTTATCTGTGCAAAAATTATTAATTGCATTATCAAATGAAGACAGAAAAACCACCGAAGGCTTTTCAATGCAGGCTGCAGTAAACAACGGCCTGTTATCATCGATAAATTCAAGAATACAGGCTACAAAGTGCATTATATTGTTCTTGATTATCTCAGGAGATGAACCTAATTCAAGATAGTCAAAGGATATGGTCTTAAGCATAGAGTCGAAGCAGAAATTCAGAAACTCAAACTTATCGTTAAAGTGCTTATAAAATGTAGCTCTGTGAACGCCGGATGCCTCACATATTTCTGAAACAGAGATATCATCGAAGCACTTTTCATTAAGCAGAACGATGAGACCGTTGATAAGCTGTGCGTATGTTCGTGTAACTCTTACATCATTTTTTTCACTGTTTTTCATTGATTCTCTCCTTAAAGCTTTTCTTCGCCTTCATATATATTTGATTTAATATCATCAATGATATCCTTTAATTTCATAAGCTTATTTTTGGTAAGTCTTTCGAAGGTCGGATTGTTGTAAAACAGTCTGTTCGAAAGACGCTTTTCTTTTTCTTTGGTTTTCTTTTCGAAGATAAGGAACTTTTCGACATCCTCTGCCAGATCATCAAACTGATATTTGAGCTGAGTGAGCTTGTCGGTCTGCTTAACCACTACCTTCTGAATCAGTGTATATTTATCTTCTACTGTTGACTTAATAATCGAAAGCTCTTCCGTAAGAACATTGGTAAGATTATTGATTTTAACCTCGAGCTTACGAATATCGAGTGCTTTTCTCACAGCATTAATGAGGTCAAGGACAAAAATACCAAGAATTACAAATAAAATAACATTCAGGTACGGACCGTCAATTTTACTGTAAAGATTATCTACGGCAGGATGTATGGTTTTAACGAACACAATAGAAATTACACCCCAATAAAGTGTATGCTTAAGGCATATTCTGCCACCTATATTAAGAAATTCATAAGTGTAGTCCCACCATCGTGCACTGAAAAGCTTTTCCATAATATAGCTGGTAACATATTCTACTATATCGCAAAGAACGATACCTAAAAGAAAAACAGCGAGGGGATTATCACGGAAAGGATTATATATAAGAATAATAATCACCAATGCTGCAGCACCATAAATGGGACAAAGAGGTCCTGCGAGAAAGCCACGGTTAACAAATCTCTTTTCACCGATAGAACAGTAAAGGGATTCGAGGCACCAGCCTGCAGCACTGTAAAAGAAAAACAGTAAAATATATTTAACGAACGATTCCATAATTATATACCTTTTACATCAGCTAAAAATTTAGCTTTATATTTTTTATTAAGGGAGTACATCAGCTCTCTTGTGGCACAGTATTTATCTGAAAAGATAATTACATAACCTTCCTTGTATTTGGGAAGTCTGACCGTGAGCGGCCACATATGTCTGAGAATGGCATCAAATTCAATATCATTAAGATCCTTACATAATTCCTTCGCATTCATACACGCAAGTCTCGGGTGCTTGTAGCCGTGTAAGCGATGCCATCCGCCCGTTTCACCGTCACGCCAGTCATAATATACCAGATCGTGCATTATACCGGCACGGGCAGCGGAAGCGTAGTCCCAACCTAATCTTTTACATATTTTATAGCTTAAATATGCGACTCCTAATACATGCTGCAGCCTGTCGATTTCAAGATGCTGCTCATACTGCTGCATAGACTGAACTTCTTCAGTTTCAATAAGCTTTCCGACAACTGAATAAAATCCGTCTGAATTTTCCGGTGTAAGCTTGTATGTTTTTGCGTATTCTGTATATAATCTGCTCATTACAAATTCTCCGTAAAATGTTTAAGAATATAATCTGCTACAGAATTCTCATCATTTGTGCCGATAACTCCTGTAGCGATGCTCTTTAATTCATCACAAGCATTACTCACAGCGTAAGATTCATCCGATGCTTTGAACATTTCTATATCATTCATATTATCACCGAAAGCTATAACCTTTTCAGCTCCGATTAATTTTCTGACCTCAAGTAAAGCTGATGCCTTAGAGACATCTTTAGCGAAAATTTCGAGAAAATAGCAATCCGTATAATTATCTCTGTAAAAAACGCAGGAAATATCATTAATCTCTTTAATGTCGTTATACAACGGTAAGAGCTTTTCATATCTGTCGAGTGTTACGATGTATATCACGTCTTCTTTTCCTTCGCAGACGAAAGCAGGGGAGTATATGAATTTTTTACCGGTAGCTTCATTTCTCTGATTGACATACCTCATCTGATAGGGATTACTCCTATCATAATACTCTATTTCAAGATAAGGATTCCTGTAGCGATAGATAAGAGGGAAAATATTATGCTTTTTATAAACCTCGAAAACCTTCCTTGTGCTGTCTGTATCTAAACTGTGACAGGTTACCGGAGCTTTTGACGAAAAATCGTAAACCATTACGCCGTTCATCAGAACTACAGGAAGCCTGAGCGGTATTCCGTCAAACATTTGAGTAACAGTTGCGAAGGTTCTGGCTGTGGCAAGAGTAAAATCAACACCCTTATTCAAAGCCTCAGAGATAAGCTTTCTTGTTTCAGATGAAATATCACCCTTACTGTTTAAAAAGGTACCGTCTAAATCTGTAATATAAAGCGTTTTCATTTTCATTCTCATTTCTTACATTTTCATTGTATTATATCACTTTTAAATCTCTTTGACAATATAATTAATATTTTTTTGTTTTCTAAGCTGTTTTTAGATAAAAATCTATTGAAAAATTGTATCAAAGAGTGTATAATGTCTTCATATATTCTGTGTGACATAAAGGGGTTAACCTGAGTATAAATGTCACATTTTGTGAAGAGGAGACTATTATGTTAGGCAAATTTGTCAAGGTAAGAGTTACGTCTCCGATGTATTCCTATAATAAACGTTTCGGATTTAAGTATCAGCTTAACTACGGAATAATGGAAGGCTGTAAAGCACGCAAAAACACTGTTCAGTTTGCATATATTATGGGTATCAACCATCCCGTAAGGAATTTTGACGGACGTGTTATTGCAGTGGTAAGACGCCACGGAGGTAAAGGTATAGTATGGGTCGTTGCACCTAAAAGCACGCGTTATATCGTAAATGATATAAAAGAAGCTATAAACTTTGCCGAAGGAAGCATCGGATATAATATCGAATGTTTATACGAAAGCTCATGCGGAGCTGTTATTTTCAGATATGAAAACGGTGAAAGAAAGTATCTTCTTATCCGTAATAAAAGAAGTGCTCACTGGGGCTTTCCGAAGGGTCATATTGAGCCGGGAGAAACCAAAGAAGAAACTGCAATCAGAGAAGTACTGGAAGAAACCGGCATAAACATCGAGATAATTCCAGGTTTTGTGAAAAATTCCGAGTACAGTATTCAGGGCAAGATTGAAAAGTCAGTTTCTATTTTCCTTGCCAGAACAGAGCAGTCAGATTTCAGACTTCAGGAAGAAGAAATAGAGGAATGCGGATGGTATAACTTTAATACCGCTTTAAGAGTTCTGAATTATGAAAATGATAAATATATTCTGACTGAAGCAGAGCAATTTATTACAGAAAACTCAATTTAAGGAGCGTAAAAATGTCTGAATCAATTGCTGAATATCTTGTAAATATTTTGGGTGATAAGTTTTCGCCTGAATTGATTTCATTCTTTGTATCGATGTTGCCTGTACTTGAATTAAGAGGTGGATTAATTGCCGCTAAGCTTATGAATGTCGAATTTTTCAAAGCATTCGCCATCTGTTTCACAGGTAATATGTTACCGATTCCGTTTATTTTGTTATTTATCAGAAAGATTTTCAATTTGATGAAAAAAACACCTCAGATTGAAGCTGTTATAAATAAACTCGAAGCACGTTCCTTAAGGAAAGCAGACAATGTAAAAAAATACAGGCTCCTGGGCTTACTTTTATTTGTTGCCATACCTCTTCCCGGTACAGGTGCATGGACAGGTGCTCTGATTGCTGATCTGCTTGATATCAGAATCAAGCATTCACTTCCCGTAATTGCTTTGGGTGTGTTTATCGCAGGTATAATTATTTCGATACTTTCATACGGACTTTTAGGTCTTATAGGTTTTTAAAAAAGTTACAGCAGTAACCGATAAAGGTGAAGTGAACCCCAAAGATTAGACAAAAATAAATATTAAATTGCTTGTGAATGAGTTCGGTATTGTACCGGACTCATTCCTTTTAATTTTAAGGAAATTCTTTCGTTGTTGTAGTAATGTATATATTTCTTTAATTCATC